>NZ_JCAJZU010000005.1:0-354135 GCF_059510415.1 Shimazuella sp. NTD247 | reverse complement strand
AAACCCTCTCTTCAGAGGGTTTTTTTATTCAAAACGGGATAATGCATAGCGGATGAAATGCAATCGCATTTGTAAATTCGGCAGCTTTGCTATCTGTGTATATGTAAAAAAATCTCTTCCAAATGTCTCTTCATTCCCAATGAAATCACATATTTTCTCCACCTCTGCTTGGTAATGAACTTGATAACTAATGGGATGAGGATATTTGTATCCATCCGGTTTTGGAGTGAATATCTCCATTTGTTGATAACCAATTAACAATGGATTTTTTATGCAAACTCTTGTCTCTTCCATGATTTCTCTTGCGAGTGTTTCTTCCAAACTCTCTCCCTTTTCCCTATGACCGCCTGGCAAATCCCATCCTCGAAATAAATTTGCAACAAGTATTTTTTTCTGATAGGTAACCACCCCAAAAACAGTTGTGACTTCTTCTATTGGCGGAAGTGTAGTTGTCAGTGTTTCCTTGACTTGATTTGGCGTTGGCAACCATGAAACATTCGAATATTTCTCCATTACTTTCATTTTCTTTCCCTTTCTATCTGTTTATTTGAACAATGCATACTCTTTTCATTAATAGCATGTTTTTATGCTATTATGAATAAGAAAGCGAAAAAAGTAATAAAAGAGGGGTGCAATGATAAGCATTTATGAATTAAAACCAAAGTTTCAAAATCTACTTCGACCACTTGTGCAAAAATTGGCGCATGCTGGAGTATCCGCAAATCAAGTTACTATTTTTGCTATGCTAGTATCCATTGTAACTGGATTTATCGTCTACGTTTTTTCCTCACATCCAGCTATTTTTGTAATCGTACCTATCATCTTGTTTATCCGTATGGCTTTAAATGCAATAGACGGGATGTTAGCGAGAGAACATAACATGAAATCTGCACTAGGTAACTTTCTCAATGAACTTGGTGATGTTATTTCCGATACGGCGATATACCTTCCTTTTGCTTTTCTTGCAAATATATCCACCCCCCTTGTCCTCACTGCCATCTTTCTGGCAATGTTCAGTGAAATGACTGGTGTTATGGGTGCTGTGGTTGGGGCATCACGCCGTTATGATGGTCCAATGGGGAAAAGTGATCGTGCATTTGTGTTTGGTATATTAGCGATTATTTTTGCTTGCGGGGTAACTGCTGGAGTTTGGACAAGCATTGTATTGATGGTGATTAATCTTCTCATGGTATGGAACATTTATTTCCGCATTGTACATGCATTAAAGGAGGCAAGACATTGAACAACATCCCGCACGGTTTGTTGGTTGTCTTTATTGGTATTTTTGCTGTACTTGTAATTGCGAGTATTATCACTTTCCTACTGACAAAAATGAAACCAAATACTAATTTTGATGAACTCATTCTTCGAATTAAGTCTTGGTGGATGATGGTAATTCTCTTCTCTATCGCTATTCTCATCAATCGCAATATTTCTATTTTATTTTTTGCCTTCTTAAGTTTCTTAGCACTCAAAGAATATTTTACTCTAATCCCAACAAATCGAGCACATCGATTAGTATTGTTTTTTGCTTATTTATCCATCCCTGTGCAGTTTTTCTGGATTTTTATGAAGTGGTATGGAATGTTTATTATCTTCATTCCTGTATATATGTTTTTGCTCATCCCGCTAGTTCTTATTTTTATTGGTGAGAATAAGGGATTTTTACGTTCTGTGGGTTCCATTCATTGGGGAATGATGATGATGCTTTTTGGTTTAAGCCATATATCCTATCTCCTCGTTCTTTCGTCTGAAAAGACAGCAGAAGCGGGCGGAGCAGGTCTGATCTTGTATTTGGTTGTGTTAACCCAAGGAAATGACGTCGCTCAATATTTATGGGGTAAATTGCTCGGTAAACACAAAGTAGTACCGAAAGTAAGCCCTAATAAAACTTGGGAAGGTTTAATCGGCGGTGTAACTACTACTGTTGGACTTGCTTTTTTACTGGCGCCATTTTTGACTCCATTAACTCCCTTGTATGTTCTCTTTTCAGGCTTGATCATCGGAATCGGCGGATTTATCGGTGATGTGAACATATCTGCTTTGAAACGGGATATCGGGGTGAAAGATAGTGGAAATACCATTCCTGGACATGGTGGGATCTTGGATCGCATTGATAGTCTGACTTTTACTGCTCCGATGTTTTTTCATTTTATTCGATACTTTTATTTCTAAGGAAAGGGGGGACTGGAAGTATCATAGGAATACTGCCTTTTCTAATGAATGTCATACGTATCTTGTTTTCGCTATTACTCATACGTCCATTAGTCCTTATCATTCTCGGAATCAGTGGGAAGTATCGATTTCGTTTACCAAAAAAAGGGCCGGCTATTATCGTCGCAAATCATAATTCCCATCTGGATACATTAGTGTTGATGACTTTATTTCCACTCACATTAACAAATCGCATACGACCAGTTGCTGCTGCTGATTACTTTTTAAAAAATAAACTCTTGGCTTGGTTTTCTTTACATATCATGCATATTCTTCCCATTCAACGCACTGGTGCCAAAAAAGTGGATGATTTATTTGCTGATGTCCATCAAGCGCTTAACAATGGAGATATTGTCATCTTGTATCCGGAAGGCAGTCGTGGGGAACCTGAAAAATTACAAAACTACAAATCAGGAATATTCCATCTTGCAAGAGGCTGCCCGGATGTCCCTATTTATCCTACCTTTATGCATGGACTAGGAAAGGCATTGCCCAAAGGGGAATATATTCTAGTTCCCTTTAACTGCAACGTATATGTAGGGGATGCTTTCTATTGGAGAGCAAGTAAAAAAGAATTTATGAATGAACTAAACAAACGAATGACTGAACTAGCAAGTAAGGGGGATTTTCATCCATGGGAATGATGATCGCCAGTCTCAGTTGGGGCTTCGCTGAAGCAACCCTTTTCTTTATTATCCCAGATGTTCTCCTCTCTGCTATTGCCTTAAAAAGTGGAAAAAAGGCTGTTATTGCTTGTTGTTATGCTTTATTAGGCGCACTGATTGGCGGAACAATCATGTTCTACTGGGGTGCATATGATCCATCAACTAGTAAGTATATCGTTGAAAAAGTTCCTTCGATTGATTTGATAAAGATGCAGGAAGTAAAAAACAGTATGTCTAATGATGGGTTAATCTCCATGATTTTAGGTCCAACAAAAGGTATTCCTTATAAAATATACGCGATTACCGCTTCCGATGCAGGAATCTCTTTTCCGATGTTTTTTATTGCCAGCATTCCAGCACGGTTTGGTCGATTTTTGCTCGTCACTCTTGTATCTTGGTTAATTGGAAAATATGTGCTTCCTACATGGAATTTGAAGCAAAAGTATATTGCATGGGCAGTTATCTGGCTTATTATTTATGTGATTTATTTTTGGAACAATCCATCTTAAAATTGGTTTTAAGGCACATCGTGTCCCATCGAACTTTGGTAAATAGCAAACCATTGTTCTCTTGTCATCGTAAGTTTTGTTGCATCGATAGCAGCTTGAATACGATGTTTTTGACCAGAACCTACGATGGGCATGATCTTCGCGGGATGAAGCAAAAGCCAAGCATACAATACTTCATCCATCCCATTCGCCCCAAGCTCTGCCTGTACTTGTTGCAAGGTATGGCGCAATCGAGCAGCCTTTTCTTCTTTCGCATGGAATATCTGTCCTCCAGCAAGCGGTGACCATGCCATTGGAGAAATACGATATTTCATACACTTTTGCAGTGTTCCATCTTGAAAGTTTTCTAATTGATAAGCAGACAACTCCAATTGATTCGTAACCAATGGTTGTTTTACAAAAGACGCCAACATCTCAAAGTCATCCGATTTAAAGTTGGAAACACCAAAATAGCGCACTTTGCCTGCTTCGTACAGTTCATCAAAAGCCTCGGCTACTTCTTCAGGATTCATAAAAGGATCAGGGCGATGAATCAAGAGCAGATCGAGATAATCAGTTCGTAAATTTTTCAATGACTGGTCTACACTAATAAGAATATGTTCTTTACTTGTATTATAATGATGCGACAAATGGTGCGGTCGATGTGCTGATGGCAATACAATCCCACATTTGGTCACTAATTGAATTTTAGCCCGAAGTTCAGGCTGCAAAGCCAATGCATCCCCAAATAAGCCTTCACATGTGTAGTTTCCATATATATCAGCATGATCAAAAGTTGTTATCCCTTGATCGAAACAGAAATGAATTAAATCCAATAACTCATTTTTGGTAAATCCCCAATCTGCTAAGCGCCACAACCCATGAATGATCCGAGAAAAAGATAAATCATCTGCTAATTTCACCGTATCCATTTGCATTTGTTCCCTTCTAGTCTTTTGTTCTTTCTTTCATTGATAGGCTACAATGATTTCTGCTTGTCCATCTATCTGATAACTGCCCAGATTTGCAGGTAACACAATAAAATCACCTTTGCGATAAGGATAATTCTCGTCCGTTGTATGAAGTATACCTTGACCTGCGACAATACTGAGCAATAAAAAATTATCTTCCTGCTCAAAGCTTGTCCTGTCTGTTATTATCCATTTTTCTACGGTAAAAAACTCATTCGTTATATAACGGATGATCTGAGCTGCTCCATGCATAAATACTTTCGGTTCCACTCGATAATCCACATGAGGAAATGTCATTACATCTAGTGCTTGTTGTCGATGCAACTCACGATTTACACCAGATGAGTCAGTGCGTTCATAATCATATATACGATAAGTTAAATCCGAGTTTTGTTGCGTTTCTAATATAAGTGTTCCTGCTCCTAGTGCATGAATGGTACCACTCGGTACATAAAAGAAATCGCCGGGATGTACGACCTTTTTTTTCCACAATTGCTCGTATTGCTCGTGTTCCAGCTGCTCTATCCAGTTTTCTTTACTATCTGCTTGATGTCCATAAATAATCTCTGCTCCTTCTTTGCAATCGATTACATACCAGCATTCTGTTTTCCCATTAGCACCGTTTTCATACCTGTCAGCATACTTATCATCTGGATGTACTTGTATCGAAAGATCCATCTTTGCATCCAATATTTTTGTCATGAGCGGAAATGATGCCGCTTGCTGATTGCCAAACAGTTCTTGGTGCTTCTCCCATAGATCACCTAATAATTTTCCTTGATATATACCATTTTTTACAATGCTTTGTCCATGCGGATGAGCTGAGATTCCCCAGCATTCACCAATATGCTCACCTTTTATATCATAAGCAAATACATCTCGGATCGCAGTGCCACCCCAAATGCGTTCTTTGAATACAGGCAGCAAAAAAATTGGATATGTTTTCATGATGTTTTCCTCCCAAGATGTTCAATTCCACATTTAATAAACGAATATTTTTCTATATAATTTTTATGAGTAAATACCAGTTAATTGTGCAGCTCCTATCACACCAGCTTTGGAACCCAATTGTGCCAATGTGATTTTGGTCTTTCCTCGAAGCCATGGGTACACAAACTCATCTGTGGCAATAATAAGATCAGATAATTTATGTTCATATGAATTCATTACTCCACCACCCAAAACGATATGATGCGGATTAAAGGATTGAATAATCGCAGCTAGTCCAATAGAGAGATAATGCTTGTTTTCTTGTACAATTTGTAAAGCGCTTTCATTTCCTTGTTCTGCAAGTTTAAATATTTCTTTTGCAGTTACATTCCAATTGCAAAGTTTTTGCGCTTGTTTTGCGATCGCCGTACCACTTGCGAGCTCTTCAAATGTAGCCGCTTCGGAAGCATATACATTAGGAAGCATGATATGGCCCACTTCCCCAGTACAATTCATTGCACCTCGGATTAGCTGACGATCTACTACATATCCGCCGCCTATCCCTGTACTTACCGTCAAATAAAAAACGGTATCAGCTTCCCTCCCTGCACCAAAACATGCTTCTGCTAGTGCTGCTACATTTGCATCATTATCTAAATAAACCGGCAACATAAACGACTGATGCACAATATCTCTTAATGCAACACCATCCCACCCTGGTAAATTTGGCGGAGAATATATTACGCCATCATATAATGGACCAGGACATCCTATCCCTATACCAATAACAGAATGATTTTGGAGTAAATTTGTAATCATTTGCTTCATCTTGCTTATTACATATTGTGAACCCTTGTCAGCCTCTGTCTGTGCGTTGGACTCATCGATAATGTTACCCATACTGTCAATGACAGCTGCTCGCATTTGTGTTCCACCTAGATCAATACCGATTGCATAACGTGTCATCCAAAATTCGCCTCCTTGTATTGAGTGCTTGGAATGAAAGGCCTGGCATCTTCTCAATAACAAATATAATATATTTTTATAATAAAAGTATATACTTTTAAACATAAAGTATATATAATCAGATTCAGGAAATGTAAGCGCTTTATCAAAAAGGAGTGAATCACCATGAAAAAAATATTACTAGCATGCAGTTCTGGAATGTCTACCAGCATCTTGGTTGCCAAAATGAGAGAATATGCAAAACAAATTGGCTTTGATGCAGAAATATGGGCTGTTGGACAGGACCAAGCGGAAGCTGAAATGGAAAAGGCCGATGTCGTGTTAATCGGTCCGCAAATGCGCTTTTTAAAAGAATCGCTTGCTGCTGCTGCTCAAAAACATGGGATTAATTTAGATGTAATCGATATGAGAGCTTATGGTTTAGCAGATGGAAAAACGGCATTGGAGCAAGCGATTCAACTAATGGAGGCATAAAACATGGAAAAACAACAACCCGATACACTCCAAGCAGCAAAATCGATAGAAATTACTGCAATGCAGATGATTTACCATAGCGGAAATGCCCGAAGTAATCTAATCATGGCACTTCGAGAATGTAGAGAAAAAAATTATGGAAAAGGAAAAGAACTGTTAAAAGAGGCAGAACAGATGCTATCAGAGGCAAACCAAACACATGGGCATCTGATCCAAAAAGAAGCCGCGGGAGAAGGAACTGATTTTTCTTTATTACTCATGCATGCAGAAGATCATCTCATGTCTACTATTACCATGAAAGAGATGATTAAAGAGTTAGTTCACATATTTGAGAGTAGATAAGGATGTGGGGAAATGAACGCAGTAATGAATTGGATGAATCGCTTCTTGTTGCCTGTTGCTGGAAAATTAAATAACAATCGTTATTTAACTGTTCTTCGTAATGCTTTCTTGCTCAGTCTGCCTTTGACCGTTTTTGGTTCAATTGCGGTAGTTATCGCCAATCTTCCTTTTCTAAAAAACTTTATAAATGAAAACGGGGTAAGTGAGTTACAAAAGCTACTAGGCCCTGCTTCTCAGGCGACGATGAGCATCATGACGCTATTTGTTGTCTTTGGTATAGGATATTATTTATCAAAATCATACAATGTAGAGGCTGTATTTGGAGCAGTGGTAGCCGTTTCCTCCTTTCTAATCGTCACACCATTCACAACCGTTTTGGAAAACAAAACCGTTGTTGAAGAAGTTATCCCTCTCGATCGTCTTGGTGCGAAAGGGATGTTTGTTGGAATGTTAGTTGGTTTTCTAGCAATCGAAATCTATCGAAGACTTGTCCAAAAAAATTGGACAATCAAGATGCCTCAAGGAGTTCCGGAAGCAGTTTCCAAATCTTTTGCTTCCTTGATTCCAGCAATTGTAACTTTAATGGTGTTCCTCATCGTCAATATTGTTTTTCAATTCACTCCATACGGCAATATTCATGACTTTATTTATACCTTGTTGCAAGCTCCGCTCGTAGGACTTGGCGGCAGTTTACCAGCTACATTGATTGCAATCTTCTTCATTCAAATTCTTTGGTTCTTTGGTCTGCATGGGCAAATCATTGTAAATTCGGTGATGGATCCTATTTGGAATACCCTCGCTTTGGATAATTTAGATAAACTCAATCACCATCAAGCACTTCCACATGTTGTTACAAAATCATTTATGGACATTTTTACTGTAGGTATGGGCGGAACGGGAATGACTTTGGCTGTAATCGTTTCTATTTTAATCTTTGCCAAGAGTAAACAAATGAAACAAGTTGCAAAAGTTGGTGTTGGACCTGGTATTTTCAATGTTAATGAACCGATTATTTTTGGATTGCCGATCGTTATGAACCCGCTTATTCTTGTACCTTGGTTTTTAGCGCCATTGGTTGTTGTCACTGTAACATACTTTGCCATGAGTACTGGACTTGTGCCGCTGACAACTGGTGTAACCGTTCCATGGACAGTACCGATTGTCATCAGTGGTTATTTAGCGACCAACTCCATTGCCGGCAGTATTTTACAAATTGTTAACTTTGCCATTGTTATGGTTATCTGGATTCCATTCTTGTTATTTATCGATCGCATGAATATACGGAAGGAAAAAGAAACACAAGAAAATGTAATAGAAATGAAAAAACAATAAGAAAAATGGGAGAAAGATAGGTTGTATTAGGAGGAATAATCATGCAAAAAATAACGTTTCCAGCCGACTTTTGGTGGGGTACTGCTGCTTCTGCAACCCAGACAGAAGGAGCACAAAAAGAGGGTGGAAAAGGAAAGAACATATGGGATCATTGGTATGAGCAAGAACCATGGCGCTTTTTCCATGAAGTTGGACCAGAAGTCACTTCTGATTTCTATCACCGTTATCAAGAAGATATCGCTTTAATGAAGGAACTCGGTCACAATTCATTCCGTTTATCTATCTCTTGGTCTCGCTTAATTCCACAAGGAGCGGGGGAAGTCAATCAAGAAGCAGTTGCGTTTTACCGCGAAGTGATTACCACGCTTCGCAAAAACGATATCGTACCCTTCGTCGGTCTCTTTCACTTTGACATGCCTTGGGAAATGCAAAAAATAGGCGGTTGGGAAAACCGAGAAGTGGTGGATGCTTATGTTTCTTACACCAAAACTTGCTTTGCATTGTTTGGAGATATCGTTGACAAGTGGTTTACCCATAACGAACCAATTGTTCCTGTAGAGGGCGGGTATCTCTATGACTTTCATTATCCAAATGTAGTTGATTTTCGACGGGCGGTTCAAGTTGCATACCATCTTATATTGTCAAATGCATTAGCAATTAAAGCATATCGTGAAACAAAGCAAACCGGTAAGATTGGCATTGTCTTAAATTTAACACCATCTTATCCGCGCAGCAGTCATCCAGCAGATCTCAAAGCATCACATATCGCAGATTTGTTTTTTAACCGCTCTTTTTTAGATCCTGCTGTAAAAGGAGAACTGCCAGCTGATCTCATTCAGTTGTTAAAAGAGCATGATTATCTTCCCATAACTTCTGAGGAAGATTTAGCGGACATCAAAGCAAACAAGGTTGATATATTAGGTGTAAATTATTATCAACCACGTCGTGTAAAAGCAAAAGAAAATTTACCAAATCCAGAGGCTCCTTTTCTGCCTGAGCATTTCTTCGATTACTATGTCATGCCCGGAAGAAAACTAAATGTCCATCGCGGATGGGAGATATATGAGAAAGGTATTTATGACATACTAACTAATTTGCGAGATAACTACGGCAATATCGAATGTTTTATCTCCGAAAATGGAATGGGTGTGGAGAACGAAGAACGTTTTATTCGAGATGGAGAAATTCAAGATGAATACCGTATTCAATTTATTAAAGGACACCTTACTTGGGTACACAGAGCTTTGAAGGAAGGTTCCAATGTAAGAGGGTATCATCTCTGGACATTTATGGATAACTGGTCATGGACAAATGCATACAAAAACCGTTATGGATTTGTATCTGTCGACTTAGCTAATGACCGAAAACGAACGGTAAAAAAAAGTGGTCACTGGTTCAAAGAAGTTATCCAAAAAAATGGTTTTGAAGAGTGAAAATGTATATACTTTTGGATAGTGCTAATTGAATTTTGGTGATGAGATGAAAAAGTATCAACAAATCGCAGATGACTTGCGAGATCGAATCAAAC
Source organism: Shimazuella sp. NTD247 (assembly GCF_059510415.1). Lineage (NCBI taxonomy): Bacteria > Bacillati > Bacillota > Bacilli > Caryophanales > Thermoactinomycetaceae > Shimazuella > Shimazuella sp. NTD247. The sequence continues at coordinate 344,225 of NZ_JCAJZU010000005.1, read as the reverse complement.
GAAAAGTATATGATCCTATGCGGCCAATGCCCGATGAAATGACACTATGTAAAGAATTCGACTGTAGCAGGATGACAATAAAAAAAGCTTTTGATGTATTGGTGCGTGAAGGGCTTGTTTTTCGAAAACGAGGTCATGGAACATTTGTCATCCAATCCTCTTTAAATGAAAGCCTTCATATCATCAACAGTCAAAGCGTCAAAGGACTCACCAGATCAGTAGGATCGCAAAAAGTAGAGAGTCATGTGGTAGAATTTAAAGTGGAACTTGCTGATTCACTCATATCTTCACGATTAAATATCGAGAACAGAAGCCCTGTCTACAAAATAATTCGTCTGCGTTCCTTGGAAGGTACACCATATGTGATCGAAAAAACATATATGCCTACTTCCGTCATTACTAGTTTGGATGAATCCGTTCTCTATGCCTCTATATACAATTATATTGAAACACAATTACAGCTGACGATAAAAAGTGCTCATAAAATCATACGTGCAGACAAACCAAACGAAATGGATAAAAAATATTTGCACTGCAAAGAATATGATCCTGTGTTAGAAGTGGAACAAATAGCATTTCTGGACAATGGAACGATCTTTGAATACTCCTTTTCTCGGCATCGTTATGACAAGTTCGAATTTCACTCGTTTTCCGTGCAGAAATGAGCATCGACGACGGACATTATTTGAAAATGTCCGTCGTCTTTTGATTAGCTACTCAGTGTGTATTGAAATAGTCAAGCATTCCCATGCAGTCTTTGCAATTGCTCGCTTTCTTCCCACGAACGAGTTCATAATTCTCTCGAAAACGTACAATCTGCACAATCCTACCCTTAGAGAAAGCATCAGTACCAGCAGGATTATGACAGTATGCATATGCACCATCTGATGCGAAGTAATGCATCTCATTTCCTTCTTCGTCTAGATAAACTTCACCAAAGGCAGCCATGTTCCCTCCAAGGCAGTCGTAGCTGATCTTATTTAACGTAATCTTTCTTCCTATTGTAGTCAAGAAACAAAATGAAAAAACCAATGTCCCTTTACAAGGAACATTGGTCTACAATAACATCAAGAAACCTGCACACCTGTCATATCTGACACCAAATCGAGCAATTGGAAGCCCATTTGATGTTTTTCCATTACTCCAGTTAAAAAACGAGAAAGAGACTCTCTTTGCTCCTCTGTTTCATAAAAACAAATCATCGTTGGTCCTGCTCCACTTAAAGCTGCACCAAGTGCTCCATGCGAAGAAGCGTCAGCTAAAATTTCAGACAAACCGGGCACCAGATCAGCACGGTATGGCTGATGAATTTTATCTTTCATTGCTTCCGCTAATAAATCCAATCGATTTTGGGCAAGAGCCGCTACAAGCAAACTGCTATGTCCTATTGTAAAAACAGCATCTTGTTTTTCATACACAGCCGGCAAAGCAGATCGAGCTTTGTCTGTTGACAGCCAAAAATCTGGGATTACTGCTAAAACACGCAAAGCAGGTGGAATAGGCAAACGAACGTAAGGAATAGGTACGGTAACATCTTCCGGCATGACAGAAACAATAATCCCACCAAACAAAGAAGCACCGACATTATCGGGATGCCCTTCCCATTTTGCAGCAATGGCAAAAAGTTCATCATCTGTAAAAGGTTTATCTGCCAATATGTTCGCTGCAACCAACGCTCCTACAATGGCTGCTGCACTACTTCCTAACCCACGAGTAAGAGGGATTTCTGAGTTTACTTCTATTCGCAGTTCTGGAACTGGTAAATTTGCCAACTGATATAAATGTGCAGCTACTTGATAGAGGAGGTTTGATTTATCGGTTGGAAGTTTTGCTAAATGTTCTCCATGTACTTGAATCAATGTAGTTGATGCAACTTCCATGTGAATGACTGTATAGAGTCCAAAAGCCATCCCAACGGAATCAAAACCTGGCCCCATATTTGCTGTGCTTGCTGGTACCTTTACTGTTATTCCCTGTTGACTCATGCTCTTTCTTACCCTCTCTATTTCGATATCAACGACATAACTGCCTCTCGTGTAGCCGGGACTGTTTCAGGCTGCTCGGCGATTGTGTTCAAGGCATTGTTTGGATCTTTTAGCCCATTACCTGTGAGGACACAGACTACTGTTGCGTTATCGGCGATTTTCCCTGCTTTGCGTTGTTTCATCACTCCCGCGATAGAAGCAGCAGATGCCGGTTCACAGAAAACACCCTCTGTACTTGCTAGCTTTTGGTAAGCAGCGAGGATTTCTTCATCCGTTACTGCATCGATCAAGCCATTGGATTCCTCTAATGCATTCAGTGCTCCCTCTTTACTCGCAGGATTGCCAATACGAATTGCAGTGGCTACTGTTTCTGGATTTTCAATCGTTTTACCATAGACGAGAGGTGCAGAGCCATCTGCTTGGAAACCGTACATTTGCGGTAAAGAATGGATAATGCCTGCTTGTTTATATTCCTTAAAGCCTTTCCAGTAAGCGGTGATATTCCCAGCATTCCCTACGGGGATTGCTAAAATATCTGGTGCTTGATCGAGTACATCGCATATCTCAAATGCAGATGTTTTTTGTCCTTCAATACGATAGGGATTAACGGAATTCACTAAGGTAATTGGCTCTTCAGCGGTGATATCACGCACAATATTTAATGCCTCATCAAAGTTCCCATCAATAGCAATTACTTCTGCACCATAAATAATTGCTTGTGCTAACTTACCAAGGGCAATATTTCCACTCGGAATCAACACAATACAACGCAGACCAGCACGCGCAGCATATGCAGCAGCGGCAGCTGAAGTATTGCCTGTGGATGCACACATGATCGTATTGCTGCCTTCTTCGATTGCTTTGGCAACAGCCATTACCATACCGCGGTCTTTAAACGATCCAGTGGGGTTTAATCCTTCATATTTGACATAAAGGTTAATACCCAATTCTTTGGAGAGAGAAGCAGCATGAATGAGAGGAGTATCCCCTTCATGTAAACTTAATCTTGGTGTTTGTTCGTTTACAGGTAAAAATTGTTCATAGCGTTCGATAATACCAAACTTTTTCTCCCTTTTTGTTATAGCGCTCATTTGCTCTCTCCCTCCAAGCGATAGGTACTTTTCAACTCATAAATCATATCGATATATTCCATCTTTTTGATGACTTCATCCATATCCGCTTTTGCAGAGGTATGGGTAACAAGGATTATTTCTGCTTGTTTTCCACCGTTATAGGGCTGTTGAACAATCTGTTTAAAAGAGATATTGTGATCTGCAAAAAGCTGAGTCACCTTCGCCAACACGCCGCGCTGATCAGCAACGATCATCCGTAAAAAATATTTTGAATATTTTTCCTCATCAGATTTGAGCTGCTTTTCCCCATAAGGAGCCACCACGCCAAGTCCGTTGGTTCCCAGTTTCATATTTTTCACGACAGCAACAAGATCAGAAACAACGGAAGTAGCGGTCGGTAACTCCCCTGCCCCCGGTCCATAAAACATCGTTTCCCCCACTGCATCTCCATAAATATAAACAGCATTAAAAACATCATTGACGGACGCTAAAGGATGGGACTTGTGCACCATCGTCGGCTGTACACTCACTTCAATTTTGTTATTTTTGCGTTCAGCAATTCCCAGCAGCTTTAATTCATAACCAAGTGATTTCCCATATGCGATGTCTTCTTTGGTAACACTGCTGATTCCTTTTACATCTACTTCATCTAAATTCATAGCAACACGAAAACCAAGCGTCGAGAGAATTGCCATCTTTCTGGCAGCATCATATCCTTCGACATCAGCAGTTGGATCCGCTTCTGCATAGCCTAAAGCTTGCGCCTCTGCCAATACCTCTTGGTAATCCATGCCTTCTTTACTCATTTTGCTGAGCATGTAGTTGGTTGTACCATTAACTATGCCCATCATTTTATTGATACGATCAGAAGAAAGTCCTTCAACCAGTGTCCGTAAAATCGGGATTCCACCGGCAACACTAGCTTCATAAAAAACATCACAGCTATTTTCCTGTGCTTTGCGCAAAATCTCTCCGCCATGCAATGCCATCAAATCTTTGTTTGCTGTGATGACATGTTTGTTTTGCTCCAACGCGGTTAATATATATGCTTTAGTAGGCTCAATGCCGCCCATTACTTCCACAATTACATCAATTTCATCATCCAATAAAATATCATCTATGTTGGTAGTTAACATATTTGCAGGGGTAGAAATGTCTCTCGACTTATGTAGATCTTTCACAAAAATACGATGAATTTCTATGTGCAATCCGGTTTGTTTCCATAAATCTTCTTGATGGGCGCGAATAATTCGGTAGACACCTGTTCCAACCGTACCCAATCCCAGCAATCCTACTTTTACTAAACTCTTCTCCATCACTTCTATCCCTCCTATGATCAAAATATAAAAACTCGCTCCTGAAAAATTTTAATAAGGAGCGAAACTAATTCCTACCATTATATCAGGATATATATGGAACAACCAACCCTTTTTAGGAACAGGAAAAATATAGTTTTTAGCGTTTAGCTCTTTCACACTCTATAAAAACGAACAAAAACTCAGAAGTATTAAATAATGAACGGATTTAACTCCATTGATACTCGTAATATTATTGGAGAAGTTTTGATCTTGTAAAACGTCTGGATCAAATAAAAAAGTACAAGATGCCATCAATCCCTCCATTCAGGAAAGGATTCATATCACGAAAGGGACCAATATTCGTGTTACAGATATCATACCTCATGAATGCTAATTATTTTATTCCCCATCATTCTGTTCCTTTAGGTTGATGGCTATATGTTTAGCCACCCATTACGGGTGCCAGGCCCGCCGCCACAACCACTAACACGTCTTTCACCATCGCTTCTGCCTTGCGATTTTGAGGATTTCGACTCCACTGTACAGCTGACCCCAATATGCCCCAACTTATGACAAGGGCCGTGGTTTCCACAATCTCAGGCGAAACAGGAGTATTCGAATCTTCACTCAACCATTTGAACAGGATTTGATAAATTTCTTTTTGCATCGCAATTTCTAACAGCGGTTCAAACTGACTGTTCGCTGGAATCATATATTGTCGATTATGAGCAAGAAAAACGAAAACAGTTAGAATTAGGGTTTTCAAGCTACTAATATCCGAAATTGAGAAATCTGGTAAAGACTCTCTCAGTTTCCTCTGAAATTTCCCCCTCATCCAACACTCAAGAAATGCATATTTATCTTCGAAGTGCGCATAAAATGTGGCGCGGTTTACAGTCGCTCGATCAGTAATGTCTTGCACCGAAATAGAATAAATATTTTTCTTTTGTTCAAGCAACTCCATAAAGGACTGCATTAACAACTGACGCGTGCGTTTCACACGAGGATCATTTGCGTTTACTGGCATGTTCCACTACACTCCTCAATTTAAGATGACATAGGATTTCACTGCATACATAAAACCATGAAAATTCGAAACTCAAAGACAACAAAAACGCATGAATGTTGTCTATACAACGATAAAGACCATTTGCTGATTGCCCCCGATTGTTCAAACAACTTATATTCATTATACAGTGTTGTCTAAGCAACACTGTTATGTTTTTATCTTGAAGGTTTAGATAAGTCATTTAAGACTGGAAAAATGCAAGAAAGGATGTTGGATGTGAAAGAAATGATGAAAGCACAATTTGGAGAACCCAGTGTCAATAGCGCTTTTTCTTGGAGGTGGTATATATGATCGTCATCACCACTCCTACCGGACAGATCGGCCATCAAGTACTTGATAACGTTCTTGATAGCAACATGCCGATCCGTGTGATCACGCGTGATCCCTCCCGTTTGTCCCTGAAGGCTCGCGGGCGTGTCGAAGTAGTGCAGGGATCAATGACTGACATCGATATCCTCACCGAGGCGTTCACGGGCACCGATTCCGTTTTTTGGTTGCTGCCTCCCAACCCTAATGCAGCGAGCTTCAATAGCCACATGCAGAAATTCACCCGTCCTTTGTGTAAGGCCATCACAAGGACGAACATCAAGCGCTTGATCTACGTTGCAGGACTGGGCCACAAGGAAGCCTCATATGCGGATTCGACAGGACAAGTGATGGATGAGATGATCGAAAAAACCGGTGTAAGCTGTCGAGTGCTGCGGATGCCGGCGTTCATGGAAAATCTCCTTTGGCAGATCAAACCGATCAAGCATCAAGGTATGTTCTTCTACCCCATTTCTGGAGATCATAAGCTCCCTACCTGTGCCACTCGCGATATCGCCGCCGTCGCGGCGAGACTATTGCTGGACGATTCTTGGAGCGGGCAGGACTACATCCCGATCCTTGGCTACGAGGATCTGTCCTACAATGAAATGGCTCAGATCATGTCCGAGGTGCTCCAGCGACCTATCCGCTATCAGCAGGTTTCCAGCGAAACATACAAAACCAATCTGATGCAGAACGGATCGACTGAGGCATCAGCACAATGGCTGGTTAATTTGCTGGTAGCGATTGATGGGGGTCTCTACAACACCGAGCCACGCACCTCTGAATCCACCACCTCTACCAGTTTCCGTCAATGGTGTGAGGAAGTGCTCAAGCCAGCCGTCCTGTCCTAGTGTGAAGAGCAAGCTTTAAGCTTCCTAATAAAATTTGAACTGGAGATGTGGGAAGATTTCAACAAGAGCGAATAAAGCAACTAAGTATTTTGCATATTTTCATCAACAAAAAACAGGCATGCCTCATTTGTAGGCATGCCTGTTTCATTACATTAACATGGTATTGTATAACATAATCCAAATCGAACCAGCTACAATTGTCACGGCTACAAATACACCAAATGCGATATTAATCACTTGATAAACTCGCTCTTTGCTTTCCCATATGTGCATGAAATAGATGAGCTGCACGAGAAACTGTAAAACTGCTAAGACCAAAAGAACAGTTATTTTCATCGACATAGGCAATGATGTGTATAACATGTCGACAAAGGCGAGAACAGTTAGCACCAAAGAAAAAATGTAGCCGACAATATGTGGTTTTGCACTATGATGTTGTTCCATTTATGCCACCCCCAACAAATAAATCGTGCTGAAGAGGAAAATCCAGACTACATCAAGGAAGTGCCAGTATAATCCAGTCATAAAGATTTTTCTTGCTGTTACAGGCGTAAAACCGCGCTTGCTTACCTGGATCATCACTCCTGTAATCCATATGATCCCGAGTGTTACGTGTAATCCGTGTGTTCCTACAAGCGTGAAAAAGGAAGAGAGAAATGCGCTCCTTGTTGGACCTGCGCCCATTTCTACCAGTGTGATAAACTCTTTAATCTCTAAGATCAAAAATCCAAGTCCCAATAATAAGGTGATAATCGTCCAGAACAAGTAACCTTTTTTGGAACTTTTTCGCATTGCTAAAATAGCTAGTCCACACGTAAAACTACTAGTCAATAAGAAAAATGTCTCCATAGCAAAGATTGGAATCTCAAACAAATCTTTTCCAGCTGGACCTCCCGCTGTCTGATGTACTAGTACAAAATACGTAGCAAAGAGAGTCGAGAACAGCACGATCTCCGCACCGAGAAATATCCAGAAACCAAAAATCTTTAATCTTCCTTCTTCTGATTTGTATTCCAATGGTTGATATTCTTTCGTTTGGGTAGTCGTTTCCATGTTCACACCCTCCTTCCTGCTGCTAGTTCCGTCTTTTTCACTTCTTCTACTGGAATATAATAATCACGGTCATAGTCATTAAAAGAACGCCAGATCATAACAATTACCGCACCAAGCAGACCAAACGCTCCAACTTGTAACCATTCAAACACAAATCCAAAACCAGCTATAAACATAAATCCTGCCATAAATACAGGGAAACCTTCACTTTTCGGCATATGAATCGGTTTTAATTCGATCGGTTCTTCTTTTCCTTCGGCTCTTTCTTTTTTAATCAGATGGAATGCATCCAAACCTTTTACTTTTGGAATAACAGCGAAGTTATACTCTGCAGCAGGAGATGTGGTCATCCATTCCAATGTACGTCCATTCCAAGGATCTCCAGTGGTATCTCTTTCTCCTTTGCGGAAGCTATAAATCATATTCCAAACTAATATGATAAACCCAATTCCCATCGCAAATGCACCGATCGTCGCGATTAAGTTCCACGATTCCCATCCTAATCCTGCTGGATAAGTGTATACACGTCTCGTCATACCTTTGAGACCAAGAATATACATGGGAATAAAACAGAGATTAAATCCAACAATAAACCACCAGAAAGCCCATTTTCCTAAACGTTCATTTAATAAGAAACCAAACATTTTTGGCCAATAATAAATCAATCCTGCGATACAGCCAAAAACGGTTCCACCGATCAATACATAATGGAAGTGACTGATGAGAAAATAACTATTGTGATACTGATAATCAGCAGGAGCTACAGACAACATGACACCTGTTATCCCGCCAACTAGGAAGATAGGAATAAAACCTAAGGCCCACAGCATTGGCGTTTTAAACTCAACTCTTCCTTTATAAAGCGTAAATAACCAGTTAAATACCTTCACACCAGTGGGAATCGCAATCAACATCGTAGAGATTGAGAAAATCGAATTAACCCAAGGTCCTGATCCCATGGTGAAAAAGTGGTGAACCCAGACCAAAAAGCTCAATGCTGATATCGCCAGCATGGAGTAGACCATTGCGCTGTAACCAAATAACTTTTTCCGTGCAAATGTACTAAATATTTCGGAGAACAGACCAAATGCCGGCAAAATAACAATGTATACTTCTGGATGTCCCCAAATCCAGAACAGATTCGCCCACATCATCGGGCTTCCCCCGCCAACAAGGGTAAAGAAGTGGAAACCAAATATCCGATCAAGCGTTAGCAGTGCTAAAGCAATGGTCAGTACTGGAAACGCAAAGATGATAATGACGGAAGTGATCAGCGTTGACCATGAAAACAATGGCATCCGCCACAATTTCATTCCTGGAGCACGCATTTTGAGAATGGTAACCAAGAAGTTAATTCCTGTTAACAAGGTACCGATCCCAGCAATCTGCAAACCTAATAAATAATAGTTTTGTCCTACACCTGGATCTAGTTCATTCCCTGCTAATGGAGTATAACTAGTCCATCCAGCATCAGGAGAGCCCCCAATAACAAAGGAGATATTAAATAAGAAACATCCAACTGCAAACATCCAAAAACTAACTGCGTTTAATGCTGGAAAAGCAACGTCTCTTGCCCCGATCTGCAATGGTACTGCAACGTTCATTAGACCAATAATAAACGGCATTGCCATAAACAAAATCATAATGGTTCCGTGCGTGGTGAAAATCTGATTGTAGTGCTCTGCATTTAAAAAATTTAAATTTGGAGCAGTTAACTGCATCCGCATTAAAATCGCGTCTACTCCACCTCGGAATAACATGAGTAAAGATGCTAATAGATACAAGATGCCAATCTTTTTATGATCGACCGTTGTCAGCCATTCACGCCAGAGCCAGCCCCATTTTTTGTAATACGTAAATACAAAGAGAATCGCTAGTGAAACCAATACAATCGATACATCCGCTCCATATATCAGAGGGTCGCCGGTGACAAAAAAATGTTCTGGCATTTTAAAGTTAAAGAAAAAGTCTTTCATGGTTTTACCTCCTTTACTTGTGATCCATATTCATATGTGAATTCATATCCATGTTCATCTTCTCATCATCCTTTGATCCATGCTGATGAGATGGATTTGTTGGTTCTACTATCGGATTTCCGTTCTCATCCAGTCGATTGACATCAACATTTGGATAGGAGGAATACGTTTGTTCTTTCACTACTCCTGGTTTCAGCAAAGCTCTAAACATTTCTGTCGTCTGTTTTGGAGCAGTTTTCTTCACATTTGCAACCCATGCATCAAACTGAGACTGATTCATCGAATGCACATTAAATTGCATATGTGTGAAATCTTTCCCAGAGAAATTTGCGCTTTTTCCAAGATACGTTCCGGGTTTATCTGCTTCTAGCCAAAGGTACATCGTCATTCCCGGCATGGTATACTCTTGACCGCCTAATTCAGGAACCCAAAAGGAGTTCATCGGTCCTACTGCGTTCAATTGAAATCGTACAGGAACGTTTGCAGGAATATTCACATAGTTGACCGTTTCGATTCCTTGCTCCGGATATTTGAATATCCATTTCCAGTTAGCAGATGTAACTTGTATCGTAATAGGTTTTTGATTTGGACTTGGAGATTTTTCTAGCTTAAACGTTGATTTTACTGTAGGAATAGCTAATGCAATAATGATGACGATAGGTATCGCTGTCCATAAAACTTCTAGCCATTTGTTTTCTTTTTGGTCTACTTCTACATATTCTTCATCAGTTGACTTTGCTCGATATTTCACAAGCATATACACAAAAAGCACGATAACTGCAATAAATACAATGGACATTAAAACGATTGACCACATAATCAAGCCATATTGTTCTTGAGCAACAGGTCCTTGTGGATTGAGAACTCCTGTTTTTAACGAACATCCTGAGAGTAAAAAGGTCATAGTAAGAAAAATCGCCACGTACACTGATTTTAATCGCATCTTTTGGTCACCTACTCCCTTTTCCAAATACTTTTGACCATAATTTTTAATAAATAAGACATACAACCTTCACTATTGAATTATAGAACCATTTTTTTTATAAAGTTGAGCCGTCCGTGACAGGTTTGTGAATAAATGAACTAAAATTATTACCAACAAAAAAAGAGCACAGCGCTGTAATCCCTTACATATCCTAGATAATGCACTTTTTCACGTTAAACGGCGGAAGGATAAAACTCAATAATTCTGTCCCATTTTATTCACTTGCTGTTATTCCAATAAAAAAGAGGAGTGATCAATGAAAGGGATCATTCCTCTTGTTTTTTTTGTTGTTTTGGAACACCCTTCTTAGAGAGTGTTCCAGTGCATGACATATAGTATCAGTCATACAAATCCAGAAATTTTAGAGTGAGAGCGTCTTTTGCAGTTGCACCAGCCGCTTCACTGTGCCATTCAATTCTTCCATCTTTTGGCGAACTTCACCAGCGCGTCGTCCAAGGCGGAACCATCGTTCAAGTCCTTCCAACTCTTGGATAATCTTCTCTAGTTGTCTCTTTTGCGAAGGGTTAGCTTTCTTTAGGTAATCTTTTACCATTGGTAGAATTTCTTGAATTTCTTGCTTTCTCCCTGCGGAAAAGTTATCAACATCCTGCTGATCTTTCCAGTCCTGATCAATTTCTTTGGAGAGTTTCTTCGACGTCCTGCGAAGCATAGTATCCCCATAATTTCCAGACGAAAGGCGAATTTCTTTTTTATTTTAAATTTAGAAAATGGGAGCGTCAATCAATAGATATAGGTTTTCATTGATTTGTGCAAATTGTTCTTCCAAACATTATATAGTAAAAATGAAACCAATAATTACAATAAAACAACCATCAATAAAGCATATCTCCCTGTATGTTAATCAGAATTAGATTCTCATACAGAGAGAAATGACTGGTGAGTTTCCTTTTTTAAACCGCCGCCTTATCCCTATTTTAGCTCACTAAGCGGTGTACGAACCTCCATTTCGACTCGGATTGATGAAGCTCCGGAGGCAAAGCTAGAGATTCTGGTGACTAGATATCCATTTTCCTCAGTGGTAGGAGTGTCTGTGAAAAGAGTGCCGTTACTATTTTTACCAGCTTGCTTCAGTTTAGTTCTGACACTTCCCTCTACAATTGTCACCTTTTCTGCTACTCGTTCAAAATGAGGATCGTACTTGGAATCATCAAAACTGTAACCAGCCATAGACATAGTTAATTCCCTTACACTAGATTACTGAGTACATCGTTATCGTATGATACTTTATTATTGGAAACAAGGGGTTTACTACTAATAGTACTTAGCTACCATCCAGTTGCATGATCAGCAATCTAGCCACCTAATATGTCTCAAAGACAAATTTCAAACTATTTCCCTTGTTTATAAAATGCTGCTGTTGCTTCTGCTTTCTCAAGTATCCTAGCATGCAGTACTTCAGGCTCTATCACTTTCATGCTATCTGCAAATCCCAATATGTAAGCTATTGCTTCTTCTTCTGTTTGAAAAGATAGTTTAACAGAAATCCAGTTTTTCTTTTCCTCTTCGTTAACTTCTACTATTTGTACAAACCGATCCGTAAAAGTCATTCTTGGTAAAATAGCAGGTGCGACTTCCACCCGAACTTCATAGCTTGGCATTTTATCAATAAAAGATTTTGTCGATGCTTTCCAGTACGCCGCTAGATTAAAATTTTTTGGTCTTTCAAATGTTTTTTGCATGCAATCTACCAATTGAATCCGTGATACGCGAAAAACTCGAATATCATCATCTTCTTTCATCGCAACAAAATACCATCTGCTTCCCTTTGCTACTAGACCTAGTGGTTTTACTACATAAACTTTCATCTCTCCATTAGCCAACTGATATTCTATTTGCAGTTTGTTTTCTTTCCAGATAGCATCTTTAAGTACTTCAAAACAATTCATTTGCTCTTTTTGAGCCCTCCATGTACTTGTATCCACATGGATTCGATTCCAAACTTCCTTTGCGTTTTCACGAAAATAGGAAGGAATAGAAGCAATCAGCTTATCTCTAGCTTCTTTTGATGAGTTGGTTAAGCCTAAATCATCCAGCAGTTGGGACGACGGAGTAAGAAGTAAAGCATAAATCTCTGTTTCTTTTAAGCCTGTCAATTTCGTTTCATATCCTTCTAATAGAGACCATCCTCCATTTTTCCCCCGTTCCGCAAAGATAGGTATGCCAGCAGCACTTAAAGCTTCCATATCTCGATAAATGGTTCTTTCGGATACTTCCAGTCTATCTGCCAATTGTTTGGCTGTCAGTTGTCCATGTGACTGCAATAATAAAAGAATACGTACTAACCGATCTCCTCTCATCCCTTTTCGTCCCTTTCAACAGCTTGATCTTTTTCTTGTAATTATGACATAGGATGTCAACTTTTCTCCATTATGATGAAAATGATCAGATTTCGAAAGGATGATTACATGAAAACACTGGAAGGAAAAGTTGCCCTTGTAACAGGGGCAAGCAGAGGTGCTGGAAGGGCTATTGCTGTTGAATTAGGTAAAGCAGGGGCAACCATATATGTTACGGGAAGGAGCACCAAAGGAAAATCTACCAATGGGTGGCCAGGTACAATCGATGATACAGTAAAACAAATAAAGGCAAGCGGCGGAAAAGGAATTGCTGTCCGCTGTGATCACACCAATGACTCGGAAACGGAAGCATTAATCAATCGGATTCGAAAAGAACAAGGGAAACTTGATGTTCTCGTAAATAATGTTTGGGGAGGTCACGATCTTTGGACGAACCCCAAAGACCAGCCTTTTTGGGAATTCTCATTAAAACATTGGGATACGATGTTTACTGCAGGAGTACGAGCACAATTGGCTACGAATCATTTTGCTATCCCGCTGCTCCGAGAAAACAAACAAGGACTTATTGTGCATACTACCTTTTGGGATCATGATAAATATACCGGCACCTTTTATTACGACCTGGCCAAAAATGCGTTGACACGGATGGCATATGGTTTATCTATAGAAGGAAAACAAGATAATATTGCTGTAATTGCGGTATCGCCCGGATGGATGAGAACAGAATTAGTCTTATTAACATTTCAAACCAATGAACAGCACTGGCAAGAAGTAGAAGCCCTGAAAAATACAGAAAGTCCTTATTATATCGGTAGAGCTATTGCTGCACTAGCAAGTGATACAAATATCATGAAAAAAAGTGGAAATGTACTCCAAGTTGGTGATCTGGCAAAAGAATATGGATTTACGGATATAGACGGGAGATATATTCCCCCGTTCACCATATGATCACAGGAATAATTCCTGTGATGACTTCTGTTTCTGATTTTCGGTCAACATGATTTCTAATATTACCTGCTGCATTATTCGCCACAAAAGCGCAGATGTGTGGGTAGAGCGTCCTTTGTGTTTTTTTAACAACAGACACGGACACACACATCAAGCGACTTTAAGGTGTTCAAATCTATTTATGCAGCAACCTCTAATACATTAAATGATTGACTTTGGTTTCCATTCGCTTTATCATTTGCTTGAGCAAGCAAATAACGATTGAGAAGGGATAGTTTATGATAGAGAAACTATTAAATGGCTGTCTCTATTTTACAGCGCAAAATTTATCGCGTGAAATCGGAAAGATGGCTGACGAAGCTTTTGCTCCGATTGGCTTATCTCCAACATACGCATTTATTGTTCTCGTCGTCATTGAACAGCCTGGGATTACATCAACAGATCTAGGAAAAGTACTGCATGTTGCACCATCCACTATTACCCGCTTTATTGATAAACTTATTTTAAAAGGCTTGGTAGAGCGACAAACAGAAGGAAAACTAGCGAAACTATACCCAACAGAAAAAGGAGAACAATTCCAACCAAAGATTCAAGCATGCTGGGATGATTTACATCATCGATATTCTGCTGTTCTTGGAAAAGAACTTGGTGATCAGATGAGTAACCAATTATTAGAGGCAAGTCGGCAATTAGCAAAGTAAAAAATTTTGCCCGTATATTTGCTTGTACAAACAATTATCGATTGGAGAGATATACCTTGAAAATTTTAGTAATTGTAACACATCCAAACTTAAATATTTCTCGAATAAATAAAAAATGGAAAGAAGCTGTCATGAATATATCTGATGTAACTGTTCATGATCTATATGAAAAATACCGCGATCAACCAATAGATATAGAACTCGAACAAAAACTACTTCTTGCTCATGATCGGATTGTTTTTCAATTTCCTTTGTATTGGTACAGCACGCCTGCCCTCTTAAAACAATGGTTTGATGAAGTCTTTACTTATGGCTGGGCACACGGCCCTGGTGGAACAAAATTGAACGGAAAAGAATGGGTCATTGCGACTTCTATCGGTTCCCCTGAACATTCTTATCAAGCTGGCGGATATAACACCTATTCTCTAAGTGAACTGACAAAACCGTTTCAAGCATCTGCTAATTTAGTAGGAATGACCTATCTTCCACCTTTTGCACAATACCGTGCAAATAAAATTAGTGATCAGGAGATCATGGATAGCGCAAAGCAATATACAGAACATATTACAAATGAAGAATTGAACCCAAAAATCCGCTTTCGCAACTATTTAAAACAACTTGAGGAAGCAAGTATTCAACTCTAATGAAAAGTTGTCCTTTTCAGGACAGCTTTTTTTCTATAAGTGTCAGTTCATTTTCATCAGCAGAAATTAATATTGCTTTTCGCCAGACAGAAGGTCCAGAATGAATTTCGATGATTTGGAGCCTTTAAGGATTCATTTTCAACCCCCACCCAATAGCCTCTGTATTTTCCACAACAGCACTGACAGGTTGTCAAAATAAATCATGCCATTTCCTATTATCTGCATCAATTAACATTTGAATCACTTTTCGATACATGGATTCGATACTATTGTAAAATCGTTCATCTATGTCTCCATAGGCATTGGTAGATTCCACACCCTTCTCCACACAATAATTGAAATTCCGACCACTTAAATATGGTTAGAAGTTATGCAACATTATTCTTGACAGTTTTCACTCTCATACTTACAATGTAAACATACGTTGTAAGTTTACATTGTAAGTTGAGGTGTTTTTTATGAAACGTAAAGGAACGAAATCACTTTCACGTAAAAAAGTTTTGCAATCCGCTCTAGAATTGATTGATAGAGAAGGATTAGAAGGTTTTAGCATGAGAAAACTCGGCACAGAACTTGGTGTAGAAGCTATGTCGATTTATAACCACATCGACAACAAAGATGCATTATTTGATGGCATAATCGAATACTTAATGCTTGAAGTCCCTTATCCGGTTAAAGCTGACATGACGCCTTATGATGAGTTTTGGAACTTTGCACATGTTTATCGAGATGTCCTGCGCGCTCATCCGCGAGTACTGCCTTTAGTGGCAACCCGTCCACTGCGTACACTAGCTTCCCTATCCATACTCGAGCGCCTTATGGCTGCTCTCCATCGAGCAAATGTATCTGGACTTCAGGCACTATATGCGATTAACAGTATGGCAGGTTTTATCATCGGTCATGAGTTACTCACCAATGAATCAGTACCCATAACCAGTATTCCAGCCAAACCTACTGATATGTCGATATGGAATCAACTTTTGGAAGAAGACTACCCTTTCCTCCATCATTCGATTGCTGATCTGAAAAACTGGGATCCTGATCGTGAATTTGACTTTGGATTACAAGCACTATTACAAAACATGTTAAAACACGACCCCAAATGCTCGAATTAAGGAGAGAGAAATAAAATGAATAAAAAAATTCTTATATCTGGTGCTAGTATCGCAGGTCCTGTGTTGGCTTACTGGCTGCAAAAATATGGGTTTCAACCTACTATTGTGGAGAAATCACCCATTCTTCGCAGCGGTGGATATAAAGTAGATATTCGTGGAGTTGCGATAAAAGTTATCGAAAAAATGGGATTGATGCAAGAAATACGGCAAAACGATACAAATATGCGCGGTGGAACCTATGTAAACGAGAAAAATAAACCCCTTGCTACAATGTCTGCTGATATCTTTAATCTTCGCAGTGAGGGTGATGCAGAAGTGATGCGAGGAGACTTGGCAAATATTTTCTATGACCATACGAAAAATGAGGTCGAATATGTTTTTGGAGATTCTATTTCTTCCATTATAGAAGAAGATGACGAAATAATAGTAACTTTTGAACATAGTGAACCAAGAACATTCGATCTTGTGATAGGTGCTGACGGGCTACATTCCAACGTCCGCAATCTCGTCTTTGGTGATGAGTCACAGTTTATCAACCATCTCGGATTTTATGTTGCTATCTTTACCATTCCAAACTACTTAAACCTTGATCAATGGGAACTCTATTTTCATGCTCCCGACAAAGTAGTAAGTATTTATAGTACAAAAAAACAGGCTGAAGCCAAAAGTTTTTTTGCTTTTAAATCACCAGTGCTATCTTATGATCACCATGACAAAGAGCAGCAAAAAAGCCTTCTTGCAGATGCCTTTTCTGGTGTAGGTTGGCAGATTCCCCAACTTCTCATGCACATGAAAGGTGCAGAAGATTTCTACTTTGATTCGATGAGTCAAATTAAGATGGATCATTGGTCCATCGGCAGAACTGCACTGCTTGGAGACGCTGCTTATTGTGGATCGCCTGCCTCTGGTCAAGGGACAAGCATGGCACTTGTAGGAGCATATATTCTAGCTGGTGAACTGGCTTCATCATCAGTAGATTATCGTTTGGCTTTCACACGTTATGAGAATAAAATGCGAGATTTTGTGCAAAAAAATCAAAAGTTAGCATTAGACCTCATCGGTGATTTTATTCCCAAATCAAAAACACAAATATTTTTCCGCAGCCAAATGATCCGGCTTCTGCCCTACCTACCAGGAAAGAAACTTATTCTTGGAAAAATGATAGATCAGGTTGAACAAGCGGCAAATACGATTAACCTTCAAGATTATAACTTAAACGAAGAATAGGAGTATTCTTTTATCTGAAGCGAAATGGAAATGAAAAACGAATGAATTTCGACTTATGCCAAACATGGAATGTTTACTAAAATAAATACTAAGAAGTCCCTTTCACTCCTTAAATGAATCGTTAGGGGAGTGAAAGGAGGTTTCTTAAGTTAATAATTTCGGAACGGTTCTTCTGTCGCATTACTGTATCAGAAAAGTAATATCATTGCTTCTTATGAATTTTTTATAACCAAAAGAGAAACATCCTTTTGTCCCTTGTATTATACAATCCGTATCAGGCTATCATTTTTCAGCGTCGATATGAGAACTCTTTGAAGACTCACCCATACGCCAGTAAACGATGAAACTAACGAAAATACAAGCGGCTACATAGTAGTAAAAGACACTTTCCGTCCCTATGCTCTTAAACCATAGAGCGATGAACTCTGCTGTCCCTCCGAAGATTGCAACCGTTACTCCGTATGGAAAACCTACACCAAGCGCCCGAATTTCTGTTGGGAAAAGCTCAGCTTTCACGATTGCATTGATTGAAGTGTAACCAGTAACAATAATTAGACCAACCATCATGAGAAGAAAAGCACCATATGGGTTTTTGGTATGTTCCATAATGAGGAAGAGCGGCACTGTCAGTAACGTTCCAAAAATACCAAAACCAATCAGTAATGGACGACGTCCAATTCGGTCAGACAGCAAACCCGCCAGCGGTTGGAGCAAAGCAAATACCAACAGAGCTGCAAAGTTGATCCAGCTGACAATATCTTTTGGAAGCCCAACAGTATTCACCATAAACTTTTGTAAATATGTCGTGTACGTATAGAACGCAACGGTTCCTCCAAGTGTCAGACCAACGACTACCAGTACTGCTTTCGGGTGCTTCATCAGAGCTCGAATCGTTCCAGCACTCTCTTTGTTTTTAGAACTCATTTTTGAGAACTGCTCTGATTCGTCCATCGTACGACGAAGCCACAATACCGCCAATGCTCCCATTGCTCCGATAACAAAAGGAATGCGCCAACCCCACATCTTCATTTCCGGTTCGGTGAGCATTTGTTGCAAAATAATCTGAACACCTAGTGCGACCAACTGTCCAGCAATCAATGTTACATACTGAAAACTGGAATAAAAGCCGCGCCGACCTTTATTAGCCATCTCAGATAGATAGGTTGCTGATGTTCCATACTCTCCACCCAGCGACAGCCCTTGAAGCAAACGAGCGAGAACGAGAATGATGGGAGCCAGCACGCCAATGGTGCCATAACCAGGTGTACAAGCAATAATCAAGGAACCACCTGCCATGACTGTAATGGAAAGCGTCAATGCAGCACGACGTCCATGGCGATCAGCGTAGCGACCTAGTAACAAACTTCCTAATGGACGCATCAGAAAGCCGACAGCGAAGATTGCCGATGTGTTAAGCAGTTGGCTTGTTGGATCTCCCTTTGGAAAAAACACTTCTGAAAAATATACCGAAAAAGCTGCATAGACGTACCAATCATACCATTCGATTAGGTTTCCAACCGAACCTTTGAAGATGTTACTTGCAATGCTACGTGTTTTTACCTGATCATTCGTTTGAGCCATTGTCACATCCCCTTATGAGTTTTGAAGTAAAAAAAACACTTTTGCTGCTATGATACAATTTCATTTTTATACAGAGAGCGTTTCCATTTTAAAGGACAATCATGAGAGTCATTTTTGTTTTAACGATTCAGGTAATATTTTGCAAATAATCCGATATAATGACCAGCTATTCAGATCGATCTACCAATTGTCTATCATCTATTCAATCAGCTTAAAATTTTTAAAATTAACAAGCAATGCCGCTTTTAATCATCCTCATTTTGTTCCTATTTCTCTGTATAAAAATATATTATCAGATATAATTATATTATTTTAACTTTCCTCTGCCAATATCATTTTCACTATTAACTTTATTGAATTAGAATGAATTACTTCGTAGACCACTTTACAATTGCATAAAACGATGATCCTTTTCTCACCATCAGTACCCCAATCATAGCTTCGCCAGGACGCTTTTCTTGTACCATCTTGGTTACAAACCGGTTCACTTTCTTATCTATTTCCGTTACGGGAGTTCCATCAGCTTTGTTTGCATAGCCGATTTTTTTGCGAAAGTAACGAAGCATGGTAGCTCCAGCTTCTCGAGCTACATCTTGCGCAAAGCGAAGCTCATCTGTGTATCGATTTTTTGTCATTTCTCCTCTTTCAGCGATCTTTCGCTACGACATGAATGGATCAATGAAATGATCCATTTTTATTGTATAAAATAATTCAACAGAAAGAAATAATTGCTGATTCTTTACAATTATTTAACGATAGCTAAATAGAAAAAGGATATTATCAATAAATACAGAGCAGTCATCGCAACGATACTTATCGGGAACAATCAGAGGAGACATAAGGTGAATATTCTCCGCAACCCTTCACCGTCAGAACTTTCAGCTAAGCTCATCGGGCAGCCTTCTATTCTGCTCGTACAAGGCGAGTTTGCCACAACATATCGGGAGCAGATGTGCAGTCTGAAAATGATCGACATGGATATGGGTCTCAGCGAAGCAACCATCCTTGATGAAGATACTAGTGAAAAGCAAATCTCTATTGTCCTGCATGCGTACAAGAAAGCACTTAAAGAGCCTGCTCCAATCGCACTTTTGGGGTTTGATGCAAGTGCTGTGCTGATTAAATCCATGTGGTATCACAACATGGAAAATCGCCATATCATTTTTGCATACTTTGGGGATTATGTTCCCGAACAAGGTATTAAGTTTTCCCGTGACATGCCTTTTAAAAACTACTACACCGAGAAACAGGCATTGATTCACAGTAGAAACAATGGTGCAGATACGTGTGCATTTATCGATCGCAGTCTGTTCTCCTAACCATAGCGCTATACCTTCTAGGTTATAACGCTGGAATTACGAGAATATACTAAACTCGTAAAAATTCGGCGGTGCCTGATCAGACACCGCCGAATCCCTTCTATTATATGTAACCCCGCTTCTGTTATAAATACACTTTATTATTTCCTCCTACCTCACTCAGCTTTCTTTCATCTACTATCAATCCCATTACTGTTTAAGAAATTTTATCTGCCAAAATATCCTCAATCCTTTAAGAAAAAAACAAAATTTAATCATAAAAAATCCATAAACATTGTGATATATGAATAGTTTTATATGATAGGATCAAACAGTCGGCGAATTTCCGAAAAAATACTTTTTATCCTTTTCGTAATTTTCCGCATTCAATCATTTTATCTTTAAGGAGGACATGCATGCCGCCAAAAATATTTAGTATTCGCAACCTAGTTATAACAGGAATCGTGGCAGGAATTGCAGTCTCTTTACCCATTTATCCATCGAGTTGGGCGAAACCTTCTGCTGTAAAAATAAAAGCAGAAGATTTTCGAAGTCAAACAAGCAAAGATTTTTCCAAAGGAAAAAGCAAAAATGTGAAGATGGAGACAGAAGGGAAACAATCCATTCTAACACCAGATAACGATAATCAAAACGCAACTTATCTTTCCCCAATAATGAAGACAAAGTTTCCTTTTCATGCTGTTGGATTACATTGGAAAAATCGATCTGCTAACAGAGCTCAGACTGAAGGTTATATCCATGTAAAAGTAAGAGTTTCTACGGATGGAGAAAAATGGTCTAATTGGATAGACGCATCTGCAAGTAACGATACAGGACCAAACCCCAAGCAAGAAGAGACTTTTAGCAATCTGATTTTTACTGATAAATCCTCTTATGTCCAATACAGTGTGGAGCTGCAAGGGAAGAAAAAAATCAAACCGCGTTTGAAAGATATTAAAGTAACCGTGATAAATTCCGAAGATGGAGAAAAAGTAACTGTCAAACAATCCCTATGGGGATTGATTAGTGACAAAGCAAATGCAGATTCTCCTAAACCAAATGTGGTATCTCGTCAACAATGGGGCGCAGATGAGACACTTCGCTTTAAAAATGGTGTAGAAACTTGGCCGAGAGAATATCATTCCGTATCTCACTTGTTTATACACCATACGGATACGGAAGGCGGTAGTTCCACTGATCCAGCAGCGATGATTCGTGGTATTTACTACTACCATGCTGTGACCAAAGGCTGGGGAGACATTGCTTATAATGCCCTCATTGGGCCAGATGGTAAAATCTACGAGGGTCGAAAAGGTAATGACAATGATGTACTTACCTCGAATGTGGTGGGAGCCGGTACTTATGGTTTTAATAAGGGCGGTTACGCCATCGCATTAATGGGTAACTATGAGACGAATCCGTTACCTGCAAATATGAAGTCGACATTAATAACGCTATTAACCTATCAATCGAGCATACACGGCATTGATCCTAGTGGTAAATCTGATTTTGTACGGGATTACACCATATCGGATCCTTCTGTGCCAAAGGTTGATTATAATGTCCCAAATATTGCAGGACATCGCGATTCAAAATATACACCAGGTACTTTGTGTCCTGGGGATTATGTATACAATAACTTGGCAAGTATTCGTACTGCTGTGAAAACAGCTTTAAATACGCCGGTTCTAAACCCCAACTTAAAGCGTTTATCAGGTGCAAACCGTTATGCTACTTCTGCAGAAATAAGCAAAGAAATTGATGCACTTGGAAACACATCTGATACGGTGATTATTGCCCGTGGCGATTTATTTGCAGATGCACTCGCTGGTGGAACAATCGCAGCAAAAACGAAATCTCCCATTTTGCTCACAGATCCAAATGGTCTGCGAACCGAAACGCAAGCGGAAATCCAACGTCGTAAACCTACAAAAGCCATCATCCTTGGTGGGACAGGAGCCGTTTCCGTAAATGTGGAAAATCAGTTGAAAGCACTTGGTATTAGTACTGTCCAACGTATTGCTGGAGCAGATCGTTATGAAGGTGCAGCGATAACAGCAGAACAAACAGTTTCGGGGACAAATACCGATACCGCATTTATTGCCAGCGGATTGAACTTCCCGGATGCATTAGCAGCATCGAGTGTTGCAGCACAAAAAGGATGGCCTATTCTACTTGTGAAAACTGATTTTGTTCCATCCCAGATTCAAGCATTCATCCAATCACACCCAGAAATAAAAAATTATTATATCGTCGGCGGGTCAGGTGTCGTTTCGGATAATGTCCAAAATTACTTACAAACGTATGGGACAGTTACTCGAATCGGCGGCATCAATCGCTTTGAAACTGCAGTCAACATTGCAAAGCAGTTTAATATGAGTGCAACATCACTTGTATTCGCAGATGGAACATCATTTCCTGATGCCCTGTCTGGCGGACCTCTTGCTGCTTATACTGCTTCTCCTATTTTGTTAACCAAACCATCGGTCTTGCCGACAGAGACAGAAACTTTTGTTTCCAGTAAACAAGGCGAGTTCCAAAAGGGTTATATTTTAGGAGGTTCTGGTGCGGTTTCTGTTGCGATAGAAAGTAAGTTAGGAAATTATATTAAATAAGTAAAAGCATTGTCTCAGACAATGCTTTTACTTATTTAAACGGCTTTGCTATCATCAAATACAAAATAACAAGAGGCAGTATGGTAGCAATTGTTCCAAAAACAGCCCAGAGTTGAGATGTTTTCTGATATTTGTTTCCTTCCAGAGGCTGAACGCTTAATCTTATCATTTTCTTATGTAAAGGAATTAGTAAAAATAACCACAAAATACTGGTTGTAAATGAATAAATAACCAAACTTTCATTTTACCCTCCCCATCTCCTAACACATAAAGACAACTTGTTATATACAGACCGTCAGTATGTAAACTGACATGTATAACAACAACACTTCATACGAGATAATCAATTCAGATTATTTGCCGTTTTTTCTCTTCCTGTTGTTACACTGCAGCCTGAACAATTGCATTTTAACTAAGTTGATATAACCAAGTTATCTACCGCCAAGCTGGTGATTCTCGGTTATGTCCAAAACATGCTCAACCCATAAAGAAAAAAGAAGCTTTGTTTTAGACAACGCTTCTTTTTTCAAATTTCACTATAAAAAGCCAAATATTTCGATTAGAATAGTAGACGAGTGCCCATAAATTAATATAAAATACTATATAATTCTATTTTTTACGTATTGAGGGAAATTAGTTTCTACTGCATAAGACTTTACCAAATTTTGTGAGGGAAACATGATGATTAAAACAATGACCTTATTTCGGAATATAGCAGATCCGAATCGCTTCCTAGCTTTTTATGAAAGCATTTTTCCAAAAATCCATGAGTTTCCTGGAGTAATTCAAACAAACGTCACAAAGATATTTGAAAAAGATCAAGATCAGAGTGGAGTTCAGCTCATTTTTGAAACATTGTATGAGTCCGAAGAAGCAATGCAAAAAGTAATGCGTTTGCCAGAAGCTGTTGAACTCATGAATAAAGTAAACTATAGTTTCGTTGCCGATTTCTATTTTTTTGTAGGGCAGGAAGAATATATCGACTTGCAACATAAGAATACATATTTTGATTCGATCGATACACCAAACTTGAGTAACGACTAACTCTATCGGAAAAATTGAAGATTGAAACTGCCTCAAAATTCGATTATCTTACTAACGTCTTTTAAAAAGTATTGGCATTTCTTTTATCGAGTATGTTAAAGAGATCGGATTCATCACGGGTTCCTTATTATCCTTCAACTCCAATTGATGGAATTGTTCAAATAGCACTTTCAGTACAACACTCGCCTCCAATCGAGCTAGCGGTGCTCCTAGACAAAAATGAATGCCATGTCCAAAAGCAGTATGTTTTAAATTAGTACGATGAATATCAAATTGATCCGGATTTGAAAAAACGGACTCATCTCGATTCGCTGATCCCATCCAAGCATTGATGAGATCACCTTTTTTAATCTGTTTCCCTCTTAATTCAATATCTTTTGCCGCAATTCGATTGACATATTGGAGAGGAGAACGATAACGGAGAACTTCTTCGATTGTTTTCGGGATATCTTCGGGATGATTTATCAAATGTTCTTGTACCGCTGGATTTTCGATAAGGGTGAGAATAGCACTACTAATAAGATTTGTCGTTGTTTCATTTCCAGCCACTAATAAAAGAATACAAAAACCTAACAAATCATTGTTGGATAGTTTTTCCCCATTTACTTCTGCTTCGACCAGTCGAGAAATGATATCATCCTTTGGTTCCGCTTTACGTTGTTCAAATAAACGTAAAAAATATTGTGCCATTTCTTTTTGCGAGCGTAGAAAAGTCTCTTCTCCACCTTCTATTTCAGAAGGCTGCTTTAAGATCATGATAGACCATTCTCGAAATTTTTCTTGATCATCGGGAGAAATACCTAATAATTTTGCAATAACCTGAATTGGTATAGGAGTTGCCAGATCATATGGTACATCCATTTCACCCTTGTCTTCCAATGTCTTCATTAATTTCTTTGTAGTCTCCTCTATCCAAGGTCTCATATTTTCAACCGTTTTTGGAGTAAATACATTGGAAACGAGCATGCGTAGTTGTTTATGTCGTGGCGGATCACTCAATGCAAGACTATTAGATGAGGGATTTTCTTCAATTTTCGGCATGTACTGATTGGAGAAATGTTCATAATCACTTAGTACTCTTTGCACATCATCATAACGAAAAACATGCCATGTTCCCTTTGGACCATGATAGTGTAAATAATTTGCATCATACATCACTGGGTTTTCTTCTGCCATCTTTTTATACCAAGGAAATGGGTTAAAAGAAGAATATTCCAAAGTAATCCCTCCATTTATTTAATAATTTTAACTAGCAACTATATTATATTTTACTGGTGAAATGATAGAAAGTTGAAATAGCTGAATTATATTAAATATTTCCTATAGTACTCCTTAGAACAACATGAATATGGAAAGGAACAGTTGGATGATTAAATCGATGATTGTCTATAAGAATCTGGACAAACCCGCAGATTTTCGGGAATTTTACACCAATAAAATTTTTCCTATTGCGAAAGAAACAACAGGAATTATGGGTATCAAGATAACCAACATTGCTCAAGAGGTAAGCGAAAAAATCACTGCATCGATCGCAGGCATTCAATTTATATTAGAATTATTCTTTGAATCCGAAGATTCCATGTCGGAAGTACTGCGGACGCCAGCGGGGAAAAAATTGATGAAGACCATCGAAGAAGAATCTCCTGGAGAGATATTTTATTTATTTGGATATCAAAAAACCTATAACCCAAAAAGCGTAAATCTGAAAACCTTAATTAGACCAACTTGGGATTCTATATCATAATGCGACATTGGGGATGGTTCTCTAGTCGTGTTCTGAAATTACAAAGGCTAACAACTAAGTTAGCCTTTTGTTTTAAATACTATTTTCGGTATCTGGATGAATTTGATTTCGTCACGTAACTCTTGCAATTTTTCCCGCAGCGCGTCGACTTTGGCAAACATAATACTATCTCCTTTTTATTCTTAACCTAACCAGCTCTCTACCAATCGTTCTACCTTCGCTGTTCCACGGAGCTGTTCCATCCATTTCTTTGGAATTCCATCCAGCCCCACTTTCACACCAAATAATCCCCCAGCAATAGCAGCATTGGTGTCCGTATCTTCTCCTAAAGAAATCGCCTTCTTGATTACATTCTCAAAGGTAGATTCATTTGTGGCAATTCGTACACTTTGAATGGTTTCCACCACATAACCGCTTCCCGTACTAACTGGCTCCTGCTCAGGACGGATAGTCTGTTCCAACTCGATAAACTCCGCACTTGCTGGTCCATATATTTCTCTTAATTTTTTTACCGCTAAATGATATGCTGCCTCTATTTCTAATCCGTTAGATACTGCTCTGACCCATAAACAGTAAAGAGCACATGCAACTTGATTCGTCAAATGACCATGGGTAACAAGTGATTGAATATGGCTGTCAGCTACTAATTCTTCATCGCTACCTCGATGCCATAAAGCTAGTGGAAGTACTCGCATCAAAGCACCATTTCCTTTTCCTTCTGGAAAAACAAATCCTGATCTCTCAGGAGACAATCCATTATGATAAGCTTGCAAAGCAGCTTGTGTTTGTATTCCTACATCAAACACATGTCCATCAACTGCCCAAAGTCCTTTCGCATACCAAGACCAGAGCTTATCCGCAAAATGAGATAAATCCATTTGATCACATTCCAGCAGCGATGCTAACAAACACAATGCTTGAGCACCATCATCCGACCAAGTGCCAACAGGCACTCCCGAATGTGCACGCATAAAACCATGTGGAGGAACCATATCAATTTGTTGCATGGGAGGAAGTTGATCAGCCGTATGAAATTCATAAGGAACGCCTACTGCATCCCCAATTAATAATCCATACAAGCCGCCTAGACGCTGATTTTGATTCATCTTACACCTCACCGATCTAAAGTCTACACTTCTAAATATTATTGTAGTGCTGTAATGAGCTTTGAACAAGTCAGCCAAATGTTAATCTGCATTTATTTCTTTCGTTCTGCTCAAAGCCCATCCGATCTTGGCAACATATATGAATATAATAATATTGAGAAGGGACAAAAGATCAGTGATAAAGCGTATTGCTCCATTTGTTACGTTTGTTCCATACAAAATCATAAACGTATTGAAGAATACCGTAATACTGAAACCAGCAGCTATCCATAAAAAAGCTCTTTGTTTTAAAAATATATAGCTAAGAAGTGATAAAGCTATAGCTGGAAACAAGTATCTTTCATGCATGCCACTTGCAAACGTAAATACCCCGGAAATCAGCAGCAAAGCAATGAAAGGAGCAATATCCATGCGTTTTGCCTTCCAATAGATGATTCCTGCAAAACCAGTGGTCAGCACTATAAATATCATTCCCCATGTGTGATAAGACAAAAATAATAGTGTTGTAGCATCTTGTGTGTAATTGGCTCCAAGCAAATAAAACAAATTGAAAGCATTTACAGAAGCATATGGGTATTCTCCAATTGTTTTCGTATATAACTCGTAGATCCACAACCAATTTTGCTTTAAAGTGAACGGCAAAATAACAAGAACGAATGTCAAAATACTAGCAGCGATGGTATAAAAATAACTTCTGATTTGTTTGCGGGAAATGAGTTCAAAGAAAAGAACAGGTAAATAGATGATACCCTGCGGTTTCATTAAAACAGCTATAGTAAATAATATTACCGATACATATAATCTTCCCTCGGTGAAAAGCACCAAACTACCAACTACGATCAAAGTAAAGAAGGAATCTACTTGTCCCCAGAAGGTAGAATTAATAAAAATAGCTGGATTAAACAAATAAAATAAGGTTAAGATAAAAGCCATTTTCTGATTGGTATACTTTACTATCAGACGATAGAGTAAGTATGACGTAACCATATCTGCTAAAATAGATGGAAGTTTTATGAGCAGTGCAAAGTAGAAATTGTTGCCAATAACTGCATTCCATTTGCCGATTAAAGCCAAAATATAAATATAAAATGGCGGATAATCACTTGACCCACTTTCATAGAATGATGTAATACTACTGGCAGCAGAAGATGCCCAATTTTGAAAAAGTCGTATATCGGATGAAAAACCATCTACCATTGGTGCGATCGCAATTCGCAGAAAGAATGCTGTGATAAGTATTGACCAGAGAAAGATTTTATTTTGTGCAGGAGGTATATTTAACTTTTTCCGTATACATATCCGATGCAGTGCAAATGGAATCATAAAAAATAAAATTGCATAGAATAGAAGAAGTAATTGTTCATTTAACTCTGATTTTGGTTGATTTTCCCAAGTTAGCTGATTACCTCCATTGCCAGGCGGCCCCGCAGACGAAGGCATGTTCCCACTATTACTTGGAAATATTTTTTTGCCTGTTTGAAATTTCTTTTGATCCTGCTGGGAAGTAGTCCTATTTCCCTGATTTCCCTCCTGAAATTTGTGGGAGAAATTCGGTTGTCCCTCTTTTTGTGTGTTGTTAGTTGTGTTAGGAATATTCCAAAGGGAATAAATGCAAAAACAAAAAGCGATTATCGGCATGATTATTAACAAAATATTCAGCCTTTTATTAGTTGAATAGATTTCCATACGCTCACCAACTTAATAACAAATAATCTGTTGAGACATTATTTTGGAAATAAGATGTGTAACTTCATTTTTTATCAAGGAAAGTTTTTGCTGAGAATGAGTCAAGCTTTGACTGTGCACCCCAAAGTACAGTTTTAATTTGGGTTCGGTTCCAGATGGACGAATCGCAAACCAAGAACCATCTTGTAATAAGTATTTTACAACATTTGCTTTTGGCAAATTCTCTATTTGATGCAAGTAATCTTTCACTTGCTGTACTGGAATGTCTGCTATTTGCTTAAGCGGATTTTCTCTTAACTGTGCTATTACTCTTTCCATTTCCTGCTGAGCCTGATCTCCTGAAAAAGTCAAAGAGATAAGATTTTCCTGAAAATAACCAATTTGTTTAAACAAATGAAACAGTTTCTCATAAAGAGTGAATCCTTGACGCTGGTAATATGCCCCCATTTCAGCAATTAACATACAGGCCTGTACAGCATCTTTATCCCGGCAAAAATCACCGATTAAATAACCACAACTTTCTTCGTAGCCAAAAAGGAATTTCTTACTTTTATCCGCTTCCCACTGACGTATCTTCTGCGCTATATATTTAAACCCTGTCAAAGTTTCATATGTCTGCACACCATATAAATCAGCAACAGCTCTGCCCATCTCAGATGTGACAATTGTTTTGAGTATGACCCCATCAGAAAGAAGTATATTTTTTTTCTTATATTGAGATAGAAGATAATCTAATAAAAGTGCACCGATTTGATTTCCGTTTAACACTTGAAAATTTCCGTTGGAATCTCTTACGGCAACTCCTACTCGATCTGCATCTGGATCTGTACCTAAAACCATATCAGCCCCTTTTTCCTCTGCTA
Organism: Shimazuella sp. NTD247; assembly: GCF_059510415.1. Lineage (NCBI taxonomy): Bacteria > Bacillati > Bacillota > Bacilli > Caryophanales > Thermoactinomycetaceae > Shimazuella > Shimazuella sp. NTD247. Next base: position 314,736 of record NZ_JCAJZU010000005.1, on the reverse strand, counting down.
AGTTTATTGCTAACTCTAATGCTTGTTGTTCTTCTGGATTTGGAGAATAAACAGTCGTAAAATTTGGATCGGGCTGCTCTTGTTCCGGAACAACGGAAACATGTTGAAAACCGACATTTTGCAGCGCTTTTCTAACTGGTTGATTTCCAGTCCCATGTAATGGCGTGTAAACAATATGATACTCTTGATTGTTACAAGGAGGTTGCATTGCTAATGTGCGTAATTTTGTTTGATACGCATGATCGACATGCGTGCCAATCCATTGAAACAACCCTTGACGCTTTGCTTCTTCCAATTCTGCTAATTCTATCTTCCACCCAACATCTACTTTTGCAATTTCTTGCAAAATTCCATCTGCTAAATCAGAAGTTATCTGAGCCCCATCTGAACCGTATACTTTTACTCCATTGTACATTGGTGGATTGTGACTTGCGGTGACCATCATTCCAAAAGCTGTTTGTAAATTACGCACAGCAAAGGACAACTCTGGTGTAGGTCGAATGCTATCAAATACGTATGTTTTTATACCTTTTTGTGCGAAAACTAAGCCTGCTTGCTTTGCGAATGGAAAAGATTGATGCCGCGAATCATATCCAATCACTACACCTCTATTTTCCAAGCCTAACTTTGTTATATATTGTGCTATTGCTTGTGCAACTTTTCGCACAGTATAAATATTCATTCGATTTGGCCCGGGTCCCATCACACCTCGTATCCCCGCAGTTCCAAAAGCAAGTGATTGCCGAAAACAATCTTCGATTTCGGTATCATTTCCCCACATTTGCTGCAATTGTTGCTTGAGCTCTATATCCAAAGATGCTTCTTCCAACCACTGTTCATATTCCTCTATATAATTCATAATAAGTTTCTCCTTTCTTTTATGCATGAGTAGTGTGTCTATAGCCATTTGGATGGGAGTGATGCCATCTCCATGCAGATTCAATGATCGTTTGTAAATCGCTGTATCTAGGAGTCCATCCGATATCTGTTTGTAATCGATTACTGTTTGCGATTAGTACAGGTGGATCTCCTGCTCTTCGCCCCCGTATTTTTTGATTTATTTTTTTTTGGGTAATTCTTTCTGTTGTACGAATAATTTCTTTTACGGAATGGCCATGACCCGTTCCCACATTGTAAATGTTTTGCCGAAGGGCATAATCTGCTTGCAGTGCTTGTAAAGCAAGCAAATGAGCATGTGCTAAATCCAAAACATGTATATAATCTCGAATACAAGTACCATCTCTTGTTGGATAATCATCTCCAAAAATCGAAATGTACTCTCTTTTTCCGAGCACTGTTTCCAAAACAAGCGGGATGAGATGGCTTTCTGGATGATGATCTTCTCCTATTGTCCCATCTAAAGAAGCACCTGCCGCATTAAAATAACGCAGTGCAATCCACTTTACTTTATGCACTTTGCCAAGCATATACAGGTATTTTTCAATCATTAATTTGGATTCGCCATATGGATTGATAGGATATTCTTTATCCTTTTCCAATATAGGATCGCTTGACGCATTTCCATACACAGCGGCAGTAGAAGAAAAGACGATTTCTCTTACTCCTTCACGAACAATATTTTCAAATAATTTGCACGATTTAGATGTATTTTCCTGATAATAAAGTTCTGGAAAACGAATTGATTCTGACACGAGACTTTTTGCGGCAAAATGAATGACCGCATCGATTTGGTGTTTATGGATAATTTCCCGAACCAACCGATCATTCGCGATATCTCCTTGGTAAAAATTCGCTACTTGTACAGACTCTGCATGACCAGTTGATAAATTATCCAACACTACTACATGCATATTATTTGCTTGTAATAAACGAACCGTATGACTCCCAATATAGCCTGCTCCACCTGTCACCAATACGGATTTCATAAGTTAACACTCCTTTTCCACTCTTGTTTGACAATACTTTCGAGATACGTTAAAAGCGGTTCTCTCATTTCCTTGCGTTGCAATCCCATTTCCATACTTGCTTTTAAATAACCTAATTTATCTCCGATATCATAACGATTTCCTTCTAATTGAAGAGCATAAATAGGCTGGCTTTTTAGTGCTTCACGTAAGGCATCAGTTAATTGTATTTCATTACCAGCACCTCTTTTTATCGTTCGCAAAATGGGGAAGATAGAGGAATCTAAAATATACCGTCCCATAATTGCCAGATTGGAAGGCGCCTCCATTAATGTCGGCTTTTCAATTAAGTCAAGAATAGGATAAGCTCTTCCCCTAGGTTTTGCAGGATCGATAATGCCATATTTATTTACTTCAGACTTAGGAACTGGTTTTACACCGATAACCTGAGCATGATTCGTTGCTTCGTACACATCGAGCAATTGCTGAAGAGCTGGTTTTTGCGACATCATGATATCGTCACCTAGCAGGACCGCAAATGGTTCGTCATCGATAAATTGTTCTGCACATAAAATGGCATGTCCCAATCCAAGTGGATTTTTTTGACGAATATAATGGATAGATGCCATATTCGTAATGCCATGAATCTCTTGAAGGACATCTATCTTGCCTTTATCTTGCAAGATTTGTTCTAATTCAATGGAACGATCAAAATGATCTTCAATCGATCTTTTGTTGCGGCCCGTAACAATGATGATGCTCTCAATGCCGGATTGAACTGCTTCTTCGACAATGTATTGAATGGCAGGCTTATCGACAATAGGAAGCATTTCTTTTGGTAATGCTTTCGTAGCTGGCAAAAAACGTGTACCTAACCCTGCTGCTGGAATAACTGCTTTTCTAATCTTCATCGATGATCACTCCTTGTTTGGTATTAGCAAAGACCCATAACCTACTTCCGAAGTAATTGATAATGATCCCAAAACTCGATGCGAAAATTTTGCTTATCCACAAAGAAATTTGTATCTTATCGTGAAAGATATATAACAATCCTAATGATCCGAGTAAAGAAACGGTATTGACGATAATAAACTTCGCAACTTCATAAAAATTTGTCTTTTGCTTCATCTGAAAAGTCCATGTACGATTGAAAATAAAGCTGTTAGTTACACCCGCTATATAAGAGAAAATCTGTGAGATCCAATAAGGAAAACCTGCAAACACGAGTACGGAAAACATTCCAAAATCGACGATAGTATTTAAAAATCCGACGACACAAAAGCGGATGAGTAAATTTTTACTGGGGTGCATCCCATTGCACCTCTTTGGATTCGATCCGTCTAGCCTTTTCATGATCACGAATGATATATAAGGGTCGATTTTTAGTTTCATCGTAAATTCTTCCTACATATTCCCCAAGCATGCCAACAAGCATCAATGTCATTCCATTTAGCAGAAGAACACATGCGATTAAAGAAGCCCATCCAGCAACGGTACTCGTCGAAAACAATTTTTGCGCCAAAGAGATGAGCAGGTAAACAAAACTGATAAAAGAAATGGAAAAGCCGAGATAAGTTGCCAATTTCAATGGTTTATAAGAAAACGAAGTAATCCCGTCCATCGAAAAACGAAGCATTTTCTTTAATGGATACTTCGTTTCTCCTGCAAACCGTTCTTCTCTCACATACTCGATTGCTGTCTGTCGAAAACCAACCCAACTGACTAAACCTCGGACAAATCGATTTTTCTCGCGAATCCGCTGCATCGCTTGAACTACTTCCCGGTCCATCAAACGGAAATCACCTGTATCCAGAGGAATATTAATTTCCGTTAATGCCGACAAGGTGCGGTAGAAAAGCGAAGCTGTCCATTTTTTAAACCAAGTCTCCCCTTTTCGTTTTTCCCGCTTGGCATAAACTACTTCAAAACCTTCTTTCCATTTATCTATCATCCGCGGAATCAACTCAGGGGGGTCTTGCAAATCTGCATCGATAATTACAATGGCATCACCACGGGCATGGTCCATGCCCGCAGTAATTGCTATCTGGTGACCAAAGTTACGTGAAAAATCTAGCAATCTAACACTTGAATCTGTTAGAGATAAAGTGTTTACGATTTCCGCTGTACGATCTTTACTGCCATCATTTACAAAAAGAAGTTCATAAGGTTCTTCTACTGATTTCATCACTTGAGTAAGCCGATAATAAGTTTCTTGTATGACTGCTTCTTCATTAAACATCGGAATGATTACTGAGTAACGAATAAACGATTTCATTTTTCTTCCCTCCCTTTGTTATTGTTTGATCTCATAAAGTGCTTCATCTGATCCTCCGACCTGTGCACCATTGATGACAATTTTCATTCCTGTACCGGTATCTTGACTAGATTTCCATTCAGATTCTGCCACTTTCGTACTGTGAGAACGAATCCAGTTTAAAACCTCACTATTGCCTCTATCTCCTCCACGGAAACCCGACTCAGAGCCTGAAGGGATTAAGAAAAACTTCACTTGTTTGTTTTTCACCATTTCTTCTAGTTTTGCAACCGTCAAGATGGGATCAGAACCAGAAAATCCACCCATTGCCATGACTGCTTTTCCCGTTTTAATAATGTATGGTGCAGCACCTTGTGAACTGGTTGTAGCAAAGAGAAACTTTTCACCTGTGTTGTGTTTGGTTACATAATTAAACAATTTGGTATTAATTTGAGAAGCGCCAAAATCACCTCTTCCACCCTGTTGTCGGTTCTTCGCGGTGTTATTCCCCTGTGTACTATTTGGATTGAACTCTCCCATCTGAGGAGCATTACCATTACCAGGGAAACCATTGCCATTTGGCATATTCATTCCCGTTCCAGGTCCTGATCGTTCTGTATTTGTTGTTATATTTGGCATACCTCCGCCGCCAAATCCTTGACTCCCACTTGGTCCAGCCGCTGGCATAACACTATTTACTCCACTGATAACACCAGTAGATGCCCAGTAGAGCGGAGCTACTAACAAAATGAGCAAACCTGCAATTGCGGAAAATGCAGACAGCTGTTCCTGTTTGCTTGCAAAAAATAAAACAAGTGATAAAACGATTCCTACTAAGCCAATCACAATCGACCAGCCAATCCCGATCTGATCTTGGTAGGGATAAAGAATATACAGTTCGAAGAGTGTTGTAATCAATATTCCGATTGGCAATAGCCATTTTTTCCATCCTTCTGAATTTCGGTAGTGATTCCACAGTTCTACCCAGCCTGCTCCAGCGATAGCGGCAATCGGCGGGGCAAGCATTATCAAGTAATATTGATGGAAGAAACCTGCTATGCTGAAAAATACACATCCGGGAATCAGCCATGCTAACCAAAATAATGTTTGTTTTTGCTTGTCATTCCACGGTCTACGACGAATTCCGGCTAACAATCCGATACAAGCAATGATGACAAAAGGTAAGAGCCAGCTTATTTGACCGGAGAGTTCCTTTTGGAATAAGCGTAGCAATCCAGCTTGACCAGTGTTAAACATCCCTCCACTCTGACCACCAGGTCCTCCATTCATCTTCCCTTGCTCTCCACCATTAGGAGGCATCCCTTGGAAGCTGCCATTTGGTTGATTATTATTGTCAGTATTGTTACTTTGTTGTTTTTGATTTTGCGTGGTACTATTTGTTTGCTTCGATTGTTGATTTGGTGCTCCACCCATTCCGCCGCCTTGGTTTCCTGTCAGACGTGATACACCGTTGTATCCAAAGGCAAGCTCTAAAACAGAGTTTGTTTGACTGCTTCCCATATACGGGCGATCTTTCGCTGGAACCGAATCTACTACGAGTGCCCAAGAGAGTGAAACAACTGCCATTACTACAGTAGAAACTGCTAAAGCAATCCATTTTTTCTTCGCTTTTGCTTTAAAAGCAATGATGTAAAAGAGATAAAAAGCTGGTACGACAAAGTATGCCTGGAGCATTTTTTCATTAAAGCCAACACCTACCATTGCAAATGCGCCGACTACCCAACCCACTTTTTTGCTGCTGATCCCTTTTACGAGCATCCAAGTCGCCAGCAATAAAGTGAAAACGAGCATGCTGTCGATGTTATTTGTACGGCTTACGGCAACAGCAACAGGTGTAACCGCCATGATCAAACTGGCAAGACGTGCTGCTGTTTTCCCAAAAGTGGGTTTTACAAGAAAATAAAGTAAGAGTACAGAACCTACCTGAGCTAGTGCTTGGGGTAAAATAACGCTCCAGCTATGTACTCCAAACACAGAAGCAAAAGCAGTCTGTATCCAAAACACAACTGGAGGTTTATCGACAGTTACATACCCGCCTGGATCAAACGATGCATAAAAGAAGTTGTGAAAACTTTGCAGCATACTTGTAACTGCGGATGTGTAATACGAATTGTCACTATTTTGATTCCAGACATTAAAGTAGTTCAAAAAACCTGATAAGATCGCGATGATGACTAAAATCCAATCCACGCGCTTCCTTTGCTTTATTACCTCTGTCATTTTTTTCTTCCTTTCCATTCCACTTCAAAAGCGTTTTGTTGCTTTCGCTAACTGAAACTAGGATAACTTTCTTACCTGAATTGTTCCTGAATGTAACTTGAGAAGTAGCTGAATCTTTGTCAGCAGACATAAAAAAGGCACATTTACGCTTAGGTAAATGTGCCTTTCTAACTGCAAGGAAGCCAGACGTGAAACGTAGTACCTTTTCCTTCTGTGCTCACTACTCGAATAGTTCCTCCATGGGCATCGACAATTGCTTTGGAGATAGATAAACCTAATCCAGCTCCTCCTACCTTCCGTGTACGGGAAGAATCACTGCGATAAAAACGCTCAAAAATATGGGGAAGATGAATTTTACTTATCCCAATTCCATTATCTTCAATCGATAATTGAACACCTTTATAGTAAGAATGAAGTTTAATTTGGATGACACCTTTTTTCGAGTCTGTGTATTGCACTGCATTATAGATGAGATTGAGTATCACTTGTTTCAATTTATCCGCATCAAATATGCACCGCAGATTTGGTTCCAACTCAAAAATAAGTTTTCTGTCGCCAACAAGAATTTGGAGTTGGGGTTCCATTTCAGAAAAGAGTTCATCTAAATATCCCTCTACTAAAGTAAGTGGGGGAGATTGATCCATTTTCGTTAAAAGCAGCAGATCTTTGATCAATTTATGAAGGCGATTGGATTCACTATACATGCTTTGCAGAGCCTTGTTTAGCTGCTCTGGCTTATTTGCTGCACCTCGCAGCAATACTTCTAAAAATCCATGGATGGAAGTTAATGGAGTACGCAGTTCGTGGGATGCATCTGCTACAAAACGCCGCATCATTTCTTGTGTTTCTTTTTCTGCTTCAAATGATGCTTCAAGCCTTTCTAGCATTCCATTAAACGAATCTGCCAATCGGTCAATCTCCATTTGTCCTTGTTTGGTAGGAAAACGCCGATCTAGATTTCCGGCATCAATCTGCTCCGTTGTTTCTACCATATTGGACAACGGAATGAGCGTTTTTCTCAAAATAGGCAGATAACCAAACAATCCAATAATCATCGCCAAAAGAGACAAAATAAAAAACGTAAGCAATTGTCTCATTAAAAGTTCTTTTAATGGACCTGTCGGTGTACTGATTTGCACAAGTCCAGCATTCGATTTCCCGTTTTCTCCAAATGAAAGTGGCTGCAATACAACCAGCTGCTCTTCGCCTTTGCTATCTTTCGCTACTATTTGATCCATTTTTTGATGTTTGTTTTGTTGTCTGTCAAAGTACACATAGTCTTCTAGTTTCGGTGGATCTGCACCATTTCTGCCTGTAGACAGTATCGTATATTTTCCATCTTGGTCGATAAAAGCTAAACTCGCATCAGGAATAAAGAAAAAGTTATTTTGTTGTTCCTCTTGATCGTTATTCGAATGCATACCAAGCCTTTTCCAAGCAAATGGAGGAATTGCTAAAACTTGCGATTGAAGACTTGTAGTCTTGCTGTCATAGACAACACCACGCATAAGTAAATATTGCAACAAACCGATCAAGGACAATAGCAGGGCAAGGATCAAAAAGGTTCTGGATAATAACTGAATTTGAAGAGAATGAGGTTTAAACAGCAAACGTATACGTGATTTTAATTTCATGGTAAATCCACTCGATAACCTGATCCCCGTAATGTCCGAATCAAACGATGATTTTTATCGTTTAATTTTCCACGCAACAAACGAATATACACCTCCACAATGTTTTCATCTCCTCCAAAATCATAGTTCCAAACTTTGTCCAAAATCATTGTCTTACTAAGAACTAGTCCATGATTGATAACCATAAATTTCAACAATTCATATTCGGTTGGCGATAACTCCAAAATAGTAGCTTTGTATTTGATTTCTTTGCGCCTGTCATCAATGTCAAATGGTCCAATGACCACTTTCCCGAACAAATCTGGAAACTGATTACGCAATCTAGCATGAATTCTCGCTAGCAGTTCCTCAAAACTAAATGGTTTGACCATGTAGTCGTCCGCACCAAGTGTCAAACCTTTGACCCGGTCATCGACTTCATCTTTTGCTGTTAACATAATAACTGCTACATTATCCATCTTTTTCAGCATTTTACATACTTCAAACCCATCAATTCCAGGCATCATCACATCTAGGACAACAACAGAAGGTTGAAATTCTTTCATGAGTGTCAAAGCTTCCATTCCATCTTGTGCTGTCTTCACATCATAGCCTTCGTTTATTAATCCAAGTTCCAAAAATTGAACAATATTTGGTTCATCATCTACAACCAAAATTTTAATTCCCTTCAGGGATTGCATGGCCTTTACCCGCTTTCTAAAGCATGATGCAGTATAAACAAGTATACTGTATCATCATTCGAGACTAGATGCTATTTTACGATTTTTATTGCGCTTGGCTTGCGCTTTTAATACTCGGATAGACAGAACAACCCCAGTTGCAGTAAGAGCCATCAAACAAATCGCTAATATATCGATATATATTTTTAAATTCACGCTGCCAATTTTACCTTCATGAAGTCCTTTAATAAATCCCATGATACCACTTTGTTCTCCGCCTCTGCCGCTAAATCCAGCTTGTCCATTTTGATTTCCAAATCCATTTGGAGATTGAAAATTCCCACTTTGATTCTGTGAATCTTGTCCGTTATTCGAAGTGTTACCATTTGTGCTGCCATTTGTATTGGTACTGTTTGCGATTTTGGTTGTGTTTGTGCTTGTACTTGAATTGCTATTTGTTCCATTATTTTGCTGTGTATCACTTTGGGAATTTTGCACGTTTGGCATCATCCCGCGCTCATTTTGCGACTGACCAATGATCCATGGTTCTGACATAATTAACCCAGTTGCAGCCTGAACAAAAATAAAAACAGAACTAATTAATCCAATCCATAAATGCCATTGTCTTGTACGTTTCACGATTATTCACCTTTTTCATTTGGATTTAGCACACATTTTAATCAAATTAGCTGAATTCACCATGAATCCAAACTGAAAAAAAGCTGAAAATGAAAACTTCAGCTCTTACCTTTTTGCGAAAATGTGATATAGGTACTTGTACCTATTCCTAATGTACTCAACATATTTATTTTTCCATGATGTGCGTTAACAATCCATTTTGCGATAGACAATCCGAGTCCTGTCCCTCCTTCTGCCCGCGATCGTACTTTGTCTCCTCGATAAAACCGGTCAAAAACATGAGGCAAATCTTTTTTGGAAATACCAATTCCAGTATCCGTTATTACCAAATCAATATGATGCTGCCGTTTGTTACAGCTGACGGTTATCTTGCCGTTCTCTTTGGTGTATTTAATCGCGTTATCCAATAAAATCACTAACAATTGACGAATTCTTTCTTCATCCCCAACAAAAGGGATATCTTCTTCTATCGAAGCATGAATGGTGATATGTTTGATCTCTGCAAACAATCGAAAATGCTCCACCATTTCTTGAACCGTTTTATTTAGAGCAAACTTCTCCTGTTTAATTTGCAATTGATTACTATCTGATCGTGCTAAAGTGAGCAAATGAGAAACCAAATTGCTTGTTCTTCTTAGTTCCTTCAAAATAACAGAAATAGTTTCGCTCTCTTCCTCAATCGTGTGTTTTGGATAACGTAACATCAATTCCGTATTCATCTGCATAACTGCTAGTGGTGTACGCAATTCATGAGAGGCATCTGTCACAAATCGTTGTTGTTTCTCCCACGCCCTTCGAATTGGCACCAAAGCTTTTCCTGCCAAGAAAAAACCAGCAATAATCGCAATAATCGCGCCAATAATGCTTACGATTGGCATGACTTCGCTCAGGTGTCCCAAAAGCGTCTGTTCTGGATAAAGGCTGCGAACAATCTGAATCGACACTATTTTCCCCTTGATCACTTGTCCATCTGTTGGCATATTAACTGGTATATTTAAAACACGATACTGCCTAGGGCCTTTTTGGAAACTTGTTATTGTTTTATTTTTGGGAGAACCTGGCTTTATATTTGTGGGTAAGATATCTTCAGGGCTGACATCGGGAGGGTATTGATATATATTTCCTTGTTCATCCGTCAACAAGAAAAAAATCAATTGATCTCCCTGTCTTTCTTGATCCCATGTCTGTTCAAACGCTTGATAACTCTTATGTTTTATTCTCTCACCGATCTGCTCCAATGTTAGGTCAATACCATGAAATAAATTGTATTTTGCATAAAAATATAATACTGCTCCACATAGATTAAACATGATGATAAATACAATCGCGTTGATCAATACCAGTCTCATTCGAGTGTGTTGAAACATGTTAATCACTCCCTAGCATATAACCAATTCCTCGAACGGTACGAATGTATGATTCACATCCATATTCACCTAACTTTTTGCGGAGATAATGCACATATAAATCGACGATGGAAACATTTGATTCGGAATGAAATCCCCAAATACGATTAAAAATCTGTTCACGCGTAAATATTTGTTCCGGACTTGATAAAAACAGTTCTAGTAATTCATATTCTTTAACCGTAAGATTGAGTTTCTGTTCCTTGATAAATCCATCGTATTTGCTTTTGATTAATGTGATCGGACCATATTCCAACTCATTTTTCACAGGAGATTTCCCATGTCGACGTAAAACAACTCTGATTCTCGCCAGCAGCTCATCCATAGCAAATGGTTTCACTAAGTAGTCATCAGCACCCAAATCAAGACCTTTCACTCGATCTTCAATTGAATCTCGTGCTGTTAAAAATAATACTGGTGTTAAAATCGCTTTCTCCCGCAACGCTTTGATGATGGATAATCCATCCGTTTCCGGCAACATAATATCCAGTAACAATAGGTCGTATTCACCCTGTTCCGCAAGAATGAGCCCTTCTAGTCCATCTCCGGTTTGATCAACTTTGTAATTATCCGCTTTTAATATCCTGACAATTGCGTCCCGCAGCAAGCTGTCATCTTCGACCACTAAAATTTTCATATTACTGCCTCCATCTGACCAACCTGTCTGCCTTATTTTGCCCTTTGTTCTATACATTATTTGAATACAGGAAACTCCCTGTTACAAAAAGTAAAAGGGAGTCGTCTATTCGAGGAAAATAAGATAGCGATGTATACGAAAGTACACATTATTTGGTTGATAACGATTTATTGCACACTCCAGACACTGCCAGTTCTTGCATCTACTTTCACTGTATGAACTTGTCCGTCCGCTTTCCCAACAATCACTATGGTATAGAAGTCTTTGCCAGATACTTTACTGAGTGAAACTGACTTCACACTGCCAGGCACTTTCTGTAATGCTATTTGTTTTACCTTTGCCTCAGAAATCAGATATAACACTTTTTGTACCTGTGCATGGGTGATCTTCCCTGTTTTCGCATCTACTTTGACCAAATACGTTTTGTGATCTTTTTTGCCTTGAATATACACGGAATACACCTTCTTACCCGACTCCGTTTTGAGCGTAATACTTTTCACAATGCCTGGATGCTTTTTGAGTGCAATCTGTTTGGCTTGATTGACAGTAATAATACTTGCATGCTGCGATTGAACCGTTTTAACAGCAATTGGGGCTGTTCTCGGCGCTTCTGCAGCAAACGCCGAAGTGACTGCACCAAAGGCGATTGCTGATCCTATTGTTGAACTAAATAATACTTTTTTAAGCTTCATTTTTGCTTCCTCCTAGAAGTTCAATTCATTGTTTTTTGTTTACAACATTTATTATGACTTCCAATCATTTGAATCTCATTGGATAAACATTTGATTTTCATTAGATTTCAGCCCTGAAAAATTTGACATTTTCTTTTTGGAAATGGTAGATTTAAATCAATATTTAGTGATTTACTAAATTACTAAGCAAGTAAATTATTATGATCCTAGGAGGAGAGCAATTGAAAATACCAACAACTTTAAAACATAAACCTGTAATCATTTCCGATAATTACGAAAATATAGATGGCCGCAACGCTTACCATTCAGATGCAAAAGGACTTTCTTTGGGATTAGCTCAATGGAATGATAGAGGAAAAGTAGATATTTCAGCAAAAGTGTGGCGACATACTGGAGGAAAATGGTCGAGACAATCGGAAGAATTGCCACTGCACCGTGTGCTTGATCTTGCTATTTTAATATGCAGAGCAAAACTTCATTTTCGCGAGGCTTATCGATATGAGAATCTATACGATACAGAGAAACCCACGATTGATCGAGTCGGGCTGCAAGGCGATGCCATGACTGTAGCAGTCTGTACCGATAATGAAATGATTGATGAGGATATCAAATTGTTCACCCAAGTGCTCAGCGAAGATGATGAGCTAATTGGCGAAAGATTGCGTGTCCTATCTAAAATATTAAAAGATATGGGCTATTAATCATATTCCACTTCTAAAAAGGAGATATTTGCTACATGGAAAACAACAAGCGGAAAGAATTAAAAGAGGAATACAAACAAATAAAAACATATATGGGTGTCATCCAAATAACAAATAAAAACAATGGGAAAATTTTTATCAATAGCTATCCCAACTTAAAGAACAAGTGGATGACCCTACAGTGGCAATTGGATATGGGAAAGTTCGCAAATGCAGGATTGCAAAAAGATTGGAAAGAACTTGGAAGCGATTCATTCTTGTATGAGGTTTTAGAACAAAAGGAAGCAGACAAAGTACTAGACAAACGTTGGGAACTAAAAAAAATGAAAAGAAAGTGGCTCGATAAATTACAGCCATATGAAAATAGCGGATATAATCCAAAGCCAAGAGACTAATTTACGTCATTTTGTAATAACTCCATCTTAAGACCAGCAAATAAAAACTCTCATCTTTGTGATGAGAGTTTTTTTAGGGAGATAGGCATGCGATAGTTGATTCTTTATCAGCTTATCATTTTTTCACTGGTGCTTCCATTTGTTCCTTTGTTGATGCCTTTTCCACTGGTGTCTTTGCTTGTTTTTGCAATGTATCGCTTAAAATCTTTCCTGAATGCGCATCAATTTTTACTAAGTAATCTTTGTGATTTTTCGCATGTATGAGAACTAAGTATGCTTCGTTGTTCTTTTCTTTTTTTAATTGGATATTTTTCACTATACCCGCATGAGCTTTTAGTGCAATATCCTTAGCTTGGGCTTGAGAAATCGCCCTTGCTTTTTTCGGAGCCTGTTTTACCGGCTGCACTACTTTTTTCGGTGTTTGTTTCACTTGCTGTACCACTTTTTTAGGCACTGTATTTTGTGAATGATCTGCTTTCGCCGGTTCTGCAGCAAAGGCGGAAGTAATAGCACCGAAGGCAATTGCCGCTCCTAATGTAGAACTAAATAGTATTTTTTTGATTTTCATTTTTGTTTCCTCCTTGAAATGTGTTTGTTTTGCTTTACAGTGATTATTATGCCTGAGTTGTATTTGATTCTGATTGGATGGAGATTTGATTTTGTTTAGATAATCATTTGATTTTTATTAGAATGAAAAAAAGCTTCCTGCATAAGGAAGCTTCGCTATATGTTTCTACCATTATTCTCGCTGGGTATGTGCGGATAACAATCATCCACACACACCCCAGTCACTTCACTTACCGCAATCCATCGATGAAAGGCTGAGGCATGAACCTGGCACCCTTGGCGATGCGCTTCACGCGGGTACCCTGTGTGTCAAGCTCTTCCTTCTCCATGTAGGTTCGGATCAGGCCAGAGCGGGTACAGGCGACCAGAATCTTACGCGGCCGGATCGTCCGTCCCCTACCCGTGCGAGCGTTGACGATTGAACCATGGAAAGACTCGAAACGAACGAGTGAACCACAGATCTGCTGTGCGTTCGCCGTTCCCTGAAGGATGAACTTGCCGCCCTTCTCGTCAGAGAACGCGAATTCGACGCCAACACGGCGGTTGGCCGAAGTCTGCGGCTTCTCCATCGTACCAAGCATGAGAAAATTCCAATCTGTGAGTGACGGATACTTCTTATAATTGATTATATGTGAAAATACATATTTCTGTAAATCGTATTTTTTTATAAAAATTATGAAATATGCTGTTATATAATCTCATGAACTGTCCAGTAACTTGAACAAACGGATTAATCGTTTTCAATTGGCAGATGTAGATTTATCTTCAAATGATGGCGAATCAACAAAAAACAGTATAAAAAAGGAATCGCTCCATGGAGTGATTCCTTTGCTTATTGTTTATGTTAAGAAACATTTTCTCCTTGAGGTACTACCGTTTTTATTGGTTCTACTTCCGGAATTGGGAACATTTCACTCAATGTAACCGTACGTCCTGAATCATTTTTATAAATAATATGCTCACGGGTAAATTGTTTTGGGCTATCCAAACCGGTTGCAGCAGCAAGCGTATACAGTCCAAATCGCATGCTGATGATATAGTTCATCACTCGCCATTTTTTCTCTTCCGGCACCAAAGCATCTTGTAACTTCGGATTGGTAGTCGCAACTCCTGCCGGGCAATGTCCCGTGTGACACTGCAAAGCCATGATACAACCATTTGCCATCATAAATCCACGTGCAGAATTGACAGCGTCAGCACCAATCGCTATAGCGATCGCTACCTTATCCGGAGAAATTAATTTTCCGGAAGCAAAAATCTTAAATTGATCCCGAACACCATATCGGTGAGCAGTATCCACAAATGTGATCAGACCTGGAATCAGCGGCAATCCCATCGAATCGGTCATTGCTTTATACGTTGCACCAGATCCACCTTCTCCACCATCGATGGTGAAAAAGTCTGGATAAATATTTAAGCGAATCATTGTCTCAAAAAATTGATTTAAAATATGCTGCTGCCCAATTACTAGTTTTAAACCTACTGGCTTGCCGCCTTTTTCTTGCAGTTCACGGACAAATAAAAGTGCATCTTCCGGCGTTTTTAAAAAAGGAAATCGATTGGGAGAATTGATTGTTTTGCCAACCGGTACATGTCTTACTTGGGCTATTTTTTCTGTTACTTTTTTGCCTTCTAGATGCCCTCCTCGGATCTTTGCTCCTTGGGCAAACTTTAGTTCAAATGCTTTAATGTTATTTTCTGCTGCTTTTTTCCCAAATGCTTCCCACGAAAACTGTCCATGCTCATCACGATAGCCAAACATCCCTGGGCCGATCTGAGCTACCACATCTGCACCTGTCTGCAAATGCTCTTCTATCACACCGCCTTCTCCCGTGTTTATCCAGGAACCACCTGCCATCGCTGCGCCTGCACCTGTAGATAAAATGTAATTTTCACCGATGGAACCATAAGAAGTAGCGGAAGCACCAAACATGCCACTCAATTTCCAAGGATATTTCCGCCGAGAACCAACAATAATTTGATCTTCTTCGGGATATAACCATTTGGATGTCTTATCGTCCATTAATTTTTCTTTTCGTGTAAACACGCCTTCCTTCAAAATTTGATACTTTTTGGATTCTACCAATTCTTCATTGTTAACCCGCAGTTCTTCTTGCAACAGAGGAAACATCGAGTTTGCAATATAATAACCTGATTGATCAAAATCTCTCTTGGAACCAAATCCTAATAAATCTGTACGATACTTGGCTGAAAAAATGAGACCGATAAATTCATAACGGGAGAAAGGCTTACCAGAGCGATCATCATCAAACCAGTATTGCCGAAATTCCGGACCTAATTTTTCTAAAAAATATCTCATCCATCCCAAGAAAGGATGAGAACGGATAATAGAATGCTGCGGCTTGCGAGAAATAAAATGCATCAATACAAATAGTCCAATCGCGATAAATACAACTACTAGTAAAACAACCAAAAAATAAAACATAAATATCCTCCATTCGAAAAGAGAAAAAGAAGTATTCTTATTCCCCATAATAGTAACACGAAAGGAAAGATGAAAATCGGGAAAATTTATAGACGTGGATCAACAGCGTCAGCTTCCATTGCCAATGTACCTAAAACACATTCATGAATTCTGCCAAGTGACTGCCGTTGGACAAACCGCTCAATCCCTTCGATACCAAGGGCAAACTCCCGCAGTGCTTTCTTTTGTTTTTTGTTTGTATTTCGTTGTTTCAATCGTTCTAGATTCGAGGAATGCAAATAATCCATACCATAAATAATATGCAAATACTCTCTTCCCCTTACTTTGATGGCTGGCTGTACGAAAAAGCCTTTTTGATCCCGCTGCAAAAAATTCAACGGTTTGATGACAAAACCTTCTGTACCTTCACCTGTGATTTCTGTCCACCAATCGATCGCTTTTTGTGCAGACTGTTCATCATTAATCAAGCGATAATCTGTCGGGATAAATAGGGGAGAATAGGCTGCTAGTTCCTTCGCATGCTGCATATGCCATCGATGTGTCTGATCAAAAAAAGTCTTTCCACTATGCGCTAACAGATGGAAAGCAGCGATTTGTATTCCATCAAGCTCATTTGTTTCCCATAGATAGGGCTGAAAACTGGAACGAAACGTTTGCGTGCGTTGGAGCTGTTCTTTCGTCTCTGCAATCCAGTCATCTACAAAAGCTCCATTTTGCTGTGCCAAGTTAAGTTGATCCAAGCGTTTGGAGCGATCCAGCAGTGCCATTTCCCCTACATGCATGTACTGTTTTTGGATTAATTCTTTTGCCTTCAAATTCCAAGGTAAAATCTCTGCATCCAGCAGCACAAACGATGTCTGATACTTACGAAAATAGGCTTGTAATTCCCTTTGAAGCTTTTGCAGCACTAGTTCACTCATGAATTTGTTGAAAAAAGGACGACCAGTACGTGTATAAATAACTCCTTTTGTTTTTCGTCCTACATAGTTAACTGCGAGTTCATCGTCTTGGAATAAAAGCAATACTGCCCGGCTGCCCATATGCTTTTTCTCTGCGATCATCTCCTCTACACCATGTGCACGATAATACGCGAAAGCTTCTGCTGGATGCTCCAAATACATAGGTAATTTGGAAACCTGCGGTGTCGGACTCATTGTTGGTGGAATATAGACAAGTTCTTCCAAAGGAAGAGTAAAATGAGAAAGATCATCTAACGCTGTTTTGACCATTCTGCTCGGTATCTTTACATCCCCAAGATGCTCCGTTTGAACAGTAAATCCATCGATCAATGCATTTAAATTGGGAGGAGCAAGCCGCTGCTTTTCCCATTTATGTAATGGATTATCAGAAACACCAGCATAATCTTCTTTAGCGGCTACTTTCATAACCTTTCGTTCCGGTAAGCACAGTGCGGTCAGATGTCCACCAAATACCACTCCTTGATCGATGTTTATAGTATGATGCATAAAAATCGGCTGCGGTTTTGGATCATGCCCCCAAATAATCAATTGACTGTTGCGATGATGATGGAACCAATCTTTGCGAATTGGTTTTCCCTGTTCATCAAAACCTTCCACATCTCCATAACGGCAAAAATCACTGATTTCGCTGGAATGTTTGCCAATAAACTCATCTTTGATCCCAGCATGGGCAACTACAGCTACATTCACGTCATTTTGACGGATCACATAATGCGAAGGTGCTTGAAGGAGCATTTGTTTAAAAGCTTCTTTTTTGGCATTGGAGTATTCCAATCCATATTCTTGCTCCATCTGTTCAAATGCTGAAACCATTTTTTCATCCCCATGCTGCATTTTGACCTTGCGGCCGTCCAGCCATCTGGCGATCTTCCAACCATGATTACTATCAACCATATACGCCAAGCCAGCTTGGATATGATGGTAAAAGAATTCCATTGTCTCCATCGATTTGGGTCCCCGGCTCATAATATCTCCGACAGATACAAGCTTTCGCCCTTCCGGATGGATAAAAAGTCCTTCTTCATTTTGCACATATCCTAGTTTTGTGAGTAATTCGAGAAATTCATCATAACATCCATGAATATCACCGATGATATCCAATCCATTGTCGATATTCAGTACAAAACGATTTGCTTTTCGTACAAAACTCACTTTCGACAACTCTTCAGCAGGAAGAACATATTGCGCAGAATACCCTTCTTTTTTCAAGTACTTCACTTGCTTCGAAAAAGAAAATTGCTGTTGGCGAATACGCTTCTTCCCACGCGGATAATCTCTTGCTTCGTCCCATCTCAATAAATCTGTTTCTTGCGCTTCAATCGCAATGACAGATACAGGTACATGATGTTTCCGAGCAATACGGACAAAACGCAGCCGGTCATCGGATTGAAGATGAGTCGCATCGACAACCGTTAATTTATTCAGCTCACAGCGCTTTTCTACCATATAATCCAAAGCTGCAAAGGCTTCTTTGGAGATTTGTTGGTATTGTTCATAAAGCACATCCGCTTCTTCTTTCGGATGGTGCTTCCAATCCATAAATTCTAGATCACTAAGTAAAGTCCGGAACTGATCGGAGCTGACTACTTCCGAAGCTAACAGCACTCTTTCTTTAATCAAACGATGTAACAGCGTCGTTTTCCCACTGCTAGAAGGCCCCATCATCAAAACGATCCCAGCATGCGGCAGCGATATTTTTCTAGGCATTTTCCTTCTCCTCTCGATGAAAAATCGCCATTTGTGTTGGCTTTCCAAAGGATTCATGTTTCTCACCAATACCAGTCGTAGAAACGGAATAAGGATAATGCTCTGTCCAAGCGATACACCACTCAGCAAACTGCTCCCTTGTCCACTCAAAACGGTGATCGCTATGGCGGAACGTTTTTTGCATTTCATACACTTCGTTATACTCTCGATTTGGTGTCGTTACGATCAACATTCGTGGTTGATAATAGGCAAATATCGTCTGAAATACGGAAGGCAGTTGATGCTCATCAATATGTTCCATCACTTCACATAGGATCATAACATCCTTGCCGCACAAGCGGTCATCGGTATAAAATAGCGAACCAAAGATCGGTGTCGGTGCAACAAATCCTGCTTTCCGTTTTGCTTTTTCAAAACGCTCCAATGCATGCAGCTGTGCCTTTTGCGAAGGTTCTACAGCCAATATTTCTTGTACCCCTGCGACAAATCCTAACCGCGTGGACAGCTTCCCTTCTCCTGAACCAAAATCGACAATACTTGATTTGGCTGCTTGATGGTTTATTTGATCTATAATCGCTTCATAACGCAGATCATTCAGCCTTACTTTGGGAATAGTCGCTTCTTCCGCTGGTTCTACCCTTTTCTGCAACTGAAACTTTGATTTCTTGATCAAAGGGGAAAAACGCAAAGTTCGTTTTAAAATCAAATTGCGCAGAGGATGATCCTCCAGCCATCCTTCTCCATGCCGGTCTAGTTTCTCTAGTTCTCTTTCATCCAAAAAATAGTGTTTGTAATTATCAAGTACAGGAATTAAAACAGAAATATGTTTCAATGCATGCTGCAATGTTTGTTTTGCCCGAATCGTGATAAATTTCGCAGATGAACGCTCCTTCAATGGAGTGTTATAGTCATTGTCACCATATTCAAATATCACTTGATACCCCATCGGAGCGAACAATGCCTCCATCGTCTCTTCACTTAAATTGGTTGCCACTGGACCAAACTGTATTTCCATTGTAAAGGGGTGCCCTACCCATTTACTGTATTCCGCTTTTGGCTTGCCATTTATCGCGGTGCTTAGCGCACTCTTTATATAAGTAAGAAACAAACTGCTGACGGCAAACTCGCGGTCATTGATATAACTCGTAATATCATAAGCATCAGGTGCATTGCGGATCAGTTCCAGTGGATCTGGCTCTGCATACACCAAAAAGCTTACCTCCTTTTCTGTAAATTTCGTATATATCAAACGTACTACTGCTTCTTTTTCTTTGCGTTCATAGCGATTAGCTGGATTTTTGGCCAGCAAATGAGACGTTACATTCGCATTTTCACCTTTTATGTTAATCGTAAGCTGCATAAAACTCCCTTTCTTTCCGTAAAAAAATTGGATTGATGAGAATTTTATCATTTACTTGTATATTAATCTATCGACACTTGTCTCTCCGCATTTATGGAATGAATATTTTGCTTTATGATAAGATAAATAGATTGATGATCGCCGTGATTATTGCTCGTTTGGAAAGGATTGTTATGATTGCAAATCTCGCAATGAGCAGAGCAGAACATTTTCTCCGAAAAGCGCAGGAAGAGATGGAAAAAGACCGTGATCCGGAGAAAAACATTGATAAAGCAATCTACACCCTTGCAGATGCCAGCGTAATTCAGAGACGGACAATGGAAAAGCTTACAAAAGAACGTGCGAAAAAAATGATGGATCTTGCCTATAAAGATATGGTGCAAGCAGAAAGAAAAGCTTTGACTGGTAGAAACAAACGTGATGCAGAAGCAGCCGCGAGGTATATGCAACTTGCAAACATAAAAATTGAAATCGCATATATTTGGAATTATGACGAAGCAGAGTCCATTGCGATGAATAATGCCAAAAAAGCAAAATCCGAGGCAGAAAATCTTTACGAAAAAGCGGCCAAAGCTCATTTTGGTAAAAAGAAAGATCTCTCCAATCAAGCTGGAGCAAGGCTTTCTGCTGCTGGTTCTTGGGCAAAACAGACTGCAATCGAAGAAGGTTCGCAAGAACTTGCAAATCGGATTATGGAGAAACTCCTTCAATGGGGCACTGATCACATCATGGATAGTGTCATTTCTGTTGGTTTCGATATTGCAACAGCTCCTGGCGCTAAGCTTGGTGCAAAGGCAGCAGCAGCTGGAATCAAGTACAGTTTAAGGAAAGTCAAAAACAGGCATGCTGCATGCCGCTGCCATGCTTGTCTTGGCGGTAATGGTACCTGCCTAAATGAACGATAATGAATCACAATCCTCTGTGATTCAATTGTGGGCAGTGGACAAAGGTCTGCTGCTCGCTGTGGTTTATAAAGTCTTTTATTTAAACAAAATCCCCATCTATATGCAACAACCTTCTTTATGTCTTCATATCTATTTAAAATATATCCAAAACTATTAAATTCCTGGAAACCTGCATCATAAAGATGTTCTATGGTAAACCCCTTTGACTGCTTTAACTTAAATAGAGAGCACTTACTGCTTTTGTCAAATCGGATCGAATATCTTCTAGATAGCAGTTATTGAGTGAATAATTTACTATATGTTAATATAGATGTACGTAATATTTTAATGACCTCATTGAGGGGAGAAACCTTTGTTTGAAAAAGCCGCAGAAAACGCAATGAATTCCGCTGGTAAACATATAGCAACAGCCCAGCGTATTCTAGAGAGAAATGGAAATGCGGAAAAAGAAATAGGTAAAGCTCGGAAAGATATAGCAAATGCCTACTCTTCAAACAAAAAGAAAGCTGCTGAAATAGCCCAGAAAAACGCAAAAGACTTGATGAATCAGGCTTCTGCGGACATCTCTAAAGCCGAAATTGCTATCAACAAAAATAGCTTGTTCCGTCCTAGTAAGGATGCAAGAGAAGCTAAAAAATACCTTAGTCTCGCGGAAGTTAAAATCGAACTTGCCAAGGTCTGGGATAAAGCAACAGCGGATTCCCTAGCAGTTCATTTTGCAACTTCCGCAAACAACGAGGCAAAAAATTCTATTGAGCAAGCAGACAATGCGCTCGGCAGAATCGGGGGAAAGAAAAAAGCAGTCAGCCTCTCCGAAAAAGCTAGAACGAAGGTCATTGTTGCAAAAACATGGGCAAAAGACACAGCAATTGAACAAGCTACCGATAAGGTTACTGAGACCATCGTTGAACAATTTCTTGATTGGTACTTCTTCCACCTCATCGATGGCATTATTTCTGTCGGAATGAATGTCGTTACTGCACCAGGAGCTAAGCTCGCTGGTAAGGCTTTGAAAGCTGGCTATCAGTATGGCGTTTGGAAAGTGCAGACTCGATATGCCAGCACTACTGATCCAAATGTAGATTGTGGTATCTGTCACTCCTGTCGAAGCCCTGGCCACGGCAGTTGTATGAACAGAAGGTAGTACTGCCTGAATAGGCAGTGCGACGAGCGGTAGATGTCAATACATCTACCGCTCACTAATTTTCTAAAGGCTAAACATCTTGGGTTACAAACCAAAGGAGCAAATCATGCATTACCCACTTCTAGCAGACTTACTGATCAAACCAATTCTCGAAATTCTTTCTAAAATCCCTATTATCAATGTGATTGTTGCTATTATCGTATTTCTCTTTCTCTTTATACTCGGATTCCAATACTTAGGCATCGCTCTGCGCACCCGAAGTGTGCATGAAGTATCCATTCAACAATACAGTATCTTTACCCGCTGGGCGATTCACCAAGCACTGCCCGAAACCGATAAAAACTATGGTCTTTTCCGCTTTGGCATCGGTCTTGTTGGCATTGTATTTATCATTGTTCCCATCATAGTCTCTCTTGTGGAGATCAATAAGGCGCTGAATGCATAATAGCAAAACCCCTTTTGTCAAAAGAACAAAAGGGGTTTTCCTTTATTGAACTTATAGTGCGATGATCAAACCGATGGATAACACAACATAAATAAACGCCCAGTATTCAATGGGGATAAAAAACAATGAATGTCTTCCTTTGGAAACCACTGGCTGCCCAGCTTGATCATGATAAACAACTGGCTTGTTCAACTTCTTGCCAACAAACCACAATACTACAGCCGCGGGTAAAAACAGTAGATACCCCGTAAATTTTGCGGCATCAGAAGCAGCGTCCATTCCAAACAAGTTAAAGATTCCATAACCAATAAATTGAAAGAGTGCAGCAATCAGTAAAACCAAAATACCCCAACCACGCCAAATAATCACAGATATCACCTCTAAGAAATGACACCCCTCCACGTATTTCTACGTGAAGGGGCAGCAGTCAAGCTCGAAGCCGGAAGGTGATCTTCACCTTAAATGGAGAACGCGGATCACGTTCGACGTTGATAATCTCCTCGTGATAAAGGAGATACTCTTCTTTCGGATTGTCAACAGCAGTCACCCGCACACCATTATTGCGGTACTGAGGCAGCCGCTGTTCGGAAATTACTTCAATAACTTCCTCTCCGCTTCGTTGCTGCTTTACAGTGAGCTTGCCACGGTACTCGGTCATTGCTGACTTTTGAGACAACGAACCCTCCAAAAATGAGACTGCTCCATTCAAATTAACATAATAATTATTATTTGTAAATTAATTCTCTATTTAATGAATTATAGAAGAAAAAGTCCATTTGGTACTATTTCCACATCCATCGAATGATTGCCAACTTCTTCACCATCCGCAAAAGCCCACATAGCTGGAATAGTTTTCACTGCTAATTTCTTCCCTTTTACAAACGTTACCGCCTTATGTTTGGCATGTTTTCCAGCATAAATTTTCGGAAATACACGTAAAAAATCCAGTTTCGATAATTTGTGAACAATACATATATCTATCCATCCATCCGTTGGATTTGCATGAGGCGTGATCATCATGCCTCCACCAAAACTTTTGCCATTTGATAGAGTCACTAACCATACATCTGCAAATTCGTAGTCCGTGTCATCTACGCGTAACTGCAAATGAAATGGTCGAAAGCTATTTAATGAAAGCAGCGCACCGACAAAATAACTGGCATTCCCCAGAATCTTCTTCCAACGTGACGCATCAACACGACGGGAAACATATCCATCAAAGCCAGCGCTGATATAACTTAAGACAACACGTTCTCCTGATAAAAAAACATCCGCTTTTTTCACTTCATGTAACACAATTCGCTGCCATGCAGCAACTGGGTCAAATGGAATCCCCCATTCCCTTGCAAAATCATTGCCTGTACCAGCAGGAATATAACCAAGCGGGAAATCACTGCCATATAATCCATTTGCTACTTCATGCACTGTTCCATCTCCACCGACAGCAATAACTGCAGTCCATGATTGTTTACCAGCAGCATCTTTTGTCAGCGTAACCGCTTCTCCTTTTCCTTTTGTAAACTGAACGACATAAGGAATATTCTCCTTTTTGACTATGGCTTCCACTTGCTGCCAGACGTTAAGCCCTTTCCCTCTCCCAGCATGTGGGTTCACAATAAATAAATACACCATATTCTCCCTTTCCCAGGAAGCCTTTTCTTTATTATAAGGGCAAAAGGAGAAAAGCAGTAACAAAATCAATTTTTTATATATTTCATTCTGAATATTCTATATAATATAGTTGTCTATCGATTCGATCAAAGGGAGAGAAAGTGAGTTCACGGTTCATATATCGCAGGTATACACTACGCAACCTTACGGTAATTGCCATTGAAGAACAAGAACAGAAGAACAGATCTCCTTTTCGCGTTTTTGTAGGCAACAAAGCAATCAACAGAGATTATAATCCAGATCTATTTCAAATGATTGCTGAGGAAGTATTTAACGCAAAGAATGCAAAATCAGAAGTAGTCGATCCAAACACTCCTGAAGCTTATGGACCAAAAAAATAATACCATTTTCACAAAAGCGATGGGTTCCATATTTGGACAAACATCGCAAAAAACGCAAACGAGAAATACACAGAAAAATAAAAAAAGATTGTGATGTATTGACACCTCTGGTATTTTAAAATTAGAAAAACAAACCCTGCCTCTAAGGAGCATCATGAGTAACCCTTATACCCATCTGAGCGAAGCGGAACTGAAGGAGCAGATCGAGGGAATCGAAGCCCTTCAGCGCAAGGATACCCTTGCAGCCCGTTCTACTGAGCTAAGTACTAAGCTGGCTCTGCTTCGAGCAGCACTGGGTGAGAAAAACAACTCCTAGGCAGGCAAGTGGCTCTATCCCTTGAGATAGAGCCACCGAACTTTCCTCTTATGGAAACCGCAAGTCTTGTATTTCCTTTAAATTGATACCATATTTACGATATATTTTTAACGTATTTTCCCCTACCAACTGTTCCTCATGAAAACCGCATTGCTGTGCCATTTCTACTACTTCTGTATAGGAGTCTGCTTCAATCTCCAAATACGGAGGGATCATCGGCCAATGATCGATTTCGATTCGTACCTTTCCAATGCGAAAACTAGAGCGAAAGTTTTCTTGATACCATTTTGTTTGATACCCCAATTGTCCTAAAAATTCGTTTGTCTTTGCAAAATCATCAACAATCAGTTCCACTTCTTCTGTACCATCAATCCCATCATGATGAATTACTTTATAGGTAAGTGTCACTTCAAAACCAGTATCACGAAGGCGAATGAACTTATTCAAATCATGCTGGTTAACAGCATATACATAACGCCGCATCAGCGATTCGCGAATCGCTTCTCCTCCAAGGGATAAAATCCGCTGCTTCATGTCATCCGGATCAATCTCCAGTATCCGTGCTTCATATTCAATTGCCAACATAACATCTTCTTTCATTTTGAATTTACTTTACAAACAACTCCATTTGAAATTAAAATAAAAATGTCCTTTTCCTATAGAAACAGAGGAAAAATGTATCAAAACTACTATACAATAGATACCTTTTATTACTTCGATTCTGTGAATGGAGAAGAAAAAGAACTCTCCTCAAAGGGACACGCGCAAGTAGTAAAAGGGCAAATCGTTGGACTTCCTCATCCGGAAGAAGGAGTCATCTATATTGTTACACAGATGGTTTATCACGTAGCGAAAAAGCAAGGTCGCAAAGATGTCTGTACTCCTGACTTTGTGAACGGAGCTACACACTATCGCGGCAGGAATATTTATATTGAATCCATGTTCCGTTTTTAGAAAGAAATAAGTTTCTTGAGACTGATAGCTCATACTTGAAAATCTATCAGTCTCGCAATATTTCGTATACAAAGATATCGATGTCTTTTAAAATAAATATGTACAAAACATTCCTACGATTGGATTCCCATGTCGGATAACTTTCAGAACTATGCGGATGAGAGCCTGATCTTCTACGTTGTTGATGGATCAAAAGATCTCTGCCCCGCAGTCTCCAGAGGCGTTGCCACAATCATCAATGGGGAAGTCAAGGTGATCGAATATGGGGAGATGAAAGAATTCCCCGATCCCACCAATGGACAGACCTTCATCGTTCCTGATGATGTACGTAAGTTCCTTAAGGAAAAGAAAAACCGGAAGGACGTCGTCTCCCTTGGCGAAAAGGCAGTTCATATGGTCCCGGGAAATCCTACTGTCTATTCCGCGAGGAGCTTTAAGCGCTAGGTTTGGTTGTATGTGAGCATACACTGCTCACATGGGGACAGGGCTGAAAAATATTTTACCCCTGTCCCACCTCACTATTATTTTGCCAATCTACTGCAAAATCTACTAATGTTATTTGTGAAAACAAGCTCGCCTCTACATTGACTAACTTCCCTATCACAATCTCCTTACTTGCTTACATGATCTATCCCAATATCCGCAAATTACTCTATTTGATATTCAATTGCCAACATAATATCTTCCTTTATTTGAATTTACTTTACAAACAACTTCATTTGAAAATAAAATAAAAAAGCCTTTTTCCTATAGAATCAGAGGAAAAATGAATTTAAAACTACTATACAACAGATACATTTTTACTTCGATTCCGAGAATAGAGTAGAAAAAGAACCCGCATCACAGGGACACGCGCAAGTAGTACACATCGTTGGACTTCCTGATTCAGAAGAAGAAATTATCTATATTGTTACATAGATGGTTTATCATGTAGCGTAAAAGCTTAGTCGCAAAGATGTTTGTACTCCTGATTTTGTGAACGGAGCTACCCACTATCGCGGCAGAAACATTTATCTTGAATCAATGTTTCGTTTTTAGCAAAAGATAAGTTTCTCTACTCGAGACTGATAGTTTTGCAATGAATCTATCAGTCTCGAAATATTTAGTATACAAAGCTATCGTTGTCTTTTAAAATAAATATGTACAAGACCATTCCTACGATTGGATTCCCATGCTGGATAACTATCGAAACTACACCAACGAGAGCCCGCTCCATTACTTCCACGAGGGGACTCTTAGCAATTTCACTCAGGTAGCGTATGCTAGGAGGGCGAGTGACATTCCAAAGGCAAATCCTAAGCTGAATCTTGTATTCATCGTTGAAGATGATGTGCGTCAGGAAGCCAAGCAGCAGGGACGAACCGATGTTGTCTCTCCAGGTTCTACTGTTGATATGCCCAAGGGCAGGCCTCCGGTATATATTGTAAATGATTTCAAGCGATAGGTTTGGTCATATGTGAGCATACGCTGCTCGCATGGGGGCAGGGTCAAAAATATTTTTGACCCTGTCCCGCCTCATTTCTGCCTTTTTCATTAAACCACTCTACTGCAAAATCTACTAACGCTGCTTGTGAGAGTAAGCGCACCTCAGCATTTCCTACCTTCCCTATTACGATTTCCTTACTAGCTTCGTAATCTCTACCGATATCCGGAAACAACTCTGTTTGATATGCAATATTTTCAAAATTCACCCACACTCGTTTTCCATTTTGTTCCATCGCAGCAGATTCTGTGATTTTTATCGGCTGTCTGCTTCGGTATTCTGCAAGGTGCAACGAAGAATTACTGTCGTAGCCAACACCGATCAACAGAATATGCCCTTGCAAATTATAGAACCTTGCTAAAGGCGAATCCTCTCCCATCGGATTATTAAGGGGGTGATTATTTGTGATATGTTCTGCATATTTTCCCCATGCTGCAAACGAAACGGTAGGATGATTGCTTCTCTTCACATCTGGAAACGTCCGAAAAACTTCCGCAATCTTGCCCATTCCTCTTGTTGGCGTATATTGAGGGTGAAACGCTGGCATCGTCTGGCGCATTGTTTTCCACCATGCTTCAGGCACAGGTGGATTCTCCCATAAGGATGGGTCGGAGTTATCACTTGTATGTGTAGGCATAACGATTGTGCCAGTTGGTGTTATCACTGACATCAACGCTTGTACAACCGTCACCGCTCCCCCGCTTACATATCCAATGGAACTGAGGGAAGAGTGAACAATAAGGTTCATTCCTGCTTTCAATCCTAGTTGTCTGAATTCATCGATAAGACTATTTTTTGTGTGCAGTTTTGTTGTTTGTTGGATAACTGCTTGTTCGCTCATCTACCTGTATCCTTTCATTTACAACGATTGTATTCGTAAGATAAACTATAAACGTCCAAAAACATCCTACATGAAGGACAAAAGATGCAGCATCAGTATCACAACCATGTTAAGCATGACACCATCGAGTATAGGGATGGCACCAAGACGGTTCGGTTGGAACCGGAAGGGGTTATCACTGACCCTGACAAACTCCCAGCGGCAAGAAAGGGGCATAAGCTCATCGTCACAGAGATCATCTTTAAGACGGTAAAGAAACGTAACGACCTTGTATACCTTTCTTATTTCAGACTTGGCAAATATTATATCCTTAGCAAGAAGTAATACAGGATACCGAAATAATTGACAACTGGTTCATTTGATTATCATGATCAGATGGACCAGCGCCAGCCCATTTGATACATATCGTCACCAAATGGGCTGGTGCCAAATCAAATAAGTAAAACCTGCTCTGAATAGAGCTTATAATAAATTCCTCTCCTCTCCATCAACATCTCATGTGTACCCATCTCGACCAATTTCCCGTGCTCCATCACCATGATCCGATCAGCCTTTTGAATCGTAGCTAACCGATGAGCAACAACAATTCTCGTTTTCCCTCGAAATAACTGTTCAAAACGCTCTTGCAGCAATGCTTCTGTACTGGCATCTAGTGCTGATGTTGGTTCATCCAAGAGAATGATTTGTGGATTCCGCAACAGCATTTGTGCGATTCCTAACCGCTGCTTCTCCCCTCCAGATAGTTTCACTCCTCGTTCGCCAATGATCGTCTCAAAACCTTTTGGCAGCTGCTGAATAAAATCGAGAATTTGCGCCTCTTGACATGCTTTTATTATTTCCTGTATGTCAGCAGCCGGTTCGGCATACTGCAAATTATCTTTGATCGATTTATTCCATAGAAAAACATCTTGCGATACGAGTCCAATTTGCGATCGCAAATCCGCATATGCATAATCTAATATGTTTCTTCCATCGAGCAAAATCTGCCCGGATTCCGGCTCATAAAACCGCATGAGCAAATCGAGAATCGTCGATTTTCCACTGCCTGTTGAGCCTACAATCCCAATAAATTCGCCTGCTTCAATCGAAAACTGCACATGAGAGAGCTGTCCTCTTCCTTTTTCATAGAAAAAAGAAACATCTTGAAACCAAACATTTCCTTTTAGCTGCAAATGCTCGATTGGTTTATCCGGTATTTCATCTTCTAACAGCAATATTTGATAAACTAAATCTAATTTTGGTTTCATAGATTCTGTTTGAATATACGCCATTTGGATATGTTGCACCGATGAGAAAAGCTGTGGAAAATAAACGGAAAAAGCGATTAACGTACCAATCGTCATCTTCCCTTGCATGATTTGTACAGCAGCAAAAGCAAATACCAAACCAAAACCCAATGATCGTCCAAAGTCGACGGTCAAAACAGATAAGTCATCAAAAAATGCCACTTGATTGCGAAGCTTGCGATAGTCATAAATCCACTTTTTCTGCTGTTTTCTCTCTGTTTCTTGCTGATGGAACTTTTGTATTGTCTTTAGACCTGTCACAAATTCGGTTGTGTAACTACTCATCTCTTGCTGTAATTGAATAATGTTATCGATCTTCGGACGAGTATTCTTAGCAAATTTTCGAGATAGAGCATAGGAAATAGGTACAAATACCAATATCAATAGGGTTAAGTTTACGTTCAGATAAAGCATTACTCCAGTTAAACCTATAAACAGTACCATGTCAAAAATAGCAGGAACGAGTACTTGTGAGATATAAGCATCGCCAATTTCTCCACAGCTATATATGCGGGCTGCTATATCTCCTGATTGAAAATGAAGATACGTTTTGGGAGACAGCGTCAAAAGCTTATCATATAAGAGATTGCGTAAAGTATCCGTCACATAGCCGCCGATCTGATGAGTTACGAGATTGCGAACAGCATTTACTATCGTGATTACCACAGGGAGAATCGCCAGCATAATAATAAGCACAGCAAGTAATTGGTATTTCTTTTGTGGTATCGCTTGATCGATAATCAGTTTCATCAGCCACGGTGATATGATCTGAATACCTGCTACAAGCAGCATGAGAAGCAAACCGAATAAGATTCTTTTATATTCGAATAATAGCAATCGTGTTATTGCTATTTGCTGTTTCTTTTGCAAAAAAGCTCCTCCTTTTCTATTATTCTTCAGA
Source organism: Shimazuella sp. NTD247 (assembly GCF_059510415.1). Classification (NCBI taxonomy): domain Bacteria; kingdom Bacillati; phylum Bacillota; class Bacilli; order Caryophanales; family Thermoactinomycetaceae; genus Shimazuella; species Shimazuella sp. NTD247. Next base: position 284,266 of record NZ_JCAJZU010000005.1, on the reverse strand, counting down.
ATGTACTACTAAAATTTCTCTTGCTAGAAGTTCGTCTCGGAACGAAGAAAAAGATACTTCTACATTATCAATTGATGGATGTAACGCCTGTTTTACTTTGAAAATTGCTTCTTGATCACTCATCGACGTTAATAAACTAGAAAAAACAATTGCTCCTGTGGTATTTAAATGAAAATATTCCCCTGTTCGCTTATCTAACAATGAATGATCCCCTAACACTTCATTCCATCTAACATCTGGATGTAATTGGTATGACATTTTTCTTCCCTCGTTTCTCCCATTTGCGCTTTAAACTCTGCATCCAAAGTTCTACCATGCAGCAGCGGACTAGTCCTGACGCAGAAGCTGCCCATTTTCGCACATCCACTGCTATGTAATTCAGTTTGTGCGGATCAATCACATTACAATGAGCCAGAAAAGAATTTTGCCCTAACAAAGTTAAAATCTGTTCTTTGTTATGAATGACATAGGATTCGTTATATGCATTCATAATTTGCCGATGGTTTCGGCTCAAAAGTGCAGGAGGCAGATTTGGATAAATCAATCTCATGATTGGTTTGATATATTCTTGCCCTCCGCTTGGCATCATGCGGTAGGGCATCGGAATATTAATGGAAAATTCCATCAATTCACGTGACACAAATAAATGAAAAGGGATGATTCCTTTTCGCTCATACAAATGCGTTTCTAATACATGATCTGTTTCGTTATCAAAGGAATGAGCGATTTGTTGTAAAAAGCTTTTCTGCTCGATTTGATATGACTTGATTTCTCCTGTTTTTATTCGCTCTATACTATCTTCTGATAGATAGTATTTGTATTGCGAATACCGGCTATGCGGGACTTTTCTTGACTTGTATTTGGGAATTTGCCAGTACTCCGAAAGCCACTGCATACCTTCAAAAAAGGGAATATCTTTAAAAACATTAGCAATTGTCACTTTCCATGGGTCATTTGGTCCGAAAATCACATCACCAAAGTATCCACTTGAACAAATGGATATCCCCAAAGCCGCACATATTTCCAAGGTCTGTTCAAACAAACAGTAAAAGGGATGTGGATAGGGAGAAGTAAAATCCCAATGCTCGTTAAAAAAACCAGCTTCATGCACCAAATCTATTGCATTGATCTTAATTAAAGGAATTTGAAGATGTGACGCAATCAGCTCGGCATCGCTTGTTTCATCTGCTTGAGGGATACCGGCAAAAGACCAATGGATTCCTACTACCTCCAACCCAAGCCTTCGCAAGCATGTGACTGCGATACTCGAATCAAGGCCGCCACTTAATATAACGCCTGCTTTGGAATACCCAGATAAACACTTTTTTGCATGTCCTTCTAATAGTTCTCGACTTTCCCTTGCGTACATTTGGATGCTTTGATTTCTTTTTAGTGGGATAGGAATAATCGTATCGATCGTTTCTCTTTTTATTTCCCTTCGATCGATAACTGCCAGATTACCTGCTGGAAGTCGTTTTAACCCGCGATAATAGGATTCGGTCGAAGGAATACTATCTTCCAAACATGCGACTAATAAAAACTTATTATTTACTGCATCAATATAATTTTGGGTAATAAGCTGCAATGGATCAGTAGACCACGAAACATCATTTTCATTGGTATAGTAGAGTGATTGTTTGCACAGCAAACTTTTAAATAAAACACCACGCTGTTGTTCTGCACTCCAGTATGACAAAACAAAACGACCTTCGATTACACACAATAATGGTTGAGGGGACTGGATTAACACTTCACCCCATGCCAAAACAGCTGCTTGACGATCTGTTTGCAACAAATGTAAAAAACGTATGGCATCATTTGACTTTGCAGAAGTGATCCATCCATTGATTTGTAAACTTGTCCCACAGTCGGTACTGCAACCTAATATTTCTTCGCGAAACAGCATATTCCCCCTCCTTTTATGATGGAAGCGTATCCAAAAGTTTGTATTGCTGTCTGACAGCTCGATGTTCATCCATAGCTTTTCCACAGAGTTCAACCCATGCATGAAATGGAAACTGTTCAATCATAGAAAAAGATAATTTTTTGCCGATAATGACTTTTGCTGGTAAATCAAAAGATCGTAACAGATAACAGATGATAATTGCTCTTTCCAGACAAAGGGCCTCTCCTCGTCGAAATAAATTAATCCACAGTATCGTAAAACCTGCTATTTTTCGAGCCTGCCAATACATATCTGTCTCATTTGCGATGGATAGCTCAAACCGCTTGGACACAGTTTGAAGCAACCGCAGTTTCCCGCAACCATCCATTCTTTTATATCGCCGAATCAGCCAAAAAATAAGAAAAGGGCTAAGCAATAAAAATCGAACAGGCAGTCTTTTTTTGATTGGTTTATGCTCTGCCGTTATCAGAAATGTATACAAATCATTCATTGATATTTCTCCTTTCGTTGAAATAGGAGACTTGATACTAAGTCTCCTATTTATTTTGGTTACTCATCTTTTGCTAATCGGGAATTATACCAGCCATCGTCGTTGTTGCTGCCACCCTGCCCTGTTAACTCTTCTACACTTCCTAGGTAGATGAGTTTCGGCTCCACCCATTCTTCACGCTGTTCCATTTTGTTTCCTCCTTTCCGAGTTTCACTTCTCACTGAAGTATGTCTCTCAGTGGTAGCCATAGCATAATTCATTCTAATTTTTCTGACAAATAGTCAAGTTTTCACTTCATTTCTGTCTTTTCCTGTGAAATTTGAGGCGTTTCTTGAAATGAAGTAATCCTTTGAGGCTTTTTTTACCTCCCACGGTTAACTTTTCATTTTTTATCGCCATTAAATCAAAAAATAAGAAAAAAATTATTTTTAAAAAAACTGTTTCCCTTAGTAGGAAACAGTTTTTAATCTAATATTTTACTCTAGCAGATTTGCTGACATCTGTTTTCGAAGATCGCTTGATATGCATGTCTTCGCTGGAATTATATATCTATTAAATTTAAATATCAGGAGGATCACCAGCTAACCTTTGTTTTAACTCAGAAAACGACATCTGATCACTCCTTGAAAAAGGTAATTTTTAAACGTCAGGGGGACTTCCTGCTGCTCTTGTTTTTAATTCGTGTAATCGCATGGGTTCAGTCACCTCCTCTTTTAATTTTAATAAAATATGAAATAATCTACTTGAATAGTGATTATACTTTATCATATTTGATTTTTCGTAACATTTTGCTAACAACATGACAATATCTCTTTCTTGTGGATAAAAAGTATGATTCTGCGCTACTTCTTGGGCTTTTTGTAAATATTGAATAGCATCTTCTCTTTTGTCTTGTTGTAGATAACACTCTCCAAGTGCTTGAAGTACTTCACAATAACACAGGCTATCTTTTGACTTTTTACTAATCTTCAGTGCTTGTTTAAGTTTCATTACAGCCAAATCAACATTTTCTTGCACTAAATATAATAGCCCTAATTCCTTGCTGTTTTGGGCAACGAATTGCCTTTCCACTACTTTATCTTCAAATTTGGCTGCTGTTTGAAAACACAGCTCGGCAGCCTCCCACATTCTACTATTTTTATAAATCGTTCCAGCAGTTGTCCATAGCTCAAAGCAACGGTCAAATTTCTTCTCCCGTCTGGCAAGTTCAATCCCTTGTTCCGCACATTGAATTGCTTTTTTATACCGTCTCTCTTTATTGTACAATGTAGCTTTTAATTGGTACACATTCAATTTTATATCTGTATCTAGCTCAGCAAAACGTTCCTCTAGCCATTCAATAACTTCCATCGCTTCACTATTTTGTTCAAGTTTTTCGTAGTAAATTACCTTGCTTATGTACAAAGAATATTGTATATATCTTCTTTCACCTTCTGGAGCAAAAGCCATAAGACCATCTTGAGCATAGGTTACAGCTAAGTCTAACTTATTCATTACATGAGAGATTCGACTCAATTGGTATAAACAAAATGTTTTCATATTTGTATAATGGATCGATGGATACTCATCAAAAATGCGAATTGCTTGCTGAAAATGAGCGATAGCTTTCCCAAGCTTGTCACTATGGTAATAACACTTACCTCGCAAGTATTCCAGTACAGCAAAATAGGCACGATTACCTTTTAATTCTTGTTCCATTTGGCGGATCATTTTTAACCCTTCTTTAATACTCACACAGTCTAAGTCGTTTTCGACTGCACGCAAACGCAGACCAATCGTAAATCGTTCTTCTTTCTCTCTTTCTGCTTGTGCTTGCAGTAATTTTGGGATATCTTCGATCATCCACTCTAGTTTTTGTTGAATATAATATGCCAGCAGTTCATTACTCAAGCGTTTTGTTCCATTTTCAAGATTACTGATACTCGCCACCGAAATCCGCTCATCCGCCAGAGTATGCTGCTTAAAACCTAAATCTTCCCGCCGTTTTCTGCATAATGCCCCCAGTTGTTTCCGATCCCACTCTTCCATTGCGATCCTCCAGAAAATTTTTCCCTTGGTGTTGGCTCTCGTTGTCAATGCGAAATGCACAGGTGAAATTCCACTAAAATACATACCAAATACCATAAAAGGAACAAATATTTACTATGAAGAGTGAATATTTCATTATATATTACTATTCGGTATTTAATGTATTCCGTATTATACATGGGTCGTACAGAGGTGACAATAATTGCTTGATAACTCCAAATAAAAAAAGCCTGTCTCATTAGAAAGGCTCCTCGAGTATATATTATCCCTTCATTTGCAAGTACTCTTCCTGAAAAATGCACATTCGAACCGCATTGTGATAACTTCCATCAACAAAAAATTCATCTTTGAGTACACCTTCTACGGTAAAACCAACTTTTTTATAAATATGAATTGCTTTTTCATTTCTTTGATCAACAACCAAATAGAGTTTGTGCATATTGAGCACAAGAAAGCCGTAATCCATTGCTAACCGAGTTGCGGTAGCGGCATAGCCATACCCTTGATAGGTTGGATCAATTATGATTTGGAATTCGGCGCGGCGGTGAATATAATCGATTTCTACCAACTCTACGAGACCGATCATTTCATCCTCTTTGGTAATAATAAAACGCCGTTCACTTTGATCATGGATATGTTTATCATATAAATCTTGCAACTCAACAAAAGCTTCATAAGGCTCTTCAAACCAATAGGACATAACAGTCGCATTATTATTGATCTCATGGACAAATTTTAGATCTTCTCTTTCCAAGGGACGCAACCTAAGTTCTTTTCTCATTCTTTGAGACCTCCACATATATCCCTCTTCCTCCCATTATTACTCATAAAACAGGAAGTCATTCCAATCAAAATTTGATTTAAAATGATCTGAAAATATATTTTACAATACCATATCTTTCTTCTATGATGAATAGGGAGATGTTCTGTGCATTCCGCACAACCCCCTCGACGAAGGAGAGTCCATGGCTTCGGATTCGGTACACTTCCTGAACTTTGTCCATGCCCATGAAAATGGTGACTTCGAATTCGAAGTCACCAACGAACGGTACACCCACTTCAGGCTCTTTGTAGGTGTATACGAGGGCTGTCTGGAATACCGTTTTCGCAATAGTCGATACACCAGTGGAGCGATTGCCGTGTACTGTGTCTCTGGGTACTGTGGACGAAAAACGCGGGAGAGCGTTTCGATCGAATACGAAGGGAGTACTCCGACTGTTGATCGAGTGCCCCTTCAGGAGCTGCTGGAAAACCCGCTGTCCGGAGTGTACGAGCGGCTGATCGAAGAATCCATCTATCAGGAATCCAAGCGTTGATTCCATTCGATGGACACGGCGACAACTGGAGAGTAGGTTGATCGCCGGACTGAGAAGATAATTTCATATAGATGGTTATAGGAATCATATGCCGTGGCATATGATTTTTTCAATGCAACTTATTGTTTGACAACTCCATACGGCTAAAGCCGTTGGATTCTTGGGGCCATAGCCTCATGACTATTTCATTACCAAGCTAACCCCGTGTGCCCCACGGTTTATGTTGTTTCATTTTTTCTTTGCCGCGAGCAAACTTGGTTTTCGTCTGTCAAGACTATACATCTATTACCATGGGAATGTTTGTTTGCAAACTTGCTTTTTTCCAAAGATACGAGTGAAGAAAAAATCTTACCTCGTTACACGCTCGCTTTCATCCCACGATTTAAACCGTGAGTTTTCTCGCTCGCAAATGCTATAATAAATACGTAATGTCGCTCCCAAAAGACAGAAAGTGACCATACCAATGAGTAAAAAGCTTGAACTCAGTAAGCCGTGGGAAGAACATTGGGAGATTACACCATATATTGGGCTTGCTCATAGAAATTCTCCTAATGATACCCTCGAAACCTTCTACCTCATCGCCAATGGAATGGAGTATATTCTGGAAGTCCATCTTGATAAGGTGATTGCCTCTTGCCGTAGTATTGGCAAGACAGCAGGGTATACCATCAGTAACCCAAATGAATTTTATCAAGCAATCGGTGTAAACAACGAGAAAGATCTTTATGTCGGCAAGGTTAAAATCGCTAAAATTAAGCGTAAAAAGTAAATAAAAAGATATGCATTACTAGTGTTTCGGGACAGCTTGAAGTTATCCCGAAACACCCAGATCACATGTAAAAACGAATACAAATGTTGTTGATAAATCAAAGTTATGGTGTTTTGATAAATTGTCCTATACGTAATTAATACAAATATTCAAAAAGCATTTACTTCGTTTCTTATCTCCTCTATGCTTAATAAGGCAGGTGATCATCTCACTGTAACCTTAAGGAGAAACTCATGAATATGATCCCGCAGTCCTTCTTGTATCTGGAAAAGGAGAAGCACGGAACATTCACGTTCCGCGTCACTCACAGACCCTTCTACCAGATTAGAGTCGTCGCCAAGATTAATGACGGCAAGGTCATGTACTCCCTCCACATGGATACCAATAGTTTTAAATTGGATGAGTATTACGACGTACAAGGAATTGAAGGAACAGTCTCTTCTCCTTTGGACGCAGATAAAATGAAAAGTCTATTGGAGAACGAGAATTCAGGTGTGTTCCAGAAAATCGAGGAAACTTTTTACGAATGGAAATTCCTGAGTTGATCAAGATGACCCTTAAGGAACGGCGATCTATTCAGGTCGCCGGGCGCAATCATTTATTGTTCATAACTAACAGTTTTCATTTCATTCAATAGTACAATGATAAAAAGCGAGACCCTGTTAAAGGATCTCGCTTTTTTTATTATATAAAATATTATATCTGACACATTTTTCATTTTCAAATCGACTATCACATTTTAAAATCAGCGGTGTAATGCCACTGATGAAATCAGCTAGCATTACACCTATTGTCCTACTTGTTCGCCCTCAGATACTCAGCGATGTCATTCCAGGGATCATCAATTTCACTGTAGACCTTTCCTGCATAAACCTCATCCAGAAACTTCTGGGCGATTGGATTTTTCGAGGACAGCTTCTTGCCAGGAGCGGCTTCGTTTACCAGCCTCTTAAGCTCGTTAAAGTAAGCATTATCCGCCCGACGTCCTTCATTAGCCTTCTTGTCAGGAAGATAAATTCGATGGAAATCACTATCCATCCTGCGTTGAACCTTATCGATCTCAGTAATAAGTTGCTGCTTCGAAACTGCCACAATAACCTCCAAAAAGGTGTAGGATACAAGTCCATAATACTTTATTGACATATAGCTAAGCAACTCAATGTAAGAACATAGAACGAAATAAAAACAGCCAGATATCCAAAACGGAATTCGACTGTTTTTGTTTCATGCTAAAACTCACCAAGATCAATAATTTCATCTAACTCGGAAAAACGCTCATCCATAATCTTCTTCAGACTAGGATTCCAGTTTTTTTGAATTATTTCTACCACATCATCTATTTTCCGTAATACATTGCGTTCACCATTTACATAAACGACCCAGCTCTGATTTTTTCCCGTAAACACACGGTCTATCTCAACAAATTGGTCGGGTTTGCCTGTTGGAAAACGAACTGCTTCGCCTACTTTCATTCTCATCAACGTTGATCTGATTTCCATTACTTTGGACATAATAGGAGTGCTCCTTTTACCAATTCTCCGAACAATACAGCTCTTCCCTTATTCTATGTGTAAACACAAGAAAACTCAACTTCCAATCATTATTTCCTTTTAATTGTAATATTTCAGTTTTCTGCTATGCTTTTTATTTTTTTTTGCTAGCACTCCTCAAGCAATTTGGTAATAATAAGGATGAACGAAGAAAGGGAGACAAGATATATGTTTGATGTAATCGTAATCGGCGGCGGTCCATCAGGATTAATGGCGAGTGTTTCCGCTGGAATGCATGGGGCCAAAGTATTGCTGATCGATAAAGGCAATCAATTGGGACGAAAATTAGCCATCTCTGGCGGAGGACGTTGTAATGTAACTAATAATAAAGATTTGGATGAATTAATCAAGTTTATTCCTGGAAACGGAAGATTTTTATATAGTGTTTTTGCTACATTTAACAACCAAGATATTATTCGTTTTTTTGAGAATTTAGGAATTAAATTAAAGGAAGAAGACAATGGGAGAATGTTCCCCGTGTCCAATCGGGCAAAAGACGTGGTACAAGCATTGCTCACCAAAGTTCGTTCGGTAAATGTAGAAATCGTTACCAATACAGCTGTAAAAGCAGTTGACTATGCAAATGGAAAGGTCGTTGGCGTAAACAGCATAGACGGACAATACTGGAAATGCAAAAGTGTCGTGATTGCTACAGGCGGCAAATCTGTGCCGCATACCGGCTCCACAGGTGACGGCTATGCTTGGGCAGAGGCTGCCGGGCATACGATCACAGAGCTGTTTCCAACGGAAGTCCCCATCACCTCCAATGAAACTATTATTGAAAGCAAAGTGTTGCAAGGATTATCTTTGCGGGATGTTTCACTTTCTGTGTTAAATCCAAAAGGAAAAGCCGTCATCACCCATCGCGGGGATATGATTTTTACGCATTTTGGGCTGTCTGGCCCCATCGCCCTTCGTTGTAGTCAATTCGTGATCAAGCAGCAGAAAAAGACAGGTGCAGCTGAAGTGAATGTACAGATAGACCTCTTTCCTGATCAGCCAATCCATATACTAGAACAAGAACTACAAAAGCTGCGCCAAAATCATCCCAAGCGGTCGGTTATAAATCTCTTAAAAGGACTTATTCCCGAACGGCTTATCCCTGTTGTTTTGCAAAAAGCGCAAATAAATATAGATAGCCTTGCTGCGAGTATTTCCAATGAGCAACTCACAAAGATTGCTAGTATCTGCAAGCAATTTACGATGCTAGTAAACGGTACCCTTCCATTGGAAAAAGCATTTGTTACAGGCGGCGGAGTACATATCAAAGAAGTCAATCCCAAAACAATGGGTTCAAAATTGATGCATGGCCTTTATTTTTGCGGCGAAGTGTTAGATATCCATGGTTATACTGGGGGATATAATATCACTGCTGCATTATGTACAGGATACGTCGCTGGAAAGAGCGCAGCAGATAAACGTAGAGACAAATAATAAAAAGACAAGTAGAATAAGTATAGAAAAGGTGATATTTTCAAAAAACAGGAGAGTATAACATGATTAAAGGACTATATGAAGCTCACTTGCCTGTCAGTGATCTCAATCAATCCATTGAATTTTACGAAGGATTAGGGCTTGAACTGGCTTCTAGAGATAATACATTTGCTTTTTTCTGGATCGAAAAAGAGAAAAGCTGGTTAGGTTTATGGGAAGCTGAGCAAGTTAAAATCCCATATCATGTATCTATCCGGCATGTAGCTTTTCATGTAGATTTGGAAGATATAGAAAAAGCGAAAATTTGGCTAAAAGAGCGAAATTTGGAAGTAGTTGACTTTTTTCATTTTTCACCTGAACAACAGCCACTAGTACTTCCCAATAATCCACAAGCTCATGCAGCGATTTATTTCAAAGACCCAGATGGAAATCTTTTAGAATTTATTTCACCACTCAGAATCGATGTAGAAGAAAAATTTGAGTTAATGGAATTAGATGCATGGTATAAACATAAAAAACAAGCTTAAAAGACTTTATTTTACACGAACCACTCTGCTATCAATACGCGGGGTGATTTCTCATCTTGGATAGGGATGAAAAGGCATCTAAGTAAAGATGCTGATTTCTATAGAGTATACAATTAACATAAAAACCTCCCCTTGCAGGGAGGTTTGTTTATCGTGGATTGGAGTTAAACGGATATTGTTTGGGAGAGGGTGCCATGTCATCTTGCTGATCTATATCTAGTTCTTCCACTCCAAATTCTTCTAAGACCCGTCTGCATAGACCGATTTCTTGTTGAATCAATGGATCGTTATTTGCAGACTTTATCAATAAATTTTGGTATTGTAATAACGCTTCTTCAATCAGATCTAATTCTGCCTTACTGAGATGGACTGTAATCTTCATCTAACCCATGCTGTTACCCGTTTGCCAAAGGGGAATCTCGCAAAAATACCAATGTGGCTGTAGGTACAGCCTACACCTCCTTCATTTACTTCCTAACTCATCTTAACACAAATGAGAAAGCGCACACATAGCATTCTAAGGTGTTTTCGTCGTTGGTGAGAGGCTACGCAATACTTCCATAATTTGTTGATACATCTCTTTTGCTCGCTTGTCGTTTGCATCTTTTACATTTTTTATTACAACAGACACTGCATACTGTGGTTTGGAATAGGGTGCAAATCCAATCATCCACTTATTGTAGAGTGATTTATCCACACCTACTTGTGCCGTGCCAGTTTTACCAGAAAGTTTCCAGTTATCACCAGATAGCGACCTTGCTGTACCTTTGGTTACTACCATTCGCATCATTTGCTTTACTGCTTCGATCGTGCTTGCTTTTAGTGGTTTTGCACCTTCCATATACTTATTGGTAAATGCGACTTTTCGTTTTCCATCTGCACCTAATATTTCCGTTACTATCCTTGGTTGAATAGGCATTCCGCGATGAAACAGAGCTGTAATCATATTCGTCGCTTGCAGCGGGGTAACTTTGACATCCCGCTGACCAATTCCAGTTTGGACAGCGGCTCCCTTATCTAGTAAAGATGTTTCTTTTGCATAAATCAAACCAGTACTCTCATCTGGTAATTGGCTAAAGCTATTATCGCCAGCAATTTTTCCATGCCATCCGATTTGCCTAGCAAATCCCAATCGTTTGGCATATGCTTGCAACTTTGCACCACCCAATTTTTCTGCTATTGACCCTAACACAATATTACATGAATTTGCATATGCACGAGACAATGTTTGTTTTCCATGCACTTCTCCATTTGCATCTCGCAAATGGTATTTACCATTGAGCAGAGTGCCTTTACATACATAAGTAGTATTAGGAGTAGCAATTCCTTCTTCTAATGCAGCAATGGTAACAACTGTTTTAAAAATCGATCCCGGGGTTGTCTCTACAAGGGCTTCATTAACCCACGGAGATTCGGAGGTATCTTTGGATGCAGATACACCTGCCATTGCTAGTATATCACCAGTTGCAATCTCTTGGACTACTACTGCTCCTTCTTTTACTTTTTCTTTTTTCAATAAGTCTTCGACTTTCATTTGAATTTTCGCGTCCAATGTTGTCTTTATATTCGAAGGAGAATGACTCGCTTCAGATTTGGATGCAGTAACTTTTACTTGCACACCGCTCAATGCTCTTCCTCTGCCATCTGTCACAAAACGAATGAGATTTTCTCCCTCGCCATGAAGATAACGTTCAAAAGCATATTCTAAACCAGTCATACCAAAACGAGATTGCAGAGAAAACTCTCCAGATTCTACTTCTTTTGCATATCTATCTTTTAATACATAAGCATTGCGGATAAGTCTGCCAATCACTTGCTTTGCTATTTCACCTTCGGTCATGCGATTATCAGACTCTACAATAACTATACCTGGGATATGTAATGCTGTAATTTGATCTGCTTGCACTTGATTTAAAACATAGGATGAAAGTACGGATGGTCTTTCAAGTGACAGCAATTTTTGCTTTAACGTAAGATAAGAAATATGCAGCAAGGAACTGAGCTTTGTAAACTGCTCGTGTCTAAGCTCCAGCTGCTCTTCTGTAGAAGGGAACACAAATAATCTCTTTTGTAGTTTACCTACCAATGGAACACCATTTCGATCCAGGATTTCCCCGCGTCTGCTATTTAAAATCACTTCACGGGATTGTACCTTTTCAGCTAGTGCAACCAAATCTTTTTGAGCAACGGAAAAGGAATGTGTAGAACTAACTTGTATTTGGTAAAGTCGATAAAGTACGCCTGAAAATAAGCCTACCAAAACAAAAAGCACTATCCAAGTACGCCATGTTTTCATCACCTTTGCCCCTCTCAACATTACCAGCTTAGGCAATATCGAGAAGGGATAAACGGCAAATACAAAGGGCAAAATAGATAGTTAATTTGGTCATTTCCGACTTCCTGAACTAGTTGGGAAAACAGGAACAGAACAGATGATCATATCACCTGTTCTATTTGCTTTTGTTTGCTGCTTCATTTTTATTACTTTGTGCAATTTTCTTTAATTGTTCTTCATATGTTGTGCTAAAAAAGTGAGTGTTTGTACCATCTTGCTTCGTTACATAAAACAGATAAGAATGTTTGCTTGGCTCTAGAGCTGCTGCTAAAGCTTCTTCCCCAGGGTTGGATATAGGACCTGGCGGCAAACCTTTGATTAGATAAGTATTATAGGGACTTTTTAATAAAACATCATTATGATTGAGTTTCTTTTTTACAATCCCTTGTAAACTATATGCATATATGATGGATGCATCTACTTGAAGTTTCATCCCATCATGCAGACGGTTATAAATGACACCTGAAATAATCGGTAATTCTGATCGGACTCGTCCTTCTCTTTCAATCAGAGAGGCAATTGTCACCCATTGATCAACATTGAAATTAGTCTTGTCAAGCTTGTTTCTCGCATCTAAATCATTCAAGCGTTTTGCAAATTGACGAACCATTTCGCTGACGATTTCATCACCGCTTGAACCTTTATGAAACTCATATGTACTGGGGAAAAGGTAGCCTTCCAGTTTGTATTTCCGTGCAGCAACTTTCGGTATTTCTTGTTCAAAAGTCCAGGAATCTTTATTATTGGCACGATTAACCGCTTTTAAAAATTCTTCTTTCGAGAATCCTTTTGCAGCAATAATATTTGCGATTTCATTTACGGTCTTACCTTCTGGAATCGTTACCTTCACAAGATCTTGCTTGCCAATTGCGATTTTATTTAGTATGGAATCTAAATTTTCATTTGGCTTAATTTCATACGAGCCAGCCAACAGATTCGTTCTTTGCCGATAAACAGCATAATATCGAAAGAACCAATCCTCCACAATTAGATTTTTGCTTTTTAAAATGCTACCTATCTGTTTTAAAGAAGAATCTGGTTCAATATCAATTTGTACTGATTTGGAGCGAGCAGGGGACTGGAGTGTCCAATCAATAAAATAGTATCCAGCTATTCCCCAACCAACCAGCAAAACAATCGTTAAAATTATCCGAAGAAACCACTTCATCAAGAACTTCCTCTCATGCAACCTTACACACATGTTGTGTACCCAGGATGGAGTTGAATAAAGTGCCAGTTACTATGTTAACATACTTAAAAATAAAAATAACGAGGAATATTCCTCGTTATTTGTCAATCATAGTAAGTATTCAGATGGAAATGAACAGCATCGATCACACTTTCCCATTCATCCATCGAGTCAATTTCCCCGATCTGCCCATCTTTTAACACTTCATAAAGGTATGCTTCGCCGATCCCGTGCTGCATCCCTTGCATGAGAGCGTAGTGATTACCATTTACTTCTAGTTCATGAAGAACACGCAAGATCTCCTCTCCCGTGGAGGTAGCATGTGAATAAGACACACCATCTTCTAACTTATCTCGTAAATGAGTCACTTCTCTCATCAGTCTTCTCCTTAAATTTGTTCTGATTCCATTAAGGAATGTAGTACTTCTTCTAGCATTTCCCATTCTTCATCATCTTCTACAGGGGCAAGTACTAAATCGTCTCCATTTTCAGCATAGCGAAATGGATAAATATCTTGCTCTTCTTCTTCTGCTTCTAAAACAGACACGAGAAATACATATTTAACACCAGTCTCAGGATGCTCAAAATAGGTCACTACTTCGAAGTCTTCTTCTGCTCCGTCTTCTTGTGATATCGTAATGATTTCTACTTCTTGTTCTTGATCTGCCATTATGTTGACCTCCTATTTGCATCTAAATAGCCCTGTAATATCCATGATGCGGCTACTTGATCCACTACTTGTTTTCTTTTCTTTCTGCTCATATCGGCTTTGATTAACGAGCGCTGTGCTGCTGCAGTAGAGAGTCGCTCATCCCACAAAGATACAGGAAGAGCGTACCGCTCCGTAAGTAATTCTGCAACTTTTTTACTCGCTTCGCCTTTTGGACCAATCGAACCATCCATATTACGCGGAAAACCGATAACTATTTTTTTCACTTCATATTGTTGGATAAGGGTGTCAAGCCGATCCAGCCAATTAGGAGTTTGTTTCTTGTCTATCACTTCTAACCCTTGCGCTGTAAATCCAAGCAGATCACTGACAGCAATCCCTATACGCCTGTCACCCATATCTAACGCTAAAATTCGATCTGTCACAATGGTTCCTCTCTACCAAGCTATCGAAATAGGATAACACACTTGTTGTAACTAAGAAAGTCACTTACTCATCTGGATTCAGATATGATTTTACCAACTCTTCAATGATATCATCTCTATCTACGCTTTTAATTAATGCTCTAGCCTGATTATGTCTGGGAATATATGCAGGATCTCCAGATATCAAATAACCGACTATTTGGTTGATAGGATTGTACCCTTTCTCCTCGAGAGAATGATAAACAAGTGTCAATATCTGCTTTACACTTGACTTATTTCCCAGTTGAAACTGAAACTTTCTCGTTTCATCCACGGATCATCTCAGCTCCTTCTTTTTTGTGTATGAATCAGCAGTTACTTACCTTTTCGTTCTTAAGCTAGAATGTCCTTTTTTTCTGTGACCCAAACTTTTACTTGTTCTAATGCCTCTTGCAATTTTTCCGGTTGCTTTCCACCAGCTTGTGCCATATTGGGACGTCCTCCGCCACCTCCACCAGTCACAGCAGCAACCTCTTTTATTAATTTACCCGCATGGAAGCCTTTTTGAACATAATTTGCTGAAATAGATGCAATGAAATTTACTTTCTGATCTTGGACGGCTCCAAGTACAATAATACCATCTTTATTCGCTTTTAAATCATCCATTAATTTACGTAAACTGTCAACATCAGGAGCTTCTACTTTCGCAGCTAAAACTGGTACTCCATCTACTTCCATCCACTGATTTTGTAATTCATTTGCAGCAGATTGATTCTGTTTTGCCAACAAGGACTCATTGGCTTTCGTCAATTCTTTGACATTTTCTTGCAAATGCTCAATTCTAGTTGGAACATCATTTGGTTTTGATTTTAAGAGGCTTGCGCTTTCTTTTAACAACAGAAACTGCTGCTCCAAAAATTCATATGCCCGCTTACTTGTCGCTGCCTCAATCCGCCTCACACCTGAGCCGATTCCACTCTCACTTAAAATTTTGAACAACCCAATTTCACTTGTATTTTCCACATGGGTTCCACCGCATAATTCCAAGCTGTAATCTCCAACTTGAACAACACGGACATCCGCTTTGTATTTTTCCCCAAAAAGAGCCATTGCACCCATCGCCTTTGCTTCTTCCAAAGGACGGACAGTCGTAATGACAGGGATGTGCAGCCAAATTTGCTCATTCACTTTTTGTTCTACTTGCCAAATTTCTTCTTGTGTCATTGCTGCGATATGGGAGAAATCAAAACGTAACCGATCAGGTGCGACCAATGATCCTGCTTGATTTACATGATTGCCAAGCACTTCTTTTAATGCTTTGTGCAGCAAATGAGTTGCTGTATGATTTTTTACGGTCGCTTGACGCAGATCGACTGCAATTTCAGCATTTACTGCCTCACCTGCTCGCAAAATTCCTTTTTGTACTTTCACAGATAAAAGATGCTCTTCATGCGGGCCCTTTTGTACATCCACTACCTCTACTTTTGCATTTTCAGAAGTAATAAATCCTTTGTCTGCTACTTGTCCGCCACTTTCGGCATAAAAAGGATTTTCTTGCAAGACGACAATTGCCTGATCACTTTCAGTCAAACTGTCTACTTCTTCTCCGTCTTTGATGATAGCAACAACAGAAGTGAACTTAGATGGATGTTCATACCCTACGAAGACAGTATCAACTTCTAGATCAGCTATTGCTCCACCCTGAACTTGCATACTATTTTCATCTGATCTTGCGGCACGTGCACGATCTCTTTGCACTTGCATTTGTTCTTCAAATGCTTCACGATCTACATGGAGCCCCTGCTCTCGTGCAAAATCTTCCGTTAGATCGATGGGGAAACCATATGTATCGTATAGTTTAAATGACTCTGTACCAGTTAATGTCTCACGATTTTCTTTTTTCGCTTGAACAACGATTTCTTCTAATATACGAAGACCGTCTGATAATGTCTCCAAAAATCGTTCTTCTTCATTGCGAATTACTTTTTGAATAAATGCTTGTTGTTCATATGGCTCTGGATAAAAGTCTTTCATAATTTCTGCGACCACACTGGTTAAATCGTTAAGAAAAGGACGCTTTAAACCCAATTTGCGACCATAACGAACAGCACGACGCAACAGCCGCCGAAGGACATATCCACGACCCTCATTCGATGGCAGCACTCCGTCTGCGATCGCAAAAACGACTGTGCGGGCATGTTCCGCAATTACTTTCAGCGCAATGTCTACTTCTTCAGACTGGCCATAAGTAACACCTGCTTGTTTGCAGACTGCTTGAATGGTTGGTTGAAATAATTCCGTATCATAATTGGTAGGCACATCCTGCATGACAGATGCCATACGTTCCAAACCCATGCCTGTATCTATATTTTTATTAGGAAGAGGTGTATACGAACCATCAGGGTTATGGTTATATTGTGAAAATACCAAGTTCCAAATTTCTAGATACCGTGCATTTTCTCCTCCAGGATAACATTCAGGGTCCCGTAAATCACCATATGCATCTCCGCGATCATAAAAGATTTCAGAGTTAGGACCACTCGGACCTTCACCAATATCCCAAAAGTTTTCTTTTAGTTTTACAATGCGATCACCAGACAGACCAATATCTTCATGCCAAATTTGATATGCTTCCTCATCTTCTGGGTGAATAGTCACATAAAGTTTTTCCGGATCCATTCCCATCCACTTTGAATCAGTCAAAAACTCCCATGCCCAAGCAATCGCTTCTTTTTTAAAATACTCCCCGATGGAAAAATTTCCAAGCATTTCAAAAAATGTATGGTGTCTAGCAGTATAACCTACGTTCTCAATATCATTCGTACGAATGGATTTTTGTGCATTTACAATCCTCGGATTTTCAGGAACCAATCGACCGTCAAAATACTTTTTTAATGTTGCAACACCAGAGTTAATCCATAATAGACTTGGATCATCAACAGGAACAAGGGAAGCACTCGGTTCAATCTGATGTCCTTTTTCTACAAAGAAATCCAAAAACTTGCGGCGTATTTCATTTGCTTTCACTTTTTACCCCTCCATTTTGCTTGCCAGCTAACCTTTATCAACAAAAAAAGCCCACTCATCCCTAAAACAAGGGACGAGCAAGCCCGTGGTACCACCCTAATTACTACTTTCGTAGTCACTTCTTGTATCGATAACGGCTGCGCCGGCAGGGATTAGCTGCTACATGATAGAACTGGCTACCTCTATACCTATTACTCAGAAAACCTTTCAGCCATGGGTCTTCCTCTCTTTCAGCAGTTTATAGAGCTTGGTTCTGTACGTATCACAATATAAATTTCATTCACTTATTATACACAATAACTGCAAAAAAACTCAACTCTCTGACAAACAAAGCAAAATAATTTGTTTTGTCTACTGGATACACCTACAATAAAGATAATGAGCTTTGAGAAGAAAAGGTGATTGTTTTGCCAAAGATAGTAAATCACGAACAACGAAAAAAAGATATCAAACATGCAGTTTGGGATCTCATAACCAAGAAAGGAATAGAAGAAGTCTCTTTTCGAAAAGTAGCAGAAGAGATGAATATAACAACTGGGTCTATTCGGCACTATTTCCCTACCCAGGAAGAACTGTTACGATATTGCATTCGTTCTGCTGGTGAAAATGTGCATCACCACATTTTATCTCATATTGATCTATCCCTCCCCTGCGACAAAATCCTTCATCAGTTAGTTTCTGAGATACTTCCGTTAGAAGAAACAGGGGATAGAGATATGGTTGTCTGGTATTCCATTATTGAATACACCAGAAAGCATCCCAATCTCAAAGATATTTCTGTGGCTATCTTCAAATATATGCAGTACATGCAAAAAACTTATTTAGAACTTCTAAAACAAGGGGGCTATTTAAAAGATCAGATTAATATGGCAATAGAAATAACACGCTTGCATGCATTGGTAATCGGTTTATCTACTTATTGGAGTATCGATGCTTCGAAGCAGTCAAAAAAACTCATCAAAGAAACACTCTATGTACACCTACAATCGCTTTGTAAATGATTTTTTTGAAACCACACTTGATCGTGCTTTTTTCTTGACTTTATTTATCACATATGTGATAAATAAAAAGAACAGTTATTTTAAAAGGAGTAGAGTCGGCTTATGAAAAATCGTGTTTATTATTTGGATCACATTCGTGTTTTTCTTACTATTTTAGTCCTGTTTCATCATTCTGCTTTGCCTTATACGCACATCGACGGCGTCTGGTATGTATATGATACAGGAAGCAAACCAACTGTCACTTCCAACTTACTCGAAATTTTTGTCTCCATAAATCAAGCTTTCTTTATGGGTTTTTTCTTCTTTTTATCTGGTTATTTTACTCCCATCTCTTTTGATCGCAAGACACCTGGGCAGTTTCTATTGGACAGATTTTTGCGTTTGGGAGTACCATTTTTATTCTATTTATTTATCCTCAGTCCTATTGTGCAATATATCGCTTCTCAAACCAATCACAGCTTCTGGGCTTTTTATAAAACAGAAATAATGACAGGAAACAGCATAGAAACTGGGCCGCTTTGGTTTGCAGAAGTATTGCTATTATTTACTCTTCTATTTGTTGTCTATCGATTAATCGTAAAAAAACGCCCTTCCCAGATAGAAAAGCCTTTCCCTGCTTTTAGCAAGCTCTTATTAACTGCATTATTACTTGGAGTTGTCACATTTCTCGTCAGACTTGTTTTTCCGGTTGGTTTTTGGTTCTTTGGCTTGCAAGTTGCTTATTTGCCATCCTATCTCTTTTTCTTTCTCATCGGAATTGTTGCCGGGAGGAAAAGCTGGTTAGCATCAATACCTCGAACAACAACAAGGAGATGGGTCTGGACCTTTGTCGTTGTTGCCCCCCTATTCCCGTTAACTATGCTCTTTTTGCATGGGAACATAACCGGGGGATTCAATCTCTCTGCATGTATCTATGCGCTATGGGAGTCTGTTATTGCTTTTGGGATATGTTTGGGGATACTCGGATTGTTCAAAAAATATGCAAACGACACAAATACTTTATGGCGTAAGCTGACAAAAAGTGCATTTACCGTTTATATTATTCATCCAGTTATTTTAGTATCAATCACATTACTCCTTATCAATGTGCCAATTACACCATTTCTTAAATTTTTATTTGTAGGGACAGCAGGTACCATTATTTCCTTTCTATTTGCAATATTGATCGTCAAGATCCCTTATGCCAGACGATTACTCTAAAAGGGAAAACATATTAAGTTTTCCCTCATCTGTTCTCCACATCTATTTCTAGATATTGTTTTATTTCGATAATCATAAATTCTTCGTCTTTTCATTTTACTTACTACCTAAATTAGCACATTGAAAACAATGGAAAGCAGTGTTCAAAAAAAAACATAAACCAACAAAATAACTATTCTAGAATATTTGCTATAATTAAAATAAAAAAGGATGTTCGATTGAATGTTGATAATTGTCTTATTATTTACTATAATAATGATCCTTGTTGGAAAAAAACAATATAAGAAAGAACAAGAATTTTACAAATTAGCTCAGTTTACAAAAGGTACGCTTATTGATCATACTGTTACACCAAAACTCATTGAGTTCACAACCTTAAATGGAGAAAAACATCGCTGTTCCTACTATGGTAAGCAGCCCACTCTGGATACACCAAATCAACAACTTATTGTCTACTACCATCCCAATAATCCAAAAAATTTCCGGTTGCAATCCGCAGCGGATCGATTAGGGTATGTGTCTGGAATCCTATGGTTGCTTGTTATTATAGCTATAATATTATTAGCTGCTTCTATATTCATTTATTTTTAAGAGTCTTTGTATTACACCTTGTTAGTCAATGAAAACCCTAATCAGAATAATGTCACCATTTCCACATTGTGACAGCGATATATATTATAGAGAATGCTTACTTGATGAGATTGATTGCTATATATGCCTTCCCATAATAATCAAATCTCGTTTTACCCCATCTAACTCTGCAACTTGGGGCAAATGTCCCCACTTTTCAAAAGCAAACTTATTGAAAAGCTTCAAACTTGGGATATTATGTCCAAAAATTCGTCCTACGAGCGTTTCCACACCAATTTGCGGTGCAGCTTTTATTGCTTCCTCTAATATGTATTTTCCCAATCCTTGACCGCGAAAGTTCTCATCGAGATAAATACTCAGCTCTGCTGTCTTCTGATAGGCAATCCGCGAATGGAAATTTTCAAAACTTAACCATCCAGCGATATCATCATTTTTGGTAAACACCCATAATGGACGAGATTTGGGATGATGCTGGTGAAACCAATTCAATCTGCTTTCTACAGTGACGGGTTCCAAATCAGCGGTTACCATCCTCCCTGCAATTGTGCTGTTATAGATTTCAACAATTTTTGGCAAATCTTCGATAGTGGCATCTCTTTTTATAAAAGCGGACATATTTTCACACCTTTTCTGTAGACTATTATCATTTATTATAACTGTTTTATTCACTTGATTTCATAAGAGCATCTATTGTTAATTGTTATAACATTGCGAGCGAGAAAACCCACGGTTTAAATCGTGGGATGAAAGCGAGCGTTGAACGAAGGTAAGGAATTTTCCTTCACTAGTTCAACCTTTGGAAAAAAGCAAGTTTACAAACAAATATTCCCATGGTAATATTTGTATAGTCGTGACAGACGAAAACCAAGTTTGCTCGCGGCAAAGAAGAAATCAACAAACATAAACCGTGGGGCGCACGGGGTTAGCTTGGTAATGAATTAGTCATGAGGCTATCGTCCCAAGAATCCAACGGCTTTAGCCGTATGGAGTTGTCAAACTATTTCCTTATCTGTATCGACATGAAAAGGCGGATATATGTATCCGCCCACATTTTATGTTCAAAACAAAACACATATCAGACTATTTGCTATAAAATAAGTTTGTTAGATTCCCTTCTTAATAGAGACGATTGGAGAAGAAGTGGCCGCCAAAGGATTTACATCCGAAGATATAAATCGGTTCTTTTCTCTCACCGAAGATGAAGTCCGCCAACTTGGTTATCATGAACTGACACTATTTTGGGTTGATTATCTTGCTGCTACAGCTCAGAGGCTTAATGTAATCTATGATCTGTACCAGTGGGGACGTAATGCAGATCCCAGCGTCCTAGAAATCATTCGACAGAAAATTCATCAGATGGGGCACTAGAAATAGATTAGAGACACTAGGGCGGGTGCAATGCATCCGTCCACCAATGTAATGGACAGCGGAAAGTCATACTACTTTTCATATAATGAATTTTACCATTTCTTCCATACACAAAAATCAAGATAAGTGATGGAAAAATAAAGCCCTTTAGGAAATTTTATAATATTATGATCTATTATAATCTTCCTCTTTCAACTATACTAAAAGTGCAATCACTCCTTCCTTAGATAAAAAATGGAGGAAAAATGAGTATTCAGTTTACCCAGAAGGAAGCGGATAAGTTCTTCGGCATGAGGGAAGCAGACTTTCCTAGTATCATTGTAGGGGACTATCCTCAACTCATCCAAATCTGGACTGACGGGCAGAATCCTAGGCAGAGGAAATCTGCCCAGCAGCAGTTGAACAACTGGGCTAAGGATATGCCTGAGTTGATCATCTCGCTGATGAAAACAAGCCTCAATACACTCATTGTGTAAGGTTTGTACAAGGGCGGATGCAATATGCATCCGCCCGAAATTTCGATTAAAGACATATCAGATTATTTCCTATAAAATAAAAACAGTAGATCCTTCTCACTAGAAACATTTGGAGATGAAATGGCGTTCAGAGGATTCGCAGTCAAAGATGCAGTTCGGTTCTTTTGTCTCAACGAAGAAGAAGTTTACCAACTTGGCTCCAATGAACTGGTAGCAATTTGGGTTACTTATCACACTGCTTCAAGTATGAGGGATATAATGCTCGAAAAACTATTCAAGTGGGGACTTGAGGCAGATCCCAAAGTCTTAAAAATCATTAAACAGAAAATTCACCAGATGGGACAATAGAAGATTCAATGAGCTTAGGACGAATCCGCCCACAAATTTAATAAAAGACAAATCAGACTATTTGCTATAAAATAACTATGATAGCTATCCTTCCTAATAGAGAAAATTGGAGGAAACATGTCTGAGCCAAAAGAACTCATCCTCTTCCCAAGGTTTTTCTCACTGTCAGAGAAGCAGGTAAAAAAAGCGTTTCCTAGCAATGATCACCTGCATACCATTTGGCAAGAGGGACAGAAAGATAAGACCGAGGCTCTTAACCTGCTTCATCTGATGTATGAAGCGATGCCACAGGCTGGAAAAATTGCACTCCTCATGGCGATTGAAAAGGCTTTGGGGATCAATTAGAAAACATGGATGGACGTGTTATACTGCGTCCATCCACCAAAAAATACAAACTCTTTATAGAGATGTAGTATTTTGACAACTCCATACGGCTAAAGCCGTTGGATTCTTGGGACTATAGCCTCATGACTATTTCATTACCAAGCTAACCCCGTGCCCCCACGGTTTATGTTTGTTGATTTCTTCTTGCCGCGAGCAAACTTGGTTTTCGTCTGTCACGACTATACATATATTACCATGGGAATGTTTGTTTGTAACCTTGCTTTTTTCCAAAGGTTGAACTAGTGAAGGAAAATTCCTTACCCTCGTTCAACGCTCGCTTTCATCCCACGATTGAAACCGTGGGTTTTCTCGCTCGCAATGTTATAATAAATGTAATGTCTTCTTCTCACTAGGAGTAATCTTATGACTCTCGTGGATATGACTCTTGACGTCTTTACCCAGCTCTCGGAATCCGAGCGAGACGACTTGCTTCGGAAGTCTCCATTCAAGGACAATGAAGAACTGAAAAAACAAGTTGAAGAACTCTGGGACACGCCGAAAACAAAGGTCGCGGTAGTCTTCGCAAACAGTGATATCGTGTACACCATTCACGATGCCCTGAAAGAGATGGGAAAGATCACCAAGTGAGAAACGGCGGGGACTGGTTCCCCGCCGCCAGTATTTAATCCGTCCGATGATCCAAATAAGAAGTAACCACAAATTCAAACACGACTTTTCCCACTGCAAGTGTTGGAACAGCAAGTAATAATCCCCAAACCCCTGCTATTTCTTCCCCTACCAACAGCGCAAAAATGATCGACAATGGATGGAGATGCAACGATCTCCCCACGATTTGCGGTGAAATCACATTTCCTTCTAACAATTGTACAACCATATTTACAATGACTGTACCAATTACCAGCTTAAATGAAATCGTACAGGCGATAAGTATCGCAGGAATCGCTCCAAAAAATGGCCCTACATATGGGATAACGTTAAATATCGCCACAAAAAAAGCAAATAAAAACGCATATGGCAAACCGATTATTTTATATCCAATAAACGCGAGAATACCAATAATAAAACAAACAATCACTTGTCCACGCAAATAATTTCCCAAGACCATATCGATGCTCCGAAAAAGCCTGGCGATTTCCCCACGGCGATTTTTTGGCAGCATCGTCAAAAAAAAGCTTTCGATGCGGTCAATGTCTTTTAACATATAAAAAGACAAAAACGGAATAATCAACAACAAAAATAGCTGATTCAAGAGACTGCCTAAACTCCCCATCAAGCCTGCAATCCAATCACTGAATTTCCTTTCTATTCCTGCAACCATCTGCTCTAATTTGATATGTAAGTTATGCGGCAATACATCTTCACTATGATCATGATAATGAATCCATAATGTATTGAATTGGTTATTCCATTTTGGCAAATTGTACATCAGCTGATATACTTGTTTTTCTAAAATAGGAAATAAATTCATAAACAACACCACCACAGACGCAATGAAAATAGCATAGATCAGTAAAATTGCCATAAAACGAGGGACTTTTCGACGAGCTAATACATTGACGATCGGATTTAACAAATAAGCAATGAACACTGCGAGAAAAAAAGGCACACAAACTGCCTTTAAAAAGAAACCGATGTGATGGAAAATCGACCCCAATTGGATAAGTAAATAAACACACCCCAGTAAAACAAATAAAAAAACCGACAATTGAAAGAATCGAGACTGCAAAAGTTTCTCCATATCCGTTCACCCCGTTGGTGTTAGGATACGATAAACGAGCCCAGATTATGTCCAAAAGTCGGTTTTGGTTTATAAAATTATGATATTGGTGGCGGGAAGCAACTCTTGGTACTTCCCACCAGTCTTAGTTTCTCGCCTCAATACCTCATGTCCATTCGATCACGGGTGAAGGACTCTGCTGCTACTTTTTTGCTATCGAACACCAGCTCATCTGCATCACACATGGCAATCGGCGGAATTGCCTTCTGAAAAATGGAACATTTCATGCTTCCCTTTGACAGAATAGAAATAGTGTGAGCAGTTTCAACAAATTCAAGACCAATTCGAGATGTTGTCCATGATGCCCACATCTTGATGGTTTGACCCTGCTTTCGAGTAAACTGCAATTTGATTGGATCAAAATCTACACCGCTGATATAGTAAATGGAACTGCTTGATCCAAAAACAATAGCAAACTTATTGCATTCGTCGGGCATAATACAGACATCCACCTGCATTTTGTCCTCCAGAGTGAGAAACCAAGTTTTGACTGTTTCAGTATATCGGATATAATTTATTTTATAAATAGCCACAATATACTTAATAACATTGCCAAATAAATTTACCTGATGGCTGTTTCTCATCTGGATTCACAAATACATATCCCGCACCACTGTCACCAAAGTTAGCAAATGGACAAAAGTACTCCTTTGCTCCCGTTTCAGAGATCCAGACGAAATCATCTTCCCCTACTTTGAGTTGATACGATTTTTTGCCTTCATATTCGGATGTTTCTCCGATTGGCAGTATGGACAAATTTGTTGTTTTTACTTGAAAACCCTGATCAATTTGCACTGCAAAACCATATTGTTCTCCCAAATCTTCCTCTGATTGAATCCAAATAGGAGACCCGCCAAAGTGCGTCCACGCTTTTTCTTCTTGTTCCTGTTCTCTACTCAACCAATTTGAAACTGCGATGTCTGGCAGCAACATCGTGTCCTCATCAGGGACTTCAGCTATTGGAGTTCCGCTGTATTGTTCCGGCTCTAAAATCAATACTTTGTTGCAACCGGACTCGGCATCCCATGAACTGCAGCCTTCTTCCCCTTCACATTGAAAGAGATATAAAATTCTTCCTTCTTTACCCAAAGGCAAACGCTCGGGATGGTGTTTCATTTGAAATAAAAACGTCATGGGAGCTTCGCATTCGGCACAAACGGGCCACAGCTCTGCTGGAATCCCAACTGGCAATCCTCCAAATTTAACGGTTTCATCTTTTTCTTTCGCATCTGTTGTTCCTGCAAACACAAATTGAGGGATATGTAATTTCAATATGTATTCTCCTCTTATAATTATAAAATTCGGTTAAATGAATTGCACTTTAAAACCATATCTGGCTGCAAGAAACTTCCTGCAGCCAGACTTCCTTATGGAATATAGACCTTTACCTTGGAGCCTGGAATAGGATGAGTACCAGAATTCTTCTCACCGTTTTTCTTAAAGATACTTACGCTGCAAACACCTTTCCCTGAACGAGTTTTAACAGGGGGTTCCTTAAAACGAAAACAAAGGAAGATTGAGTCATCTTCATAAAACTCAATGAGATAATAATCTCCACCTTCTTCCCAATGGATACCCAACTGTTCAAAAGCATTATCAGGAAGATTTTTGATCACAGTACCGCGATAAGGAAAGTCCATCATTGCTCCAACCGGAAGAAAGTACTGGCTCTCAGTACTCTTCTATCATACAAAAAACAACCGTTTTTCGCTATAAAAAAGCCCCTAGCATTAACTAGGGGCTTTTTTATCTTACTATCGTGCAAAACCGATTTTACGTAAAAACTGCTTTGCCAATAAGCGTGAAAAGGTGCTGCCTACAAACAAATTGCGCTTTATTTTTCGCATGCTTTGTGCATCCATACGGAAATAGGCAATACCTGTAATAATCGCACCGATGAAAGTGAGTAGATATAGACTTTTCATGCTGAGTCCTCCCTTACAAAGCTGTAATTTCCGGAGTACTGCTCGGTTGATCCAAAAATAAGTCGTTTAAGGAAGTCAGACTTCCATCTTCTTCGACTTGGTAAATATTTTGGATTTCCCTGCCGTCTGTGGTCATCTCTATATAACAGTGCCAGCAATATAGTTGGTTTGTGCCTACCCTTCCCAGGTCGTGAGAATGGCAATTGGGGCAGCGTAATAACATGAGTATTCCCCTTTATCGATGTGCCTCTTTCAGCACATATTCCGTGTTTGGAATGAGCATATCTTTATTCCAATCCACTGGACATTCTACTTGAAATAATTTGCGGCCTTCTTTTATATCCGTGAGAAGTCCGTTCGTTAATTCATACCCTACCAATGTTCCCATTTCGACCGAAAAATAGACATTTTGCACGAGACCGAGAAAAGTACCATTCGGGAGCATGACAGGTCTGCCTTTTAAACTTTTCTCCCCTGTGAGAAAGCATGTATACGCTTCCTCATTTTTAGTAAATGGTGCAAGTGATGCTTCATTATCAACCATTATTGCATCTTTTCCTGTTTGGAGCATATTTTCGGCAGGGAGAAACTGCCTATGCCGCCACCAACCACAATGCTCTAGCATGCACCCAACAAATTGCTGATCTGCGTTAAATAAGAGATCAACTACTGCACCCAACTGTTTTCCTGACTCCTTAGCGGTAACAGTAAGTCCTATCACTTCCTGGGATTTGCGCAAGGTGTCCAACCTCCTCCCGCTAATCCTTAGTCTTCTCCAGAACTATATAACCATACGAAGGAAGTCTTTCCATTACCATTCGTCGAGAATTAAATCCTTTAGAACAGTATTGCGTGCCTCACCGGTTGTTTCGACCCCTTTTCGCAAAGATCGTACTTCACCGCAAAGAATTAAATAAGATTTACTGCGGGTAATCCCTGTATAAATAAGATTTCTCGCGAGCATACGATGGTATGAGGGCAAAAATGGAAAAATGACAATCGGAAATTCTGAACCTTGTGCTTTATGTACCGAACAGGCATAACCCAAAGATAATTGTCCCAATTGGTTTCGTTTATATGGAACTTCTTGGCGATCAAACTGCACCCATAAAATCGGATCATCTTGTTTCGCATTTTCATTGATTGCTGAAATCAGACCCATATCTCCATTATAAACAGGATGGTCTTGGTGATTGGATAACTGTAATACTTTGTCTCCAAATCGAAAAATCGTGTCTCCCCATTCGATTTGCTTGATTCCGGTACGTTTTGGATTGATAATCGATTGAATCTTTTCATTAATACGGTTCACACCAACTTGTCCTTTATACATCGGTGCTAAAACCTGTATATCAAAAAGAGTATAGCCTTTTCGAAAGGCATTCTCATATGTTTGTTCAATTACCGAAATCGCTTGCTCGGAATCACAGACAAAAAATCGACGATCTGGTAAACGTGTCAATAAGTTATCTGGCAATTCCCCTTTTCGAATAGCATGTGCAAGTTGAATAATGGATGAATCCTCTGCTTGTCGAAAAATATCCGTCAATTGTACTCTTGGGATTTGCGGGACTTCTAGAAGATGTTCAAGTACCAACCCCGGACCTACCGATGGAAGTTGATCCGCATCTCCTACTAATACAACCTGCATCGTCGGCGGGATGGCGCGAAAAAGCTGGTTGGCTAACCAAATATCCAACATAGATGTTTCATCAACGACTAACAAAGAACCAGTAATTGGATTGTCTGCATTATGTTCAAAAAAGCCACCGCGATATCCTAGTAAACGATGGATGGTCATCGCTGGTATCCCTGTTGTTTCAGTCATTCGTTTCGCTGCTCTGCCCGTTGGTGCCACTAACCGAATCGGAAGTGTTTCCCCTTTCTTTTCATCTACCTCAAGATTGAGTTCATGCAGCCTTGCAAATAAATGACATAATCCACGAATGACTGTCGTTTTCCCAGTGCCTGGACCACCGGTTAAAATCATCAATGGGGAAGTTAAAGCAGTAATCATCGCTTCTCGCTGGCTGTCCGCATAATGTACATCAAATTCCTCTTCTAATTCACCAATGGCCTGGTATAAATCAGTTGTGGGAAATGTCTTTTCTAATGAAACTTGCATCATATGTTTACATTTTAAAGCCATATTAAATTCTGCATAAAACAAGCTCACAAGGTAAATTCGTTCGTCTTCCCTCATGATTTTTGTGTCTTCAAGCAAGTTTCCTAATGCATCTTCTAATGTGTTTTCTTGTACTTCTCCCAATAAGCTTTTTGCTTTTACAAGCAATTCTTCTTCTGTTAAATAAACATGTCCTTCGTTGGAAGCATCTTGCAGGGAATATAAAATAGCCGCTTGATACCTTTCGGGAGCATGAGGGGAAAATCCTTGTGCTTTTGCAATTTCATCCGCTTTAAAAAAGCCAATTCCTTCCACTTCTTCAATTAATAAATAAGGATTTTCACGGATAATCTTAACCGTCTCTTGTTTAAATCGTTGGATTACTCTGAGTGCAAGTGCTGCTCCTAGCCCATATTCATATAAGAGGACCATCGCTTCCTCCAAAGCTTGATGCTCCCCTAAACTGTTTATAATCGTATTGGCTTGTGTTTGTGTAACTCCAGGTACTTTGGAAAGAGCTTCTGGGTTAGACGCTATCATTGTTAAAGCATCTGACCCAAGACCCGAAACAATCTTTTCGGCAGTTCTTTTCCCAATGCCATGAAATAAACCACTCGACAAATATTTGATAATCGCTTGTTCCGTCTTAGGTAATTCCTTTTTTATATTGTTTACGACATATTGTGTTCCAAAACGCGGATGATCTTTCCATTCCCCTTCACAGGCATATGTTTCTCCTGCAACAGGACGCAAAAAATTGCCGACAATCGTTATTTCGTCAGAAATAGAAGGGTAAGATGACTCTTGCACTTCTAGACGATAGACACCATATCCTGTCTCTTCACCAAAAAAAACTTCTTGCATTATCATTCCTTTGATAAAATTACTCATCTACAAAGGCTTCCTTCATTTCATGCAATACAGATTCCATTGCACACTCCGCAGAACAATATTTATTGGTATCCCATTCTGCTGTCGTAATAGGCAAAAATTCATAGTTGCAATATAAACAATGATGGGATTGGTACACTTGCTCCATTCCAACTCGCAGCTGCTCTATTTTTTCCTCTTCTAAACCAAACATATTCGCAATATGATCAATCACTGTATCTTTGTTTTCAAAAAACAATGGATCTTCTCTGGTATATGTATGTGGATTCCAATAAGCCCAACGGTTATCAGAAAGATGACATATATGATAATCTTCAGCAACTAGACCTGATGCGTTCTCTAGATGTTCATAAGAACGAAAGCCTATTTCGGCAGCTAAATTATCCAACAATGCTTGATCGATTTCGGCAAGCATTGTCTTCCAATTGATATTATCTACCTCTTGCTCCCAATCTTCCACAATCCCAGCTCCTATCTGTGTAATCGACGAACTACTCGTGCTATTTTCTCAGTAGCTGCCTGAATTTCTTGTAATGTATTATCTTTGCCAAAGCTAAAGCGAATCGCAGATTCTGTCACTTCTTTTGGCAATTTCATCGCTTTTAACACATGCGAAATGGATAAAGTACCTGAAGTACATGCGGAACCACTAGCTGCAGCAATCCCTTCCATGTCCAATTGAATTAACAAAGTTTCGGTATCTATACCTGGAAAACTAATATTTACAATATGAGGCAGACTGTTTTCTTCATCCCCATTTACTGTCATATCTAACGAATGTGCTTGTAAATTTTCAATAAATGCTTGTTTTAACTGCACAAGATGGTCTCTTCTGGCAATTGTATGCTTTTCTACTAACTCCGCAGCTTTACCAAAACCAACTATCCCCAAAATATTTTCCGTACCAGCTCGTTTTCGGCGCTCTTGTGAACCACCGAGAGCACGCGGTAGTAATTTCACACTACTGCGAATATAAAGCGCACCTACTCCTTTTGGACCATATATTTTATGACTTGAAAGTGTCATCAAATCAACTGGTATAGCAGATACATCCAGTGTCTCTGTACCGAATGATTGAACGGCATCAACATGAAATAAAACATTATGATCATGAGCAAGCATACCAATTTCTTTGATTGGTTGGATAGTACCTACTTCATTGTTACCATGCAAAATAGATATAAGAGCTGTTTCTGGACGAATCGCTGCTCTTATATCTTCTATTTGCACCAAGCCTTTGTTATTTACAGGCACATAAGTAACATCGTACCCAAACCGTTCCAGGTATTTACACGTATCCAAAATAGCATGGTGCTCCATTTGTGAAGTAATCAGGTGTTTTTTATTTTTTTGTTGTGCATGCATGATCCCGATCAGAGCTAAATTATCCGCTTCTGTTCCACCACTAGTAAAAACGATCTCATTGACATCGGCACCGATAGCATGTGCAACCTGCATTCTTGCTTTATCGACCGCAGCTCTCGTTTGTCGACCAAAAGCATGTATACTAGAAGGATTGCCATATGCCCCTTCTAAATATGGCATAATCGCATCTTTTACTGCTCCGTCCAAAGGGGTGGTCGCTGCGTGATCCAAATAAATTAACATTATTCATCACGATCCATATAAATTTTTCACGATTTATCTATCGGAGATACCTTATTCAACCATTGTTTTCGACAGAAACGTGCGTTCTTCCTCTTTTAAAACAAAAGAATCACAAGTACCCCTAAAATATTTGTAAACTATATTAACATGTTAGATATAAAACATATAGTTTTCATTATTACCATCTGAATTAAATTGGATAAGCATAGCTAATGTGGTAGAATCGAGTTCAGTTGCGATGGCATCTCGGATTCGTTTCCATAAATCTCTGCGAGCTGCATTGTCTTCTTCTGTAAACTCTACAGGACTGATTGGTCCCTCTAAAACACGAATAATATCACCAGCAGTGATCTCTTCTGGTGACTTTGCTAGTTTGTAGCCACCATAGGCACCACGAATACTTCGAACAAGACCTGCGTTTCTTAGCGGTGCGATCAATTGCTCTAAATAATGTTCAGATAAATCATGTCTTTCTGCTACA
This sequence comes from Shimazuella sp. NTD247, assembly GCF_059510415.1. NCBI lineage: Bacteria > Bacillati > Bacillota > Bacilli > Caryophanales > Thermoactinomycetaceae > Shimazuella > Shimazuella sp. NTD247. Next base: position 252,485 of record NZ_JCAJZU010000005.1, on the reverse strand, counting down.
CGCTTTAAAGGAATCGGACCTTGTCCAAATCTTGTTGCTAAGTCCATCATAATGGTTAAACCATATCGTCCTTTGGTAGATATCTTCAAATTAACACCTCATTCATTTTTATCATAACGAAATGATTAAAGAAATCAACAGTTTTTCCTCTTCCGTTGGACTAGCTCCCCTCTACTATACGAAATAATGGCTGGGCTGTCTTTGTTTTTTATTAATGATTTGTTAATTTTATTTGGAAAATTTAGGTTTAATAGAAAGGGATGATCTATAGATGAATCTATTTTCCCATTTAGAAGACGAAGCAAAACGTAAAAGAGGACCACTTGCATCTCGTATGCGTCCACATACATTAGATGAATTTGTAGGTCAAAATCACCTTATCGGAGAAGGAAAACTGTTGAGAAGAGCAATAGAAGCTGATCAATTAACTTCTCTTATTTTACACGGTCCGCCGGGCACAGGCAAAACTACTCTCGCTGAAATTATAGCCAATCAGACAAAAGCCGCATTCATCAAGGCACATGCTGTCGGCACGGGAGCAAATGAAATCAAACAAATAGCCAAAGAAGCAGGACAGCGTCTAGCAATGGAAGACATACGCACTATCTTATTTATAGATGAAATACATCGATTGAATCGAGCACAACAAGATGTACTGCTGCCAGATGTGGAAGATGGCGGCATTATTCTCATTGGGGCAACTACTGAAAATCCGAGCTACGAAGTGAACACTGCTCTGTTATCTCGATCCCTCGTTTTTGAATTAAAAGCTTTATCGACAGAAGAAGTCATTACCATCCTACAACGTGCGATTGTTGATAAAGAACGCGGACTTGGTAAATATACATGCAGAATAGATGAAGAAGCTCTTCGTCACTTAGCACAAAAAGCAGGTGGCGATACAAGGCATGCCCTTAATGCATTGGAATTAGCTGTAGTAACAACAAAACCTGATATGGACGGAATTCGCCACATTACACTAGCAATAGCAGAAGAATCCATTCAACAAAAACAAATCCGCTATGATAAAAAGGGAGACGGACACTATGATTCTATCTCTGCTTTTATTAAAAGTATGCGTGGTTCTGACCCAGATGCAACATTGTATTATTTAGCAAAAATGTTGCTGGCAGGAGAAGACCCAAAGTTCATTGCTCGAAGAATTTTGATTCAAGCTGCTGAAGATGTGGGTCTTGCAGATCCCCGCGCTTTAATGGTTGCCTCTGCTGCTGCACACGCAGTAGAATATGTTGGAATGCCAGAAGCCCGCATTCCCCTTGCAGAAGCAGCCCTTTACTTAGCTACTGCACCAAAAAGCAACGCAGCATATATGGGGATCAACGAAGCAATGACAACAGTAAAAAAAGAATATAACGCAGAAGTACCTGCATCTTTGCAAAATCATAAACAAGAGAAATACAAATATCCACATGACTATGAAAACCATTATGTTGAGCAGCAATATCTCCCAAATGAACACGCAGGGAAAAGCTTTTACCGACCTGGTACACTTGGATACGAAGGAAAAGTAATGGAACATTTGCAGTGGATAAAAAACAAACGGAGTGTAAAGTAATGACAACAAAGAAAATATTAGCCGTTTCGGGAAGTTTGCGAGCAAAATCATATAGTACAAATATAGTAAAATTGGTAAATAAACTCATTCCAAATAATATAGAATTCATGATAACGGATAAATTAGACAAGCTCCCACATTTTAACCCGGATATAGACAATGAGCAAGCATTTGCAGAGGTAGAAGCATTTCGAAATCAAATAAAACAAGCGGATAAGGTGATTATATGTACACCGGAATACGCCAAAGGAGTACCTGGTGTTTTAAAAAATGCTTTAGACTGGATTGTATCCTCTGGTGAATTTATTGACAAACCAACAGCTGTAATCAGTGTCTCCCCAATGCCTACAGGTGGACAAGAAGCAATGCGATCCATTTTGTTGACTCTGGGGATGATCAATGCCAATATTCCGGACGGAGCCACTTGGAGTATTCCAAAGGTGAGTCTAAAAATGAACGAAAACGGAGAAATTACTGATCAAACATTTAAACAGGATATCGAAAAGTTTGTTTCTCACTTTCTATCGATTACTTAAAAAGAATGTCGCTTCCACCGAAACAATAAGATAAAAACCCACACCAAAAGTGAGGGCATTTTTACACAACATTTCTTACCACTGATACAATTTCATTTATACCCTATATCATTGTTTCCTGCCTCGGTTTAAGTTTTAATAACTTAAACCGAGTTTTGTGCAAGAGGAATTTACTCTCGCTCTCCAGTCAGAAGGCACGTACCTCCCCAATAGAGTTTTTGCACATCATCCGGAATTTTCCAGCCATCCTTCCCTCTTACAGAAAGGGTTCTCCCTTTCACCTTGATGTTCAAGTTTTGTACAGCACAAGGACACTTCTTTGTTGAACAATCTGCAGAGTGAAGCGAATGAGTACTGATCCCGCGAATGGGTCCAGTTTCATGAATAGTGACAAGAGTATGGCAGTTTGTACTTTGTTCTGACTTTGGACATTTCATGTGTCCTCGGACAATTTGCCAAGCACTGTGCTCGGAAAAATAAGTAGCCTTATCACAGTGGAGATGACTGTTTTTTCTCATTCTTTCTCCAATAACTAGTTCGAAGCAGTCAATTTTATTTTAAAATATAGAATACTTAGCGTAAAGATAGAAAAAGACATGTTATATATTAATATTACGTTTATTCATCCTATTTACTTGCATCGACAAAATGCCAATGCAAGTAGCACCTAAACTAATAGGCACCATTGGATTAAGACTTGGATTCTCCACAAAAATGACAGATTCCCTCATACCAAAGATGATTCACTTTTGGAATTGATTTTTTGATCCCTCTGTTTAACCATCTGCGCGAGCCAAATACAGTCACTTCTCCTTGTTTGTCACGTTTGATAACCTTCCGGATATTCTTTGCCAGACAGACACAGTTTTTCATTCTGCATTTGGCATGTGACTCCCTGCAAACAAGGTCATAATTATTATCCTTGCGACTGCATGTTGGACGGATACTAAAAATGGTACAGCATTCCAATTCAGCAGGTTCATCGGCACACTTGTAGTGTCCAACCGTTTTGATCCATGTCGGATACTGTTCATTTTGTAGTGGAAAAAGCCCGTTGCAGTATTTGTGTTCGCTGTTATCAGGCATCATTTATCCTTTGCTTTCGTCCAATACTGTACCTATATCATAAAAAAAAGAATCAATAAGTACTAGCTTTTTTTTAGTTCTTGCAGCTTGTCCACAATGTCATAAACTTCTCGCCAATCGGTTATACGAATTAGATTTGGATGCAAATCGCGATTATAACAAGCATCTACAATAATTGTAGGCACATTTCCAGAGACTAATTTATTCAAATGTTCTTCAGCGTCTTCAAAAAACAAATCAATCCCAAGTTTTTTTGCTACCTTTGCTTTATTTATAGAGTTCATATGCAAGTTCCTGCCATTATAAGGGAAGTTATGTCTTTTCAGCCAGAGCTTTGTCACCCGGCGAATTTTTTCTAAACCAGGTCTTGCTGTAATAAAAAATACTTCGTGTCCATCTTTAACCAACTGATTGAGCACTTCGGATGCGTGCGGCAATGGTAAACCGAGGGTATAAATTTTTTCTTCCAGCCTCCGCCATGTCTTTCTTCCTTCTTGAGGTGTTAATCCAAAAGGTTTATCTAAATAAAAATCAGGGACATCATCAATATGTATTTGTTTTCCAAATTCCTTGTTATAAATTTCTACTGCTGCCTTGTGTGTGTCTTTAATGGTTCCATCAATATCGATTCCAAACCGCATCTATGTGTTTCCCCTTTACATTAATCTAAATACTAGTATTAAACAAAAAAAGCCCCGTTATGCCGTGACTTTCGAAACAGGCTTAAAATAATGCACTAATTTGCAAAGTATTCAACAAATCGAATACTAAAATATTCCACATCATCTATGTTACAATTCATCATAATCGACCCGACGAAGAGACAGCTTGCAAATGTCATACAATCACCTTCGCCGGTCCTCTAAAAGTAGAGGAGTACCTCCTCATTTACATGGAGGAAGCTTATCTTCTTGCCAAGAGAGCTGGAGCAGTTCACCATGCTGGCAGAAGAGACATTCTCCGTTCCACCAGAGATGACGCTCTACGGGGACGCGAGCTGTTTCACCGCGCAATGTGATCACTCCATCTTTTCGTACGAGATCCTTGAGAATGTTCTCCTGCATTGCTGGACAATCATCCCCAGGACAGGTATCGGCTTCATGGTACCCAATGATGCGCATAGCCATGTCACCGAAGTTAGCCTGATTCAGCTCAACTTCAATGATACATGAAGTTGAAGAATCAAATTCACGGCACAAAAAGTGCCCTCGTATGACCCTCCATCCGTACTGAACTTTTCGAAAGGCAGTAACTTTATTACAGAGAGGGTGATGCTCATTCTCATTACGCGGGATCATATCCTCATCCATTCCCCGACAGCCATCCATCTATAAATATTATATGATCAAAAGTATGAATGCTCAATCGAAATATATCAATCAACGTTTTTCCCTCTTTATTAATGATACATTGTAATAATTTTGATATCTAATACTACAGACATAAAAAAAAGCCCCATTATGCCGTGGCTCCTAAGTTTTGAACCTGCTCGTATTCAAAGCAGGTGGGTGCTTTGCATCTATCTTCATAGATCCCCCTTAAAGAGGCTCCCAGTCCAATAGACGACCCAAGCTCCCGCAGAAAAAGTGTTGGCTCAAAACTTCGGTGGCCCTCGCACATCGCAGGGTCTTTTCTTATATTTATAGTAGCATAAAGATAGTACAAAGGCAACAAAAACGAATATGAAAGCGTTTTATTTTTTGTATCGTTATCATACTTTTCAAATAATTAATGTGTCAATCGCTAAATATATCGAAAAAAGCCAAGATCTGTCGTCTCGGCTTTTTATAATAATAATTTTAAAATATAACTTTATCGAACTACTTGTCTGTTTGCGATTTTGATATGCAAGTCTGTCAGCTGCTTATTTTCCACTTCCGAAGGAGCCTCTGTCATCAAATCGCTCGCACTTGCTGTCTTAGGAAAAGCAATACATTCCCGTAAGTTTTTGCTGCCTGTAAGCAACATAATTATCCGGTCAAAACCAAATGCCATTCCACCGTGTGGAGGTGCTCCATACTCAAACGCATCTAACAAAAATCCAAACTTCGCCTTTGCTTCTTCTGGATCAATGCCGAGTAAATCAAACATTTTCATTTGCAATTCACGATTATAAATCCGTTGACTCCCGCTGGATAGTTCATAGCCATTGAGTACCAGATCATGTGCCTGCGAACGAACAGCACCTAAATTCCCTTCCAAAAGATGTATATCTTCTTCAACTGGCATCGTAAAAGGATGGTGTGCTGGAACATGGTGCCCAGTTTCTTCGTCATACTCAAATAAAGGAAACTCGGTGATCCAAGCAAAGTTAAATTTACTTTCGTCAATTAGATCAAGGGTACGAGCAAGACGCAAACGTAATTCACCCATAACATTTGCTGCTACATTCGCCTTATCCGCCATAATATAGATGATGTCTCCAGTTTTTGCGCCAGTTACTTGTTGGATCTGAGCGATTTCTTCTTCTGAAACAAACTTGGCAACAGAACCCTTTACACCATCTTGCTTTAAAGCCAGCCAAGCCAAACCTTTTGCTCCCAGTTCTTGTGCTTCGCCTATCCATGTTTCTACTTCTTTTCTGCTCCAATCGGCTTTACCAGAAACTACGACAGCTTTGAGAACACCACCAGAAGCAATCGCATTTTGGAAAACTTGGAAAGAGTTATTTGCTAAGGTTGAAGTCAAATCTACGAGTTCCATTTCAAAACGCAAATCTGGCTTATCAGAACCAAACCGATCCATCGCTTCTCGATAAGGAATACGAGGGAAAGGACGTGGGATATCCACATCTAAAATCTCTTTCCAAAGAGTGACAAACATTTCTTCCATCATTTCAAACAGATCTTCCAAGGGTAGAAAAGACATCTCCAAGTCAATCTGAGTAAATTCCGGTTGACGGTCAGCACGAAGGTCTTCATCGCGGAAACAGCGTGCAATTTGGAAATAACGCTCCATCCCTGCAACCATAAACAATTGTTTAAACAATTGCGGTGATTGAGGAAGAGCATAAAATTCTCCTTTATGGATACGGCTAGGAACCAAATAATCACGAGCACCTTCTGGTGTACTTTTGGTCAGAATAGGAGTTTCTAATTCCATAAACCCTTTACTGTCCAAAAATTTACGAACAACTTGCATCGCCCGATGACGAACAAGTAATATATTTTGCATTTTGGAACGTCTTAAATCTAAATAACGATATTTTAAGCGGACACTTTCATCGACATCCACACGATCTTGAATCGGAAAAGGAGGAGTTTTCGCTGCGTTAAACAGATGGATTTGTTCTCCTTTTATTTCGATTTCTCCAGTAGCAATATTCGGATTGATCGTATCTGCAGAACGTTTCACTACCGTTCCGGTAATAGAAACAACATATTCACTTCTCACTTGATCTGCGATAGCAATCGCTTCTGCCGAAATATCCGGATTGAAGACCACTTGCATTGTTCCCGAACGATCTCGAATATCCAAGAAAATAACGCCACCCAAATCTCTTCGAGATTGCACCCAGCCATTAATGGTAACTTGTTGTTCTAAAGCTTCAAGACAAGACTCGATAAAATGCGTGCGAAACATTTCCTACTTTCCCTCCAGTAAAAGAGAAACCAATTGATCCAGTGGAATGGATTTTTGCTCCCCTGTTTCCATTTCTTTTAATTGAATTTGATTATTAGCCAATTCCTCTTCTCCTAAAATTGCTACGAAACGAGCATCAAGGCGATTGGCTGCTTTTAATTGGGCTTTCATTTTCCGATCCAAATAATCACGTTCTGCTTTTAATCCTGCTTTGCGTAATGTTCCCAGTATTCCTACGGTAGCATGTTTGGCTTTTTCTCCAAGCGACACAAGATAACAATCCAATGGTTTTTTTACAGGAAGGTTTACTTGTTGCTGCCGCAATGCTAGTAACACACGTTCTAAACCAATTCCAAAGCCAATTCCAGAAACTTCAGGGCCACCGAGCTCTTTCACCAGTCCGTTGTACCGTCCGCCTCCGCCAATCGTATTCGCCTGCGCTCCTAAGTCATCTACCATAAATTCAAAAGCAGTCTGTGTATAATAATCGAGTCCACGAACCAAACGATCATTCACTTCAAAAGGTACTTGCAGTTCAGTCAAATAAGATTTGACCTGCTCAAAGTTTTCCCTACTCGCTTTATCCAAAAAATCCAAAATAGAAGGAGCTTCGCTGGCTATTTCTTGAGTACGTTGGTGCTTACTATCCAATATCCGCATCGGATTGCGATGTAACCGCGACCTCGCATCTGCATCCAATTCATTTTCATATGGCGTAAAATACGCAATCAATTTTTCAAAATAAGTAGCTCGTATTTCTGGATTCCCAACATTGTTTATCCCAACACGAACCCCTTCGATACCAAGGCTTTGGTAAAAATTCATTCCCAGTGAGATCACTTCTGCATCCAAGGCTGGATCATCACTGCCAAATGCCTCTACACCAAACTGATGAAACTGACGGTATCTCCCTGCTTGTGGTCTTTCATAGCGAAACATCGGACCAAAATAATACCATTTGGTCGGCTGCATTTCAGCATACATTTTATTTTCTACAAATGAACGCACGACACCAGCGGTTCCTTCTGGTCGTAAGGTCAAAGAGCGCTTTTTCCGATCCAAAAAAGTATACATTTCTTTCTCGACAATATCTGTCGTTTCCCCAACGCCCCGTTCGTATAGTGCAGTCTCTTCGAAAATTGGCGTGCGAATTTCTTCATATGCATATTTCTCACATAATTCCTTGGCTATCTTTTCTAGGTAATGCCAAGTCGCCACCTCGTTTGGCAAAATATCATATGTACCGCGTGGAATACCCATGCTGAACCTCCTTTTAACCAAAATAAAAATAAAAAATCTCCCGCCACTGACCTTGTTGTCAGGGACGAGAGATTGGTAAACAAATCTTGTAAAACCCGTGGTACCACCCTAATTGAAAACAGATAAAAAGTTTTCCACTTATTTATCCATTATCGCTGGAGGTGCGTCTAGCTCTACTTCCATATGGTTTCGCACTAGAACCTCTGGGTGTCTTTCATCGAATCGTGACTAGAGAACTTTGCAGCCTAGAGTTCTCCTCTCTTTTGTTCGTTGTTCGATTACTATTCCCATCATTGGTGGTAAATATGTAGTTGAGTGTATTAGTGCAATGAAGTATGTGAAACAAAGTATAAACTTTTGTTTGTTTAAGATTATATGAAGATTATGTGGCGGTGTCAAGCGAATAGACATCAATATTTTACAATGTAAACGCTCTTAGATTTGTCTATTTTGTGTCTATATGAATTTATTTGTGAAAGCGAGAACATTTTTTGCATGAAACAACTTTGTGCTACAATATGTGCGATAAGTGGAATAGGAAAGGACTAAGGGAAATGAAACTTTTTTTGATGTTAGGTAGTATTCTAATGGCTTTAGCTGTAGCAATTGGAGCATTCGGTGCACATGGTTTAACAGGAAAAGTAACAGAAAAGATGCTGGCGAATTGGCAGACAGGAGCCCATTATCATATTGTTCATGCCCTAGCAATTATCATCATCGGTTTGACCATGGCCAAATTTGGCAGTAATGGATTACTCACTGCTGCAGCTTGGCTAATCTTGGTGGGAATTATCTTTTTTTCTGGAAGTTTATACATAATGGTCTTAACAAATGTAAAAGTACTTGGTGCAATTACACCTATCGGAGGAATTGCCTTCATTGCGGGATGGATCTGCTATGCAGCAGCAATAGCAAAATTAATACCGTAAAGATATTGATTAAATATGCATGGGAAATTATAATTATCCATGCATATCCATCCGATGAAAAAGAAAGAGAATCATCATGGCTGTACAGAACATCACCCTTGACATGTACCTGGGTACTTTCAACGAGTGGCTCGATGTAAACGAAATTCGCTTCTTTCTTACACTGGAGCAACTGACTCATTGTATGGGAAAGGTTTCCTATCCTCGAAACGAGCAGACTTTCCTTCTCAATCTTGCAAAGCTTGCTCCAAATAAGGAAAAGACGACACTAGAAGTTGAGCTGCTTGGAAACAGCATGGATGTCCCAGTTATGAAGAGGTGGGTTCTTTCCGTAAATCGGAGTACAGTTAAAATTACATCCGAAACCAATACGACAAATGGTCAGCGTTTGCTGCTGCCTCGTGTTGCAAAATATCCGATCGTGAAGTTTAAATACGAGAAGTTTGCTGCCATTTGGAGTTGGTAAAACAAGGTGCCTTGTTTGCTTTGAAAATGCAAACGAGGCACTGCCTATTTTCAATAGTAATCCCCATTTAACTTTCCTATAACATTTCCCGTTTATAATTTCAAAATTTTACATTCCTTTAACACAAAAATTTATCATTATCAACTATACTAACGCAAACACCGTTAATAAAGAGAAAGGAATAACGGTGAAACAGCATGAATTTCTAGCGGTAGTCCATACTGCTGTCAACAAGTTTCTCGAAATGCAAGGGGTAGCATTTCGAGTTAATGCTGGCGTTTTTACAAAAAATCTTGCCTATGATGGTATACCACTAAATGTATTTGAGATTTCTTTGGATCCGAAAAACTCAGGTGCGCTTTATATTCATGCAAATGGTTGGCGAAACAATAAGAAAGTAAACAAAAAATGGACGCTAACCGTGAAGGGGAACACGATTAACAACTCCCTTTTCTTGCGTTGTCCAGAAAAAAAGCCGATCAAAGAGAAAAAAACAATCCGCACATTGAATGACATTCTTTGGTGATTTTTCTCCCTGCCCCATGCTTCTCTTGAAGCATGGGGCGAAAATTTCTTTACAGAAATATAAAAAACTAATCCGATTGGAATTATAATCTTAATAATCCCTTTACATAAAAATTACAAAAACTCATGATATAATGCCGATAGCACCGAAAACCATCCACATAGAGAAAGGGATAATGGTGGCTACTGCTAGCGACGCCGATAAGCTCCAGAAGTTCTTTGTTGACAACAACATCGAAATCACTGGACTGAAGGGAAAGCTGACAGAAAAGGATCTCAAGGCGTTTAATGCCAAAATTTCTTACACATATAACGGTCGAGAGATCGAGCTTCTTACTCCGGCTTTTACTCGCGTAAACGACACCACTTTTGAAGTGGCAGCTGAGTATAAGATTGGAGATACCACTTTCGTAAAGCGGGCTTGGGAGCTGAAGTGTTCCAATGGACAGATTACGCTCACTACCCGGACAAACGACTTTTACAAGAAGAAGCAGAACCCTCCTGCAGATTTCGAGGGACGATATGATAAGTTCCCGATCAAGCTGATTCGAGAAGCTTACAAGTGGGCTAAGTAACGCTAGTCCTTAAGTGCTCGGTTGTGTCATAATAGACATAGCCGAGCACTGCTCGTTTCCGAGCTCACCTCACAGAAAGAGATCATCATGAACAATTTTGCATACTTTCTCCGAGTTGAGACAAAGGCAGTTCGAGACTGGTTTAACTCTCATGGATTCTCCTTTGTTGTCACGGAGAAGCATATGAAAGTATTTGCTCGCAACCTCGCATATGGCTCAGAAGTAGTGGATCGATTTTCGCTCACTACAACAAACAATCAGCTGGAAATCAAGGCAGTTTCCTCAAACTTCATCTCAGATCATCCAACTGTCACAAAGAAATGGACAGTGAAAAAGGAAAAGGACACCATTCACATTTTCTGTGAATTGACGATCTCTGATGAAAAACCTTATCGAGTAGCTTCCAAGGTGCAGAAACAAAAAGATATCAAACTCTCTGACCTCGGTTATGGCTGGTAGACCGTTCGGCACACATACGCCCTGTTCCTATTTGGAACAGGGCGTACATATTTTTATTTTACTTCACAATTAGTATAATAGAATTTAGAAATGCCTCTATTTCGATTGGAGCGTATCATGAGCTTAAAGGAAATATGGCAGGCAGGAAAGAACTTTGTCAATGATCCTTCTACTCTTGGAGGAAAAGCGAGAGCGATTGAGCTTCATTTTCAAGAAAAAATTACGTTGCCCTCTGAAACACTGGAACGGTATAAACAAGAGATTAACGATGCATATAAAGACCAGATAAATCCAAAAAATCCAAGTGCTGATATCCGAGGAGTGAAAAGGGTATTTGATAAAAATCCAAAACTTTTTCGCAAACACGGGATGAACTGGGGGTAACAGTTAGTGCCAAGTCAATTATGACTTGGCGCTACCCATTTTTGGATGATATACTTAGAAATCATTGCTGTCGGATAGAGAGAAGGCAAAAATGACAAAAGATCTGCTGACTGCTCTGAACCACTGGCTCAAAAAGCATGAAATCCATGTCGATGTTACTCCTGAAACGGCAAGCGTGATCGCTCGAAATGGCGATATCTCTCATCTTACCTATACAGATAAGGGGAATCGATTTGAGATCGCAGGAGACAAACGATGGGTTGCGAAAGTGGATGGCAGTGAAGTGATTTTCACTTGTGATCGAGGCGCATCTCACGTATCACGACCGGTGCCGATTGCTTACATTCAGCCAGAAGACATTTTTCATGAGTGGACAAAGGTCTGAGTAGACAACTGCCCTGCTAAACAACTTGTTTTAGCGGGGCAGTCTGCATTTCCGGAAAATAAAGTTGTATTTTTTTAAAAAATTATCAAAAACAATTTCAAATTCCCGTTCATTTCGGTTATAATGTTTTTTGTAAGTTTCCCTATGAGAAAAGGATTACTTTTTATGGGTAAGCAGGCTAGAGATGAAGAAGAATACGCTCGACAGCTCACCAATGGGGTGAGTTATGAAGAGATTGCAAACAGGCTGCTCGCCTGCTATCAGATGGGATTCGATAACTGCCGTCATACCACTAATGAAAGCAGTGATAGAAGGCGTCACCGAATACCTAAGGGAATGGAACATAAGATTTGGTATGATAAGATCGTAAACACATACACCGAACAAAAGAATGATAAGAAGAAGAAGCTTGATCCGAATCTCGAAAAAGCTTATAACCGAATCAAGCATATAAAGCTCCCTTCCTAAAAAGGTAAAAAAACATTTAATATTGTAAAAAACTAATAATTCCTTCCATAAAAAAGAAACAGACGAGGGAATAAGCGCCTAGTTGGTACTTTAACCAACTAGGCGCTACTCATTTCTACTACGCATTTTCAAAGATGCTGGAATAAGATATAATTTCCATGTAAACTGATTCGGTCCCATACAAGAGAAAAGGACCCCGAAAATGAGTGATCTCGTTGAGACTGCAGAAAAGCTCGCCACAGCAATTCGGGCTGGTGCCAAGTCAACTGCCAGCGAAACAGATCTGAAGACTTGGTCGAATCGGATTTATCAGGCATATGAGCAGAACCCCAATTCTCCTGATGTGAAAAAGTGCCAGGAGATCCTCTTTCCGGTTCTGGTCATGATGGTTATCATGGTTTCCAGCTGAACAAAGTCCCCTCACGGCTATTCGCCGTGAGGGGACAGTCATTTTAAGAAACGAAAAAGAAGGCAGGTACAAACCCCTGCCTTCTTACTAGTACTAAAGCAATTTTTCAACTTGTGCTACGACATTTTCCACATTCAAACCAAACTTCTCTAACAGTAAATCGCCAGGTGCAGATGCCCCAAAATGGTTAATACCAATTATTATGCCATTTTCTCCAACATATTTTTCCCACCCTGTTGGATGTGCAGCTTCAATCGCAACACGTGCAGTTAGATGCGAAGGAATAATCGCTTCTTTTTCTGCTTCTGGGAGATGATCGAAGTTTTCCCGGCACGGCATACTTACAACTCGTACACCAATCCCTTTTTCAGCTAATGCTTTCTGAGCTTTTACTGCAAGACTTACCTCTGATCCAGTGGCAAGGAGTACGCCTTTCTCCTCACCGGAAGCTGAGGAAACAACATAGGCACCCTGTTTTATAATGTCTGCTTTTTTACCGACTGTACCTGCTAGCACAGGGAGATTTTGTCTGCTGAGAATAAGTGCTGTTGGGTGATCAAGGGACTTTAGAGCATATTCCCAAGCTGCGACGGTTTCATTCGCGTCGGCTGGACGAACTACTTTTAATCCGGGAATCAAACGCAAAGATGGAATTTGTTCTACAGGTTCATGTGTTGGGCCGTCTTCCCCTACAGCTACACTATCATGAGTGAATATATACGTGACTGGAAGCTGTGACAATGCAGCTAAACGAATAGAGGGACGTAAATAGTCTGAGAACACCAAGAAAGTAGCTCCAAATACGTGTAATCCGCCATGGAGTGCCATTCCATTCAGTGCACCGCCCATTCCATGTTCACGAACACCGAACCAAATATTTCGTCCAGCATAATCATCAGCTTCAAACGCGGCATAATCTTTCATTTCCGTATTGTTGGAAGATGCTAAATCAGCAGAGCCACCAAACAAAGTAGGAACTTCTTTCGCCAGCACTTGCAGTACTTTACCCGAAGCAGCACGGGTTGCCATACCTTTTTCGTCTGCTTCAAAAGAAGGAAGATGTTTTGCCCAGTCAGTCAGAAGTTCATCAGCAAATGCCTGCTTCAACTGATTCGTTTCGATTGGGAAGTCTTTCGCATATCTTGCAAACATTTCATTCCATTCAACTTCTGCCTTAGATAATTCACTTACAATTGCAGCGAAATTCTCTTTCACTTCATCAGGTACATAGAAAGGAGTTTGTTCTTTCCAGTTATAAGCACTGCGAACACCTGTAATTTCTTCTTCACCTAACGGTTTCCCATGCGCCTCAGAAGTACCTGCACGACCTGGACTTCCATAACCAATAACCGTACGCACTTGAATAATTGTTGGTTTATTGGTTTCTTGTTTTGCTTGTTCAATGGCGTTACTAATTGCATCAATATCATTTCCATCTTCCACAAATAACACTTGCCAGCCGTTTGCTTCAAATCTTTTTCCTGTTTGTTCCGAGAAAGATTTGGAAAGATCACCATCTAGCGAAATGTTATTGGAATCATATAAAACGATGAGTTTTCCAAGTTGCAGATGACCTGCTAGCGACGCTGCCTCTTGAGCAATACCTTCCATCAAGTCGCCATCGCCACAAAGTGCATATGTAAAGTGATCAATCACGTCATAGCCTTCCCGATTATAGGTTGCAGCTAAATGACGCTCAGCCATTGCCATGCCTACTGCATTAGCAATTCCCTGTCCCAGAGGACCAGTGGTAGCTTCTACGCCAACCGTATGTTTTACTTCCGGATGTCCTGGAGTTAAACTTCCCCATTGGCGGAAATCTTTTAAGTCTTCGATGGTCAAACCATATTGGAAAAGATGAAGTAAACTATATAACAATGCTGAACCATGACCAGCAGATAAAACAAAACGATCGCGATTATACCAATCCGGGTTGGCTGGATTATGTTTTAAATGCTTTGCCCACAGCGTATACGCCATTGGTGCTGCACCCATTGGTAAACCAGGATGTCCTGAATTCGCTTTTTCAACTTGGTCAATGGACAACATTCGAATAGTATTGATCGAGAGTTGATCGATTGTCATAAAAAATTGCCCCCTTTTGTCATTGTTCATTATAGCACGGAGAAGGATAAACTATCCAAAAACAGTGTAACTGGACCATCGTTTACTAGTTTTACTTCCATCATCGCCCCAAATACTCCTGTTTCAACTGTTATTCCTTTCCTGCGAAGCACCTCATTCCATTGATCGTACAACGCAGCCGCGTTCTCCCCTGAAGCTGCTGCCATAAAGTTTGGCCTTCTTCCCTTACGGCAATCCCCATACAAAGTAAATTGAGAAACGGAAAGTAAACTCCCTCCAACATCAAGCAGCGATCGATTCATTTTTCCCTGCTCATCTTCAAAAATACGCAAATGAATTATCTTTTCTGCTAAATATTCGATTTCTTTTTTTCCATCACCATCCGTAAAACCAACAAACAAAAGGAGCCCATGATCAATGGCTCCTACTGTATTGCTATCTACTGTCACACTTGCCTTCTTCACACGCTGTAACAATACACGCATCAAATCACCCTTGTCCAATCGTTCTCTGAACACTATATATATCTCGTACACCTTTTACCCGTTCCACAACCGAACGCAAATGATGAATATTACGAATTGCTACGGTCAACTGGATATTAGCAAAACCTTTTGGATGTACTTTTGCATTCACTGCACTATAGTTTGCTTTCGTATCATTGACTGCTTGCAGGACATCATTAAGTAATCCCAATCGGTCATAACCAGAAACTTCTATATCCACCTGATAAGAAGCAGCAGGCTGTCCTTCCCACTCTACATCTACACGACGATCCAACTCTACACTCTGCAAATTTGGGCAGTCTGCTCGATGAACAGAAACGCCTCTGCCTCTTGTGACAAATCCTCCGATTTCTTCTCCTGGAACAGGATGGCAACAACGCGACAGGCGAACAAGTACATTTTCAACTCCAATCACACGAACACCTACATCCAATCGTCTACGTCGGGGAGTAGTCGGTTTCATTTCTGGAACAGTAAGTGGAAGCTCCTCCTTCATGCCTGTAGTGAGCCGATGCACCACTTGGGCAGTGGAGATCCCACCGTATCCAACAGCAGCCAGCATCTCTTCAGCATTCGGGAAGTTAAATCGTTTGCAAACCTCTGCCATTTTTTCTGACTTCATCGCTTCATTGATATCAAAATCATGTTTTTTCAGAAGCGCCTCGACCATTTCTCTCCCTTTGGTAATACTCTCCTCTCTGCGTTGTGTTTTAAACCAGCTTCTGATTTTGTTACGTGCATGGGAAGTTTTTACAAGTTTCAACCAGTCTTGGCTTGGACCGTAGCTATGTTTTGATGTTAAAACTTGGACTTTGTCCCCTGTTTGAAGTTTATAATCAAGAGGAACTATATTGCCATTCACTTTCGCGCCTACACATTTATTCCCTACTTCTGTATGAATGCGATAAGCAAAATCGAGCGGGACTGCACCTGCTGGTAACTCAATGACGTCTGTTTTGGGTGTGAAAACAAAAACTGTATCTGTAAACCAGTCCATTTTTAGACTTTCCACAAATTCTTCCGCATCACGGGACTCCGATTGCAACTCCATCATTTCCCGGAACCATTTCAGCTTGTCCGAGAATGACTGTTGTTTTCCCGCATTTGCTCCTTCTTTGTAAGCCCAGTGTGCAGCAATCCCATATTCTGCAATGCGATGCATTTCCATCGTACGAATCTGCACTTCAATCGGTTCGCCTTTCGGCCCGAGGACGGTCGTATGCAATGATTGGTACATATTGGTTTTTGGCATTGCGATATAATCTTTAAAGCGTCCTGGCATCGGTTTCCACATGGTATGAATCATTCCTAGAACTGCGTAACAATCCCTCACCGAACTTACAATAACGCGAACCGCCATCAGATCATAAATTTCATGAAATTGCTTATGCTGTGTCTTCATTTTTCGATATATGCTATAAATATGCTTTGGACGACCAGAGATATCTTCGACTTTCAAATCCATTTCTTCGAATTTAATATAGAGCATTTGAATAATCTCACTCAAAAATGCTTCCCGTTCCGTCCGTTTCTTCTTCATCATGGAAACGATTTTATAATATTGTTGTGGATTTAAATAACGCAGGGAACGATCTTCTAACTCCCACTTTATCTTAGATATCCCTAATCGATGCGCAAGTGGAGCAAAAATCTCTAGCGTCTCTTCCGCCTTTTTCCGTTGTTTTTCTTCCGGTAAATGTTGTAATGTCCGAAGATTATGAAGACGATCAGCTAGTTTGCAGAGAACGACCCGCACATCCTTAGCCATTGCAATAAACATCTTCCGATAATTTTCTGCTTGATGCTCTGCATTGGATCGAAATTTAAATTCTTTCTTTAACTTTGTTAATCCATCGACCATAGATGCTACTGTTTCGCCAAATTCTTCCTTTATCTGTGCAAGGGTAACCCCTGTATCCTCCACTACATCGTGCAATAAACCAGCTATTAATGTTGCTGTATCCATATGCAAATCCATCAAAATTTCCGTCACAGCAATCGGGTGCAAAATATAAGGTTCTCCGGATTTGCGCAATTGTCCATCATGTGCTTTTTCTGCGTATTGATAAGCTTTTTCAAGCTTACTTATATCTTCTGGTGGCAGATAAGTAGCAGCCTTTTGAAACAGCTCTTGAACTAGTATCATCACTTTCAGCCCTTACCGAAAAATGTTTTAAAAAATATTATCCTACAATCCTAACGAAATGTAAATCAATTGTTAACCGTTTCCTTGCTTGCCTTTGTCATTTGATGAAGATATATTTCCGATCCGTCGACGAAGGTTGAAATATAAAATAGAAAGAAAAATTCCATCAATTGTTACCATTGAGTATGTCAGGTATTCTTTATTCATAAACATGAGAATAGGCCCGACAACAATACTACTGTAAGCTGCTATTTGAAAGGAAAGTAATAAAACCTTCCATATTTTTTGAAGATATGCTCGGAATTGAAACTCCTCATTATTGAAAAGCTCCACAAACAGGAGAACAACTACTCCAATCATCCAAAGTATAAAAGAAGCTATAAAAATCCGGGCAAAACCACCTATGAATGCAGATATAAAATCAGATAACCATTGCACTTGGATACTCTCCTAACATCACGTTTTTACTACTCCATTATGTTCCTAGCATTATTCTTTTGCAAGGTGAATAGTTTTTCTTTGCTGTGACATGTTAACGACATAATGGAGGTGATCATCGATGAATGAAAATGAAAATGACAAGACACAAAAAATAGAAGACCATAAAACCAACGAAGAATTCTCCACTGAACTGACTGGGGAGGATCATGCTGTACAAAAGGTACAAAGCGCACTTTTTGAGATGTACAGCCAAGCAGGAAATTATGATATAGAAAAAGAATAATAATTTTAAAAGAAATAGTCCCTTGCTTCGGGACTTTTCTTTTGGTATTGAAAAAGCACCATAATGTACCAATTGAGGGATGAGGGATATCAACTAAGATGAACAGAGAAAATGTCTATGATAACTTTGGCGGGGAACAGACAATTGCTGCAATTGTACATGAATTTTATCATCTACTCGTTACAGATGAAAGATTGCAACACCACTTTTATCATGTGGATTTGAATCATTTGCGACTCAGCCAAATAACGCTGCTCGTCAGCTTTTTATTTGGAGGTCCAAACAAATACCACGGGAAAAATATGAGGAAAATTCACAAAGGTTTGCATATCACCTCAGAAGAATATGAACTTGCAGTAGATCACTTTAAGAGTGCAATGAAAAAATACAATACTCCTATTCCACAAATGGCAAAAGTAGAGGCCTTACTCCGTGGTGTAAAGCCCCACATTATTATGAAATAAGCGATATCTTATGATAGGGAAATCCCAATTTCTCCAATTGTCTGATTTCTCTTGTGTGACAAGTACATAATATTATTTGGTGTCGTTTCGACAGATCAGCGATTAATGGAAGGATTCTAGTTAATCGATTCTGATCATAGTAAACAAAACAATCATCTAACAAAATAGGTAGATTTTGCTTTGACTCAGAAGAGATGTACTGAACTATCGCTATTTTTAAAGCAAAAACCATTTGCATCAATGTGCCTGTACTCAATTGATCTACATGTTCTCTTCTACCTGTTTCAGGTATTCGTACACTCAGTCCATTTCCTGAAAAATCTGGATAAATGCAGTCATATTTTTGATTTGTTACCGTTGAAATCCAAGATGATGATAATTTTTGAAGAATGGGGGCAATGTTTCCTTGTCTGCTTTTGTATGCTTCTTGCAGGACATCCTGTGCGACACTCAATGCTTCTTTTTCTTCTTTTAGTTTTTCTAGTTTTTCGTTGACTTGCTCCCATTCTAAATGCAATTGTTCCATTTCTCCAAGTCTTTTTTCTAGTTGTTGCAAACTTTTTTGCTTTTCCCCTAACTGCAAACTGTTTAATTGCATCGACTTATGAACTGTTTCTCTTGCTAACATAAGGCTTTCATTATCAATATGTTTATCAGCTATGTAACAGTAGGATCCTTGGTATTTGATAACTATCTCGTTTTTTCCATCTGTCCATTTCTGTTGTAGATACTTACCTTCTCCTTTTTTTACAGGTGCTTGCTGTCTCGCTAATTGATCCAATTCCCATTCCACTTTTTCGACTTCCTGGGTCATCTTCCACCATTTCCGAATAACATCTGTATCGTTGGTGCCAACCCTCTGTTTCCACCAATCCAACCGATCTTTGCAGGCAATATATTCTTGTTGATATTCTTGCAGCATTTTTTTGTTTGTCTGTATATTCCAGTGTCTTTTTTGTTGCAGTTGCTTTACATTTTTACGGGATAAAATATGGGGAATGGCCAAAGACATTATCATCATACATCCAAAAAAGATTCCTACTGAAGAAGAAATAAATAGGCTACAAAGTGTTACCAAGCATAAAACAGTTGTCCACAGTGGATATATCGGCTTCCACCAAAGGAAAATACGATCTTTCTTTTCTGATTCCAATTGAATTTGCATTTCTAATTGAGAAATGCGCTTTTCAAATGTCTGGTATTGATAATGCAGCCCATTGATTTCCTCTAAATCTTCCACTTGCATACGAAATGGCGGTTCCAATTCATTCTTTTTCTCTTCATGATGTTTTATTTGTTTTAAAGATTGTATTTGTTTCTTATTGGCTTCGTTCCATTCCCCTAAGGCAGTATACAGCTTATCCAAGCGATACCAATCTGCTTTACACTGTAATGCAATAGATAATCGTTGATGCTGCTCGGATAATTGTTGATATTCCTGTTCAAGTTCCTCCTTCTCCGCAAATAATTTCTGTAAATCCATTTGGACCTGTATGTATTCCGTTTGAATATCTTGCTCGTTCTGTAAATCCTGTTCCAACTTTTGCTTTTGTTCAATCAGCAATCCATATGGTTTTTGTTTTGCGTTTTCTGTCTTTCCAATATCATTCAATTGGTCGTCCAAATGTTTTAAAATAGAAGATAACGCTATTTCATCTCCTTGATCAACTAAACTATTTAATTTTTCTGCCAACTGAATCTGCCACTTTTTCTCTTGCTTATCTGACAATGAACGGTGAGAATATGACGTCACAAATGCTGTTCTTCGAAATAGTTCTCCGGATAAGCCTAATTGGGTTTCGATAATTTTTCGTTCTCTTCTCAGATCATAGGCATAGTTTTCCTGTAATTCTTCTCCAGTTTCCCGATTCCACAATTGCTCCTGTTCCATTCCTTTTTGTAAATTGCGCACTAACCGATAAGAAATATCATTGTATGTATAGTCTATTTCCCCTCCATACTGTTCGAAAATCCATGGACGACAAGCGGTATACCATTCGGCTTCTCTTCTCACCCGTTTTCCTTCTTGCGCTGCACCATATAATAATGCAAATATCCCTTTAAGCAGTGTTGATTTTCCTGCTTCATTTGGAGCTTGTACAATATTTAGACCTTGCTGAAATTTAATTGTTGCTTCTTTAAAGCGACCAAACCCACGGAAATGGACACGTTCAATAATCACGAACTAATCGCCTCCTTTTCCATCGCATCTAATCCTCGATATAAAGCTGCTTGTAAAATTCTCTTTTTCCTTACATTCTTCTCCTCCGCAATCCGTTTTTCCATAATGGTTATAAAAGTACCAACTAAATTTTTTTCTTCTCTTAACACGGCTAGATTATAATCAGGTACTGTCTTATCCTCGAGAAAAATCCATTTATAGTGTGCCTGAAGACTCGTGTATATTTTCTTTATCCAATTGTTTTCCTCTGCTGGGATGCTTGATCTGCCGACAAATTGTATTGAAAAATAATCTTCCATAACATGTTTTGTCAACATACACTTCGTATGCTCTAGCACCTGAGAACAAGTTACACAATGCGTCACGTCGATCAGCAGCTGCTCATATCTTCTAGTATGAATTGGTATAGCTTCTAGCATGACTCCTTTTTCATCCAACTTTCCAAAGGTTACATATCTATCGCCCGTTTCTTTCCAATTTCTAGCCTCAGGGGAACCAGGATAATGAACAATGGTTTGTTTCTCATTTGATAAACGAAAAGTTTGTCGTTTATGAATATGACCGAGTGCGACATAATCAACTTTATGTTTCACTAATTGTTGTTCCAAGATTGGAAAATAAATAGAGTCAGCTACTTGAAAATCACCGTGCAGAAGATAAATATGGTACTGTGCATCATCAACAGGGATAGGTAAGGAACACTCGCGATCAGTAAAATCAGCGAAACCCCTGCCTGATAAATGCAAATGAAACTCTGGAAAATAAAGTGTCTCCCACTTTTCTGGAAAGATATATACATTAGCTGGCCATATTTCCCGTTGATAAATAGAATCTTCCCGATTTGGATCATGGTTTCCAGGGCTGATAAAAACCCGGGTATCCGCAATGCTTTGCAATTGTTCTGAAACATACTGAAATAAGTTAGTCGTCACAAATCCATGTTCGAGAAAATCACCTGCAATAAATAAAAAAGGAACATCTCTTTCCTTTACTAATGTAATAATTTTTTGAAATGTTTCCAAATACTCCTCCTGTCTGATCCAGATATCATCTTTACTCCACTTCCAGCCTTTTATCGGCTCACCTAAGTGCAAATCAGCTATATGAACAAATGAAATGACTCGCATAACTCCTCCACAATGTATGATTTCTTTAATTCTGACAAACGATAAGAAAAAAGGATGTGATAGGACATGAATCGACCTTTTAAAAAAATTCTCCTCCTGATTATCCCATTCCTGCTAATATTCGTTAGTTCACAATCTGCTTTTGGGCAAGCGAATGACCCGCCTCAAATAAGTGATTTTCAGATGTGGTATGTCCATGCAGGAAAGAAACAACTTTTGAAAGATAATCCAGCAGCGAAATTCGAAATGCAGCGTCTGCTAAATAAAGTAGATCACCTCGCTGGACTATCTTCTGTTCAACTGCCAAGTAAATATATTTTTATTCAGTTCCATCATCCTATTGTTCTTTCCGTATTTTCGCCCATCAAACATCCATTTCAATCTGTGATTGTAACAATTCCTAGAAATCATGCACAAATTCCCCATCTACTCATTCTGAATTCACAAGGAAGCTGGGTAGAGTATCATACGGAACGATCATTATCTATCTTTTTACAACAAATAGCTCCTTCATCCAAAATAGATGAAGGAGCTATTTGTATTAGTTATTAATCGATTTCAACAATTTTTAACTGAATCGTTCCGGAAGGAACAGGAACATTTACTATTTCGCCAACTTTTTTACCAATTAATTCTTTGCCAATCGGTGATTCATTAGATATTTTGCCCAATTCAGGGTTTGTTTCCGCACTTCCCACTATATAATAGGTTTCTGTATCACCATCCGGAATTTCCTGAATGGTCACTTTTGCCCCTACAGAAACAACATTTTTATCGGTTTCACCTGGCTTAATAATCTTAGCGTTTCGTATCATATTTTCAAGCGTCAAAATTCTTGCTTCTATCAGACCTTGCTCTTCTTTTGCTGCATCGTATTCAGAATTTTCACTAAGATCACCTTGCGAAATAGCTTCTTTTAACCGCTCTGCTACTTCATGGCGTTTTACTGTCTTAGCATTTTCTAATTCATCTTTTAGGTTTTGTAATCCCTCTTCCGTAAGTAATACTTCTTTTTGATTAGACATTATTACCGATTCCTCCTTAAAAGACACAAACCAAAACTTTCTATTTGTTTACATTATTTTCTGGGACAACCGTGCTACATGATATGTCACGACTTAATTCATTATGCCTATTTCTTCCTTACTTATCAAATTAAGAAACCGATTACAAAAAAGGGACTGCTAGTTATCTTAGCATATTTATGTTAATGAACCAAGTATTTTAGAAATTATTTTTCTAGATTCTTTTTTCTCCACCACCCCATTATCAACCACAAATGGAAATAAAAGAAAAGCTATTTAAATGATAATAAATAACTTTCTTTTTCGTATCAAAAATTTACTCTATACAAAAGCAGACGTATTAACATATAATTATTAATTCGACAAATAAATGAAAATCCCTGCAAAAACATGTTATTTTGAAATGTATTGCATCTACTTATAACATTGCGAGCGAGAAAACCCACAGTTTAAATCGTGGGATGAAAGCGAGCGTTGAACGAGGGTAAGGAATTTTCCTTCACTAATTCAACCTTTGGAAAAAAGCTAGTTTACAAACAAACGTTCTCATGGTAATATATGTATAGTCGTGACAGACGAAAACCAAGTTTGCTCGCGGCAAAGAAGAAATCAACAAACATAAACCGTGGGGCGCACGGTGTTAGCTTGGTAATGAAATAGTCATGAGGCTATCGTCCCAAGAATCCAACGGCTTTAGCCGTATGGAGTTGTCAAATTGTTATTTTCCACTGTAATTACTTTCAAAATCCCCCTAATCAGAGGGATTTTGTCTCATTATCAAAGAACCAATGCTTATACTTTTGATAAACAAACGATACCGATAATAAAATAACACCCAGACCCATAAACGAGAAAATACGATATAAAGTTGTGAGAAATTGTAGATCGAAGAAGAATATTTTTAGGATTGATAATCCAAATATGCAGATGGATACAATACGAACAGACTGTTTTTTCTTCCATATCCCCAGCCATAGAAACAAACTGGAAAGCAATAACCATGCCAGTGAAATACTCAATTGCTGTAGATTCGCCCATTCTCTCATTTCCGCTTTTTTCATTCCCAGTGGAATCATGATGGATTGAAAAATATCATAAATCTCCTGAGTAACACAGAGAAATACTACAAAAACTCCTAAGAAAAAAATCGTATGTCGAACATAGTTCCAAGACGGCCAAATTGAGAATAGATGATCTTTTTTCATATGATGGTACCAAAAATACATAACCCCAACTAAACAAAGAAAAGAAAAAAATCGCAAGTTCACTACAGGAACAAAGTCTTGATGAGTATAATAAGCAAAGCTATGAAAAAGTATAGGAATCATTCCCACACCAAACACAGAAAGTCCAATAAAAATGATTAGTCGATAACGCAATCTTACTCCTATTTGATACAGCAACATACTAAAGACAATCCAAAATAAAACAACAAAGTAAAATTGTCGATTCTCTACTGTAGTAGTCGGTACATGAACCGCAGCTTGCTGGTAGATTTGCTTAGCAAAACCATCAATGATCTCCACTGTTACTACTTCTAATAAAAGGAAAACCATTACTATCGTAATCGTTAAACGAAACCATTCAAATCGATGACCTAAGTCTATTTTTTTTGATTGCTGGTAAGCACCGAACAGAGCGAGAATGACGATAAGAAAAGCGATTGCTCTAACATTCCATACTGGGTAATAGTATTGTAAGAAAGGATATGTTTTGCCAAGTACAACAAAAACAAACAAAGTACAGCCTACCAATATACTGTTAGCAAGAACGAGTTTATGAATGTTTCGTTTTATTCCAAACAATAATACCAAAACCGTATAAATTATTAAAATGACCAATGAGGCCAATTGAGTTATATAGTCAGCATGAGCTGGATTTGTCCAAGCAGTAACCGTATTCCCAGCTGCTCGTGGGAACAACTGAACTGAAACCATATGAACTTCTAAATAAATACCGGCAAATAATAAGAAAGACCAAGCAATGTGCAGACCTTCTTGAATTTTAGAGAAGCCTTTTTGTTTAAACAAATGTGCTCCAAAAAATAACACCAATACACAAACCAAATTATCCGCAAAAAACCAATTGATAATCGGTTTTGCTTCCTGAGTTCCTATAATGGTGGAAATAAAAATGATAAGGCTGATGATACTCAGTAACCATAATCCAAATCTCTCTAAATATCTGATGTTGTGAAAACGTAATCCCCACCATAAAACAACAACTACCTCCATACATACAACAAATAAAAACGGCAGCCAATCAAAGTATAGGTAGGTTGAAAAAATAATCAACAAAACAAAGGTAATGGTTTGTCTTGCAAGCTGCCAACGATTGGATACTGATAGTTGTTTACGATAATAAAAAAAGATAATGGGGATGAGATATAATACTCCAACAATAAGCATACAAATACTGTATGTCGCTTTTCCTGCATCTAAATAAGAAAGGTGTAGAATTAGCCCGTATATAAGAGAAACTGTATTGGCAATACCAACGATCTTTTCCATTGTCTTTGCTTTCTGATGAAATACAAATTTCAAATCAAACAAATAGAAGAAAAACCAGTAAGCTAACAAAAATGCCAATGCAATCTCTATATCTTTGTCTATCGCCATCAAGCGAGTACCATAAAAGATCAAATAAGTAGTAAAAAAAGTTAAGTAATAAAGGATAACCCAATCTTTTTTCATCCAGACCAAAGCTAACATACCAATAACAATGAGACATAAGTAACTCATTAACCCTGTGATACTTCCTTCACCAGACAGAAGAAACGGGGTAGCAAATGCTCCGATCCAGCCAAGTAAAGCTATTGCCAATGATTGATATGAAAGAGCTTGCTGGAAACAAAGAATCGTGACGACTAGCATCAGTATAACCGCTACTGTTTGGGGTACTAAGGAATAAAAGTTATAAGTAGCAAATACTGCTGTATATAGTACTGCTATACCTGCTCCAATGAGACCCTGACTAAAAATCAATAAGCCTCGTTTGGAAAATCTTCTTCCAACCAATAATAAAATCACACCAAAAACAGCTCCGATTAAGACTCTTACTTGTTCATTTATCCAATTGTTATCAAAAGCATACTTCATAAAAAATGCTGCTCCAAGAAATAACGCGACTGCTCCAATCCAATTTAACCACTTCCCACCAATCAATAATTCCCATTCGGTTCGGGTTCGTGATTTTTGTTTTGGCTTTTGTTCTACAAATTCGGGAGCAGCAATAGGATCTAAGTCTTTCTCTTCTTCTTTTTCCTCCACCCCCTCTTTCAACTCTTCAAGTCCTTTCACTAGCTCTTCCTTATTTTCTGCTACTTCTTCTTCCGCTTCTTGATCAGAATGTATCGATGTAGCATTCGTCTGCTGTGTGAAATCAATAAGTTGGTTTTTCAGATCAAATAACTGTTGTTCTAATATTTCTATTTTCTGTTTTAAATCTTGATTACTTTTAAAAAAATGATATAAAATCATAAAAATTAAAACAAATGCAATAAAGTCCAACATAAAAATACAAACACCTCCTTGTAGCATTGTACTACGAGTGTTTGCTGAATGGTTTCGGAGAAATAAATTGTGAAACAACTGTAATCTACAGGAAATATAAGTTCAAAAAAAGACGATCCCCCCTTCTGTAAAAAAGGGGGGGAAGTAAGAGCAATTAAAGAATAAAGTGCTGTTTACTTCTATTTAAGCAGCCTCTGAAGCGTCCCTACATGAATGATAAATTTATCACACCTTTTAACACCAGATGCATTCTTACTCCGCTCAAAGAGCTGCCTGGCCTCGTTAGCAAATCGACAGGCCTCTTTCAAAAGGTTTTCTTGTTCTTTCCCGTTTTTCCGCGCTTTTTCCAAAGCATTGTTTGCTTCCTCAAGAAGTTTTTCGGGGTCTATAAGCGTCGTCATGAAGGTCCCTTCGGTTGACTGACAATTGCCCTTTATGATGGAATCATATATGTTTTTCAGCTTTTTTTCAATAATATAATTATAATACTCTAAACAAATCATTTTATTTCTCAATTACAGGAGGAATTTTTCTCGCTGCAAACCACGTACCCACCTGTGCAAAACCAAGAAAAAGTAACATCGGTTTCAAAGAAGTGATACTTGTCATGTTTGAAATGAGAATTAAAAAGACCATGAGACTGATCAGTCTCCCAAAATTTAATATCAACTCTTTTGCAACAACATACTCTACACGAAGTTCCACTGCTTCTCGATGTTCACCGATCACATCATAGGAAATAGAAGTAAGCGGAGCATAATAAAACGGGTAAAAAAGATAAAGCCCTATCCCATAAAGCAGAACACTCCATTCATTCCAGTAATACAAAAATGGAATGATAAGAATCCCCATCATTACTGTTGATATCAATAATGCATGTAAACGCCATGAAGGACGAAGATATCTTCCAAGTAAAAAATAAGAGAACAGGGAAACGATGGAGGCCATCGTATAAAAACTGCCAAGCGTCAATTCACTTTTTGAGATCAGGTAAACTAGCAGACCGGTAAAAAACAAAAATACCCCTTCACGCAATCCTTGAAAAAAAGACGCTACTTGCACCCAGAACCAATGTGTCTTAGGGTTCAGTGAAGTCTTCATAACAGTTTTTAATTGAAAAGTACCCTCTGCTTTGCGAAGATGAAGCCAAAAGCTTACAATAACAGATAACACAAATATCCCAAGCGAGATACCAAAAATAATGCGATATCCTAAAAAATGATCCACTTTTGTGATGATAAAACCTGAAATCAAAGGAGCTATCATTCCGCTTAAGGAAGTAATAAAGCCGCTTATTCCATTCATGGCATCACGATTATCACGTTCAGAGATCTCAAAATACAAAACATTATAAGACATCCAAAAAAATCCGCTTCCGAGACCAAGAAAAAAACCGAGCCAAACAACATAATGAACAGCTTGTGTATCTAAGAGCAAAACGGTCAAGTAAAACAAAGCTTGTAATGCAACACCAATGCGAATGGATATCACTCTGTCCACTTTTTTCGTAATCCATCCAGCTAAAATAAAGGTAAATCCAATCCCCACATAATTCGTCAAATTATATATTCCAATTTGAAATAAATCATGATCGATTTTCCACAAAAACACATTTACAAATGCATTCGATAAAGAAAAAGAAAAAGCATGTAATCCACTGACTGCCAGTAAGACCCATGCCTCACGATTTAATTTTTGTAAAAAGTTCATTGTGCCTCACCAAGAGTTAGTCTACCCAAACAAGACACTTTTATGATTTATGAGTCTGGTCTTCGGAATTGTAAAAACACCAATGCTAGCAAAAATCCTACTAGTACAGAGATAAAATAAACTCCTGTAAGCGGATATTCAAAAATCAGATTAAGGATAGTTAGAACAAGAATGGCCATACCAAATTGTGGATGGATTGCTTTCCTTACAAATAAATATAAATAAACTCCAAAGATGCCATAAATTGCTCCCAATGAACCATAATATATTCCATCCATACCAGTTATATATATGGTCGCATATGTTAATACTCCTGATAAAATATAAGTTAAGAAGAAAAATAATCGACCTAGTAGCCATTCTAACTGCGGGCCTAGTATGTATAAGAAAAAACACCCCAACAAATAAGAAAAAACACTAGTATGTAAAAAATTCGCAGTTAAAACCCTCCACCATTCTCCTGCTTGTATTCTCCACCCTTCTACTGCACCGTATTGGACAACCAGTTCCCCTCCTGACAAGGACCCACTGTGAAACAACAGCATTAGGTAGCAAATAGTATGTATTATCATTAAACTTGTAATTACAGGAAAAAAACGTGGGAATTGCTTGAGAGGGATATGTGTGTGTCCAAACAATGTTAATCCTTCTTTCTTGGGATTTCCTCGGCTATCGGTTGTCCCATTTTTAATGACGTACCTTTCTCTATCGAGGATAACCACTCTATCTTTTGTTCTTGAAAAAGCAAAATTACTGTAGAGCCAAATTCAAATCGACCCATCTCAGTACCTTTTTTGATATGAATCGAATCATAATATTTTTTGTTTTGTTTCTTTTTTCTCGCGTTTGTAGAAATTTTCTCATCAAAAGAAACTTTGATACTTCCCACATTAGTAGCCCCTACTTTTACAAGAGCAACTTGTCCAATTTCACTCTGCAAATAGGAAACAACACGCTCATTTTTTGCAAATAATCCCGGAAATAAACGGACTCCCAATTCATTTACAGGAAATAAGGTACCTGGAATATAAGTAAGGGAAGTAATTTCACCTTCAACTGGACTATGTATGCGGTGGTAATCGCGTGGACTTAAGTATATTGTAACAAATTGTCCATCTAAAAACATTTTTGCGTCTTCTTCATCAGCTAACAACTCTCTTACTGAATACGACAAACCTTTTGCTTGTATAATGGTACCCTCATCAATTGCTCCCATCTGTGTTATTACTCCATCTACAGGACTAGTAATATAAGCTGGATTCGGATCAATTGGTCTAGCACTTTCGTGCAGTTCTCTGACAAAAAAATCAAGCAAATTATCAAATTGATCCATCTCTTTTTTTACAGGGTGAAGATCGATTTGAAACTTTTTGATATAAAAAGGAATAAAATGACGGCTAAAACGTTGTCTTGCTATTGTTCCAGTAAATCTGGATACAAGATTTTTTGGTGTTATCTTCCACAGAAAACGAGAAACTCGGTCTTTCATTAGATGCCTCCACTCTTAGCAATTAAAAGGAAAAAAACGGATGGGAAGAAAAAAGGCTTCTTGGGCACAATACTTTCTAGGAGGTGATCGAATGAACAACAAATACAAAACCGATCCTGCTCATGTACGTAAGTTAAATGCACAAGCAAAAGGTGCTGCTGGTTATCAAGCAGAATTCGCTTCTGAATCTGCTACTAACGTACAACAAGTGAGACAGCAAAATGCTCAGTCTCAACAAGCTGGTGCTGGTGCTGCTGCAACCAACAGTGCTGCTGGTTATCAAGCAGAATTCGCTTCTGAATCTGCTACCAACGCACAGCAAGTGAGACAGCAAAATGCTCAATCTCAACAAGCTGGTGCTGCAACCAACAGTGCTGCTGGTTACAAAACAGAATTCGCTTCTGAATCTGCTACCAACACACAGCAAGTAAGACAGCAAAATGCTCAATCTCAACATAAAAAGCATCAAAAATAAGCTATATAAGTAGCTAGAAAATCCCAATTTTATTTAAGTTGGGATTTTCTACTTTTCCAAGTTACAGTGTACCATAAAATAATCGATCACTGTAAAAAAGAGAAGAAGGAATATTTTTAAGTTACTTTCTATTTCTCATCAAATAACGAATAGCTTGGTTTGTATTTACAGATCGAATAAACTCACGATCGATCTTTCTACCGGTATAGAGAAGTAAGTAGCGAATTTGTTCTGGATTGAGATACGGATTGACTTGAAGCATAAGCGCGATCGTTCCCGATACATGAGGGACAGCCATAGAAGTACCGCTCATTTCTTTTGTTGTCTGTCCAAGCCATGCGGATGGTATTTTTTCTCCCGGGGCTGCAATATCTACTCCTTTGCCACGATTCCCAAAAACAGATAACCTGTTATTTGGTCCAACAGATGTCACTGCTATCGTTTCTGGAAAACGAGCTGGAAAATCTATTGAGTTTTTTAATCCTTGATTACCTGTAGCTGCTACCATAACTATCTTTTTTCGATGAGCCATCATAACCGCTTTCTTTAATGATTCACTTACCATTTCCATACCAAAACTCATGTTAATAATGTGCATCTTCTTTTCGATACACCAATTGATTGCACTCAGTAAGTCTGACAGATTTGCACTGCCATTTTTATTAAATGCCTTAACGGCATACACACTTGCCCATGGTGCAACTCCAATTAGACCTGCATTTCTTGATCTTCCAGCAATAATACCTGCTACATGTGTACCATGTCCATTGTAATCCATTGGAGGGAATCTTCTGGCTAAAATATTGATCCCACCCTTGTAGTTACGATAAATAGCTGGATGACTTGGATCAATTCCCGTATCAATAACAGCAATTCGAATTCCTTGTCCTTTTACCTTCGTCCATACCATTGGTGCACCGATCCGCTCCACGCCCCATGGAAATGTTGGCTTAACGGCATAAGCTGATCCATGGAAAGAAGGTTCAGTGATGTTCACTCGAATATCTGGTTCAGCATGCTCTACATAAGGGTGATTATCGACAGACAGTCGTTGATAAGTAGAGGATTCTCCAATCACCATTCCCAAATGAGGAAGATATTCAATTGGCAAAATACCACGATTTTTTAATTCCTTTGAACACCTTGCATAATCTGTGCCTTCTTTTAAATAAAAAATCCTTCTATTCCTAATATTCTGAGGGTTCTCATTATCTGATTCCATTTCCTTTCCCCCTCACTCCTAAGCTGAATGGAGAATAGACTATAAAAAACCTCTTTCTCCAAAGGATGGTGAAAAAATGAGTAATGATTATTTTGAAGAACTAGCAAAATTAGCAAGTGATCTTTCCAAAAGAACCAGTCAACTTGATGAAATGATGCAAGCTTTATACAATATCAATCTTTCTATCGGTGATCGGGACAAAATGATGAAACTTATCAATCATATGGCGAAGTTCAACAATCCAAAGCCAAATGCTCCATCAACTACTCCGTCCCAAGCCACATCTACTCCCAAAAAGCCTGACTCTAAAAAAACTGATCCTAAAACATCTAATCCTAAAACATCTGATCCTAAAACATCTGATCCTAAAACATCTGAGTCGGGACAGAAAGATTTCATGTATGAACTATTCAATTCACCAGCAATGATGGCAATTATCAAAGAACACTACAACCAGAAAAAAAATAAATGAGCTTGTTAACTTAAGATATGGAGAAAAAATCACAAGGGTATATGTAATCACCTAACTGATGTGCCCGATTTATTGCCATAAAAAAAAAAAACGCCTTTTGGCGTTGTTGTTAGTTATTTGGCTTCCATTGATTTGCTGTACATCCAATGAGAGAAAAATCAACATCTCTTCCAACTTCTTTTACTTGCTCATAAAACTGTACAACACATGCTAGAGGATGAGTTACTGCATTTTCATCCATGAAAAACAATATTGTTTCTTCATCGTTATCTTCATATGTAAGGTAAAGCACTTCAAAGTTCAACGTACCTGTCCGTTCATCATCAATGGTAAAAACAGCTTCTTGGCTAATAAAAAAAGCGCTTTGTTCAAAAGTAACCGAATCTTCTTCTATCAGGTCAAATGTATGTATTTCACTTTGTAGAGTAGCATCTTTTAATTGCCCAAAAACAGCGATCTGCTCTTGCGCAGGTTTTATCATACCCATTACAAACGCATCACTTTTTTTCTTTTTTTGTCGTATCAGCTCTTCCAAATCTGAAAAAAACATTTCCCGAGTCGAAGTTTGAAAATTAACATTGCTGCCATGTGAGAATACTTCCATCACTATCACTCTTTCCACTATATATATTTGCGAGTGAGAAAACCAAGCGGTCGGTCCATTCCATGTTGTAATAATCTGTTCATCTATGGGGTCCCCGGGGTTTGCTTGGTAATAAAGTGGCCACAAATTCCCAAGAATCCAATGGCTTTAGCCGTATAGAGTGTCAACCTTTTCAATATTGAATGTATCAACGTGATTATACAGATGACTATTAGGCAAAGCAAGTAAATGAGCAGTGACAAATGTCACTGCTCATCATCACCAAATATTCAACTTTGATATGAGGGATTATTAGTAAGCTCCACCACCAAGTTGTTGTTCAGCCAAAGATACAAGACGTTTGGTGATTTCTCCTCCAACAGAACCGTTAGCACGAGAAGTTGTATCAGGACCAAGTTGTACTCCAAATTCTTGAGCGATTTCGTACTTCATTTGATCAAGAGCTTGAGCAGCACCTTGAACTAACAATTGATTGCTGTTACGATCACGATTTTGTGCCATTTTGTTTCACCTCCTCTCCGCTGGGTGTACTGTTATAATGCTTCTTTTTCGAAGGAATCATTCATACAAAAATACAAAAAAAGATGTAATTTGTTGGAAAGAAAAAAAGCGCACACCTTGGTGTACGCTTTTTTTAACTTATTAAATTTTGTTTCATTTCTTTATGTTGACGTCGAAGTCTTTTCATCTCTTGATGTAAATCATATTGTTCGAGAAACTCATGCCGTTCTTTTGCCAGTAAGTATTCCTTCCTTAATAAATCTATCTGCTTTTCCAGTGCTCTCAGCTCTTCCATCATGTCTTACTCAGCACCTCTATTCATCTAGATATTATATAAAGAATTAACTTGACTCACAGGTATATACCCTTTCTGTAAAATAGATAAACCTGAATTTACAAATAGAAAAAAGTTTTTATTTAGTATGAATAAAAAGCTTTTTTTGATAGAATAGTAACAAATTCTTTTTTAAAGGTAATAAAGGTGGGAAAAGTTTCATGTCTGCTAACACTCCACATATTCCATCATTTTTAAAACAGTTTCGTTCTATGAAGTTTGAACTTTTATTACAAGATTTACCTAAACTAAGTAAAGATCAATTGGAACTTTTAAAAAAGGAAATCGAAAACCTTCTTGAACAAAAAAATTAACCAGCTCTCAGGAAGAGGAGCTGGTTTTTTGTAATGCTTTAAACAATAGTCTAGATAGTACAGATGAACGAAAATAACGATACATTCGCAGACCGTGTACAGCTGTAAAAAGTTGAGTCCCAGAGCGAATACGTTTGTTGTCATCCACGCGAATATAGTCATGTTCCTCTAACAGTTCCATTAACTTCTCAGAAGAATAACCATTACTGTAGGGTTCAAATATATTCATAAACTGAGCAAACTCAACATATCCTTCCCAATTCCATTTCTTCTTAATGTCGATATCCAACTGTGGATAAATTAGCATACCCCATAATATTACAATCGCTGCTTGAGCCTGTTCTGGCCACTGTTTATGTATTGGTTCGTCAATTCGGGATGTCAATGTGGAGCGGATTTGATTTAATGATAACAACATACAGCACTCCTTTTTATTTCTTATACCTCTATCCATTGTCCAATATTTTCAATTTCATACTACCTACAAAATATTTTCATCATCCTACTTCTTCTGACTTGTACTGCAATAAAACGATAGAATAACCATTGAAAATTGTATTTAGTATTATTTGCTATCTTAATAGTGGAAAAGTTTCCGTGATTTCTGTTATATTGTTAAGTAATAAAAATGTGAACATTGAAAGGAGTTTCTTTATATGTTGCTCGACCCAAAAAAGGGGAAATATTCCGATGAAGAAAATGAAAAAATTATCCAACTAGTGAATGACGGGCTTAAAAATGGAACGAGAGAAAGAGATACAATCAAAGTCATAGCAAACACATTAAACAGAGGATATGCAGGTATTATGTCACATGTAAGGAAACTACGTACCGAACTACCTGATCGTTTTGAAAAGGTTGATCACCTTTATAAAGATAATGCTGCACGATTAAATAGCTGGACCGAAACAGAGGAAGAAATAGTTATCGATACAGTTAATACACATCTAAATGAAGGCAAATCACTATCTGCTGCTATTTCGGTCTTAGAAGAAAAACTATCTCGCACACAAGGAGCTATTTACCAGCGAATTTATACTTTGCGTAGAAAGCAGCCAGAAAAATTTGAACATCTTCCTGCAGAAAGACCTAGAAAAAAACGGAAATTGCCAGACTGGCAGACAAATCGTCCTATTATTCGAAACTTGGATCGTACCGAAACCATTCCAGAGCCAAATTTATCTCCAATCTGGTCAAATTCAAATCATGAAAGCCCCTCTCAAACAGAGGAAACAATGATTTATCAAGCATTTGAATCAAAATATGGAAAACTAACAGGAGAAGCCAAAGAAAAAATGGCACTTTTGATGCGCCAATATGGTTGCACTCGTGTATCTATTGCACTGTTAACATTGACCGAAAATAAAGCGTTTCCAAGTATGATAGCAGACTTTTTGGCAGCATGTTTAAATGGAAAAATTAGCAATTAGCTACTTATTATTATCTTGGACAAATCCGTAAATAATAAATTGGCACTTGTAATTGAACCATATACTGTTCCCATTCCGTAGTACAATGTTTATCATAATGTTTACATGAGGCATAATCCGCAATTTCATCTAATATTTCCCATCCGGCCTTTTCTATTTGTTTTAATGTAAATAAATACAATGAACGATGATCTGTTTTAAAAATAAGATCTCCCTCAGGAGATAATAATTCACGATAAATGGATAAAAAACGATGAAACGTAAGTTGCCTTTGTTGTTGATTTTTATCACTTATGGGCGTACAAAATTGAAGATAAAATCGATCAACTTGGTGTTTTTCAAAAATTTGTTTTAATTGTTCTGCAAACATCCATATGAATACGAGGTTTTTTTGATTGAAATTTCCTTTTTTCGCGTTCATTATTTTTAACGCATTACTCTCCACTCCAATCCAATTTGTCTTCTTGTAATTTTTAGCTGCTTGTTTGATAAATTTCCCGCTCCCCATCCCAAGATCAACATGAAGCGGGAATTTTGGATTGGTAAATAAATGATGTATCTTGCTATCACCATTTATTTCCAACATTTCTTTATGTGTTATAATCATTGGCTTTACATGAAAAGAACTTTTTCTATCCAATTCCACAATACTCCTTTACGAAAAAAAGCCCCTATCTATAGGAGCCTTTTTCTTATTTCCATGAAGTTTTCTACACTTTGTTACCAATCATGCCTTTTTATTTCAAAAGCAAGTTTCCTTGCTTCTATTTGTTTGCCAAGAGGGACGAAGGGCTCCCTGACAAAATCCGATGGATAATGCCTGAATCTTACGATTCACTTGACCCGTATCTACCCACGTAGATTACGGAACACCTGTCGAAAACAGATGCTTTTTTTTTTTTGCGTTTTTTTATTTTTTGTTAACAAGAGAAAAGAAAATGCTTTGCATCAGTCCATTATTCCTTGACGAACCGAGCAAAACCAGCACTCCCAAAAAAAGCAAATAGGACTGCGAGAATAGCAACGACAATGGTAACCCATCCTCGATACTTCTCATCCTTCATCTTGGCGATGTTCGCTTCTTTCTCCCGAATCTCGACTTCCGTCTTGCGAATATCAACCTCAGTCTTCTGGATATCGATTTTGGACTTATCGATATCGACCTTGGTTTTCTCGATCTCCAATTCAGCTTTCTGAATGTCCATATTGGCTTTTCGAATCTCCATAAGGAACTTGGAGATCTCAGCGTATGTCTTCATACTAGCCAGAGAGTCCGATGAATCCGCTCCAGACAGGAACTGCTTGAACTTATCCAGCATCGTCAGAGCGAGTGCTTGGACTTCCTCAAGCTGCATGTTGCTCTCACACTTGTTGAGCAGGTCAGACACCGACTTTTTGAACTCTTCCAGTGTTTGCTCAATCTTCTCCGTTTGCTCCAAAAGAGGAGTAACCTGAGTCAGAAGCATGCTGGAGACAAGCTCATTGGTTGGCATACTGTCGAGCTTCTTGGACTGCTCGATCAAAGTGTTCAACTGCGCATGAAGGTCAGCAACAGTGGCAATTGGAGTTTCAATAGGGTTTTGAGAGGTGTTTCCCAGTTCAATGTCAACATTGACAGATTGGCTGGCAGACATGTTGTTGGTTTGTTGATTGGATTTGAGTTTTTGAAGTGATAGGTGAGTAGTTGAAATCTTTCGAAGGTACATATCAAATATATCATTCTGTTAATTAATATTCAATATATAAATTAAATTATGATAATTATAAATGATTCAGTTATAATAATAATATAATGCTTATATTGTATACCTATCCTTGTGAATGAATAGAAAGGATATGATACTTTGTCTTTCCTGAGACAATTAAATCTGAAAAGTGGAATTGTCCAACTATATGGAAATCATGCGATAAGATCCAAGATTTCTCCCAAAGTATACAAATTAGCAAATAACCAATTGCAGATACCAAATCAAATATTTTTTTCTCTCACACCAGACGTACATGTCAACGGTGATACATGTATAGGGACTACCGCAGTCTGGAAATATCACAATGGGTATATTAGCCCTTCTATCGTAGGTGCAGATATTGGATGCGGAATCCGTGTGCATATCACTTCTTTACACAAAAAAGAATTAGAGGATATCCGAATACGTCAAAAAATCATCCACCACATCGAGAAATACATCCCCTTATCTGATCAAGTACTTTCTCCTTTTCGTTCCGGAGATATCGATCGCATTGTTCAATATGGACTACATGGACTGCCTGAAAAATATATAACAAATCGTAGTTTTACTCACTTGGAATCTCCATCTTTTGAAGTGCAAGAAAAGCACTTATCGCTGATATCCTCACTGACTTGGAAAAAAGCAAAAGAACAACTTGGATCTTTAGGAAATGGAAATCATTTTATCGAATTACAATCGGTGTCCATTCCAGAACAATACAAAGAACTAGCAGCCGAATGGGGGTTATTTGAAGGACAAGTAATTTTTCTTATTCATTCGGGGTCTAGAGCTTGGGGGAAATCACTTGTCCCTTTGTATACAAAAAATTTCCGACTAGCTATGAAGAAAAATAATCATTCAAACTCATCTCTGCTTTATCTTCCTGTTCATTCGCCAGAAGGAGAAAATTATTTTCATCTCATGTCTAGTGCGATGAATTATGCGATCGTAAATCGACATCTAATCGCATTTGCGATGGAAAATGCCCTAAAAAAGGTGTTTGGACAAGATATGAAAAGTGTACTACTTTATGATCTGATGCATAATTATGCCGTTGTTGAAGAACATCAAGAAGAAAAGTATCTCATTCATCGTAAAGGTACAACAAGAGCTCTTCCCGCCGGTCATAAAAACAACCCTTCTCCTTATCAGCACAGTGGACATCCAGCACTCATACCTGGTTCTATGGGGTCACCTTCTTATATCATGATCGGAGAAAAGGAAGGCGAGAAAAACTTTTACTCTATTTGCCATGGAGCCGGGCGTATTTTCACGAAAAAGCCGGGAAGATCCACAAAAAAAAGGATAGGTAATCAAATAAAGATCGATAACAATCATTATGTCCTTATGAATCGATGGACTGCCAAAAGAATCGAAGAAGAAGCACCAGATACTTATAAAGCAGTCGATCAAGTGATTGACAGCATTGTTGGAGCAAAACTCGCTTCTGTCGTGGCTAAATGCATGCCAATGATATCCATAAAAGCAAAGTGAGAAAAGGAGGTGAAGCAATGAAAAAACGAGAAAAAAACCCCTCCAAATGGGATATGCAGTGGAAAAGACCTAGAAAAGCAAAAATGGAATGGAAAATCCCGAAAAGTATTTGGATCATTGCTGGCTTACTCATCCTTTTTACTGGCATTACTTTCGCTACAAAGTGGACAGAAAACAATCATACTGCAACACAATCACCAAACAAGCAAGCACCGAAGCAAAAAAGGAGCGTTGCTGTAGTAAAACAACAACAATCTCTTGCATTTTCAAAGAAAATTCGTCTCGATTATCCAGCAAAAGAAGCAAAAAAGGAGCAAACTTACAACACAAATGAAGCAAAAAATAAAAAAACAAATCCCTCTGAAAATAAACCGATAGTGCCTATCGAAAACAAACCTGAAGTGAAAACAATCTATGTTTATAAAGATCGTCCTTCTTCCCCATCCCAAAACAAAAAGACTCAGACTAATCCAACAAATACACCGAAAAAACAACCAGCTTCACCTAGCCCGACGCAAAAAACGAAACCTTCCACGATAAGTGCAAAAAATGTGATTAAAAACAGCGGCTTTGAAAGCGGGTTAGATTATTGGGACAGCTGGTCTCCAGAGGGACAAGGAGTCGTTCATGCAATCGCCAAAGATTATCCCGCAAGCGGGAAAGCAGACTTAGTTCATTGGGCAGACCGGAGTTATAAACAATTAACCTATCAAAATATTTACAATATTCCCGATGGAATCTATGTATTAAAAGGTATGGTCCGGAGTAGTAAAGGACAAGCAGATTTAAAACTCGGGGTAAAAGATTTTGATAATACAATCGCCAATGAAGAAAAATATGTGTTGCTCAATACCGAGTCTGATCCGAATAAATGGAAACAGTTTCAAGT
Organism: Shimazuella sp. NTD247; assembly: GCF_059510415.1. Lineage (NCBI taxonomy): Bacteria > Bacillati > Bacillota > Bacilli > Caryophanales > Thermoactinomycetaceae > Shimazuella > Shimazuella sp. NTD247. Next base: position 213,410 of record NZ_JCAJZU010000005.1, on the reverse strand, counting down.
CACCAACATCGTTGTGAAAGGCGGCTCAGCAATTGTTTTTCTATACTCCGTTGCAAAAAGTGGACAGTGGGCTGACTTTGATAATTTAAATTTTTATCGAGTGAAATAGCAGAAGAAGACAGAAAAGCGATCAATTTGTATTTTTAAAAAAAATTTATTTTTCCATTAAAAAATATTACTCTAAATTATTATATTTTATGGACAAATTAGCAAAGTTTAGATATTCTAAATAAGAATAAATGTATTTTTATCGACAAAATTTTGGATAAATTGTGTAAAAGGATATTCCTTGTTGAAAGGTGGAATCCATTTGGGAACTCCCGGTTTTATTACAGGATTACAAACTGCTTTGACACAATTAGCAAATTGGATGTTGATTTTAGTTCCCGCTGTCATTGTTATCACTTTTGTAATTGGCGGAATTGCATTAGCAAAAGCTGAAGACGGAACCGAGACCAAAGCTGTAAAAGATCGAATGGCAAGAGCGATTATCGGTGCTGCCATTGCCGGAACCGCTACGTGGGTTGGTCAATGGGTAGTTCAATTATTTAATATTAATACAGGTGGTTAATATCACTTTCCCCCTGTTTTCCATAGGAGGAAAATATGTCGCCTATCTATTTAATTAACTTTTTCGATATTTTCACCAATCCTGTAAAGTTCGTTTCGGATCTTATTGGAGAAGTAGTAAAAAGTATTGTAGAAGGCATATTAAATTCGCTATGGCACGGAATGGTTCTGCCTTTGGTAAACGAGTTCATTGTAAACCCATCTAGTCCAATGAAACCACTTGGATTGGATATGTCGGCACTATTCAAAAGTTTCCAATATACTGCATTCGGATTGTTGATGGTTTTATTTATGATACGAATATTAAAAAGCTTACGTGATAATCTCACAGATGAAGATGAACCTAACTATCCTGAATTAATCGGTTCATTCGTCGTCAGTTGTGCGCTTCTTTTTGCCACCCCTTATATTATCGATAACTTCTTAATACCTGCGAATACAGGAATTATTAACTTGATCAGCAGTACGAGTATCGGAACTACAGATATTGGGATCATAAATAAAGATAAATTTACAGATGTCGTACACTTCTCCGGTGATATAAATGTATGGGTTCAAATCATACTGGAAATAATTTTGTTTGTCGTTTTTATTCTACTCACCTTTGCTGGAGCTTTACGATACGTAGAGCTAATCTTACTCTACTTTTTAGGCCCCTTCTTCGCTACTAGTTATATCAACCGCAGTAATTTATACCCTACCTATTGGACAGAGTGTTTTGCTGTCATTTTCACGCAAAGCTTACAATTCTTCCTCCTAAAACTAGCTATTGCACTTTTGCCGACAGGAGATGTCTTATCTGGAAATGGCATCACACATGTCGTTCTCATGACTGCTGTAGTAATTGTGGGTATCCGTGGACCACAAATTTTACGACAATATATTCGCGGCGCTGGGATCAGCAGCTTAGCAAGCAAAGCTGGAAAAATGATGATGTATCGCAGCATGGGTAAAGGAGCTTCAAGCAAATAAATTTTAAAATAGGTGATGCAATGCGATTTACCATCCCTCGAAATGTAAAAAAAGGTCAAAGTTTTATGGGTTTAGAACTAGTCGGTTGGATATGGATGGCAGTATCTCTTCCCATCTGTATTCTCTTGGGGTGGGCAGTTTTCAAAATTACTGCCAGTATTATTGGAGGTATTGTTCTTGGTGCAGCTTTGACAGGTATTTTTTATTTTTTGTTCACGGTAGATGAAAAAACGGGAACAATGAATCTTGGATTTCTTCTCGATATTTTTTCATGGTATCGATCACAAAAAGTCCACTTATACTGGGGGGAGGCATCTCATGACAAAATCGATTCGCTCTTGGTTCGGGTTAACCTCCAAAAACGAGAATGAAAATGAACTGGCAAAACAATTTCCCATTTTCGATATTCAAAAATTTTTTTTACAAACCACAAATGGACATTTCAAAATGGTTCTAAAAATAACCGATACCATCAATTCTGAACTACTCTCCGATGATGAGGTCATCAAAGCAGTAGAAGCGATTCAATCTTGCTTAAATGCGCTAAGCCTTCATCAATCGATGCAAATTCTTATTTCCTCTGAGCAAATTGATATTGAACAATACTTTAATTACTTGGACGAGAAGGCAGAACTTGCTTCAGCAGATGATAATACATTTTTAATGCAACGTATCGAAGGTAAACGCGATTTTCTAAAAAATCATGCTCAAAATGCCCGCAATGTACATAACTTCTATCTTATCCTCTCTACAAATACCAAAAATCCAGAAGATGCTTGTGATGAATTATACGACACTGCATTAGCATTAATCGAATATCTGGAAACTGGCGGAATGGGAATGATTCCTGCTGATGAAGAAGAAATTAAAAAAGTTTGTTATGAAAAATTGAATCCAAAAAGCTCCATTAATGAACCGTATACGGAAAATAGTAATTTATCAAGCCTCCTTCCACCAGCGATGGAAGATCATGCAGGCAAATACATTGAAATGGACGATGTGTACCATAGTTTCTATACATTCTCTCATTTCCCTGAAGAAGTCGGACCCGCATGGCTAAAACGTGTTATTGATGTCAAAGCCAACGTGGATATCAGCATACTCTTGCGTCCAGCCGAAAAATCCCAATTTGTAAAATCTACAAACCGCAAACTCATCGAACTAGAAAGCAAACTAGTCGGAAAACTTCCTCCGATGTACCAGCAAAAATATGAAAAACAAAAAAAGAGTTTAGAAAAATTGATGGAAGAAATCCAATCAGATACCGAGAATCTGTTTGATGTTTCTTTTATAATGTGTTTAAAAGAAGATACATTGGATGATTTAAAGTCGGCCGAAAAGAGATTACAAACAGCGATTGCATCTAGTCGGTTTCGCTCAAAGAAAATTTTATTCCAAGGAAATCGGATGATTTGGTATCTCTTACCGATTTGCCACACCAATGAAGATTTAGAGAAACAAATCAGCTGGCCGATGCAGTCTACACTTGTATCCTCTATTCTCCCTTTTAATTCCTCCGATCTCAACTATAGTGAAGGAGTTTTAAAAGGGATGAATGGCAGGACAGAAGGACCTGTTATTTATAATCGATATAATAACACTTACTTTAACAATCCAAACGAAGTAGTGTTTGGTGAGTCTGGTTCTGGAAAAAGTTATTACTTGCGATTAGACATGCTCAGACAAGTAACTACGGGCACAAGCAACCGAATTTTTGTAATTGACCCAGAAAGAGAGTACTTTTTACCTGATGCAAATCGCATTATTTTCCGTCTTGGTTCAGAGTTTACAACCAATCCGTTTCATATTCGCTCTACTGTTGTTGACTCCGATAGCAATGATGACGGCAGTCAAGATATGGAACAATATTTGCGGCGGAAGATTGCCGAAATGATGAGTTTTTTTGCTTGGATATGCCCCAACCTTTCTGCGATTGAAAAAGGATATTTATCGGAAGCCATCCAAAAAGCGTATGAACAGAAAGGTTTGATTTTGGGGACAAACATTACTCGTCTTCCCTCTATTTTTCCTACACTAGAAGATCTGGTGCAAATTTTAGAAGAAAACGAAGAGACCCAGAACATGATAGCAGCATTAAAACCATATGTGTTTGGTCCATACTCCAGTATGTTTAATGGTCAAACCAATTGGGATATGAAAAAGAAAGTAACGATTCTCGATATTCATGAGTTGAGTGACGAAGTAAAAAGACCATTGATGGATTTACTTCTAAAGGATATATGGGAAGAAATTAAAATAAGCCGGGAAGAGAAAAAAGGAGTTTATGTCGATGAAGCATGGCTGTTAGCAGACGAAGATAACCAACAAACAATGAAATTTTTACGCGAAATCGCTAAACGGGTTCGGAAATATGGAGGATTTCTTACTACTGCCACACAAAATGTAGATGATTTTCTCACTATTGGAAAATATGGTACAGCTATTTTTAATAATGCTTTTATCAAAACATTTATGAAAATGTCTGAAAAAGACATTGAAGAATTATCACGATTTATGACTTTTTCTGAAAAAGAACTGAAAATACTCGGAAAGAAAAAAGAACAAGGACATTGTATCCATGTAGCTGCTGGTAAACGAATAGAAATGAAAGTGAAATCTTCTCCTGATGAACGGAAGATTTTAGGATTAGAAGAAACCAAAAAAGTCAGCAAACGGCAACTCATCGAACAAAAATTAGGAATGTCTCCTACTTAAACCGAAAAAGAGCAGGTGAGTGCCTGTGCAGGTCATGTCCAAAATTATGAAAGCATTGAGTGCACTAGTAGGCGGAAATATTGTACTCATCCTGTTTATTCCCCTATTATTTGTACTCATCATCGCTGGAATTGTAGGTTCAGTAATCGGAGCCATTTTACGATTTTTTGGAATCATTCCAGATATACCAAGTGTCCCAGACGATATTGAAGAACAAATCATCAATGCTCCTGGAATGACTGTATTAAACCTTCCCATCCCTTATGTAGCAATCTATCGGATAGCTGAAACGCAAACAAATGTCCCTTGGATGCTTATCGCAGCCATACACAAAGCAACAACCGATTGTGGAAGAAACATGGCTGAAGACGATGTAACTTATTCTGAAACAGGTTCTACGACGCAAGATCCCAATCCTATGGGGCAATTCAATTTCAAACAAACTTTCTGGGCAGGCGAAAAATGGGACCATGATAAATACGGCCGCATCACAGAATATAATTTTGATTTGCAAAATGTTAAAAAAATAGAAGAAGGAAATGGCTGGGGAAAAGATATTGATAAAGATGAAAAAGCCAACCCAAAAGATGCAGATGATGCGATTGTCAGTTTAGCATATTTTCTCCAGAGCAAAGGCGCAAAAAAAGATGCGTCTGATGAAGAACTCATCCAAGCAGTAAAAGCTTTTCAAGCCGATGATGCATTCGTTCAACAAGTAATGACTTATTATCATCAACTACTCGCAGACCCCAGCTTACAAGATGAATTAAAACCAGACAATAATTTTCCTTCTTCTTTATCTGATACGCCCGAAGGTTTTTCTGCAACCAACGGTCCATTGCAATGGCCTTCAACTTCTCGGGATATTAACAAAGCATATGGATATCAAAATGGAGTTTACAATCCCGGCATCGACTTTACAACTCCTTCTTTACACGGTCAACCTACTGTCTCCTCCGCAAATGGGAAAGTATTATTTGCTGGAGCAAAAAAAGGTTACAACCAAGTAGTAGTCATCGATAGCGGCTATGGAATTACACTCATTTATGCAAATCTGCAAAGCATAAATGTGCATACAAATGATATCGTACAAGCAGGACAACAAGTCGGCATTATCAGTTCAAAAGGTTTACATTTTGAAGTTCGATCCCACAACACACCTGTTGACCCATTACCTTATCTGCAACAAGGTCTTCAACCCATTATTACTCCACCTCCCAACAAGTCAACCCCGATCGAAACATCAGGAGATAGTTACCTTCATACTGATCAAAAAAATCGAACGGAACAGTTAACTAGTCTTTTTGAAAATGGTACAACAGAACTACAATTTGGAACCTGTGAAGATTTAGGAGATGGCAGAGGATTCACGTGTGGACGTGCAGGTTTCACTACTCGTGACGGCGATGCTTTGGATGTAATTCAAACCTACACCCAAAAAGTTCCGAATAACGCACTCAGCAAATATATAACTGAACTAAAACGCTTAAATAAGGAAGGTAGTGACGATACATCCAATCTGTCTAATTATGCCGAATCATGGCAGTCACTTGGTTCCAATCAAAATTTTCGTGAAGCACAAAATAGTGTAGTGAACAAAACCTATTACATTCCAGCAATGAAACAAGCGCAGGATATAGGAATTACTACAGCACTTGGGAAAGCCATTTTTTATGACACGATCATACAACATGGAGAAGGAAATGACCAAGATGGTTTACCTGCATTAATCGAACGGACGACACAAAAAATGGGCGGAAAATTGCCAAAGACTGGAGCAGATGAGAAGCAATGGATTACTGCGTTTCTCCAAGTCAGAAGAGCTGACTTAGCTCATTCTTACAATACAGAAACGCGAGAAGAGTGGTCTGAATCAGTCGGTCGTGTTGATACATTCCAACAACTGATCCAAATCGAAAATTGGGATCTAAAAGGTCCATTTACTATTCAGTGGGAAGGCGGATCTTACCATATTTCTTAATAATATGATTTTTTAACTGGTTTAACAGCGAGGAGGGGGAAAATGGAGAATAGCAGCGGAGGATCTGCATCAGCATCCAATGATTCTTTAATGATTACTCTATTCTGGTTTCTTTTGCAAGCTGCCTTTGTCATCGTTTTTTTGATCCCTTGTATCCTTGGCATCACTTTAATTATTATCGGAAAAAAATATGAATGGAAATCTTGGTGGCTGGTGGTCGCAGGCATAGTTTTCACTTGTATGATGGGTTTTTTCGGATACTTAACACAGTATATGGATGTTGTGCAAACGTATTGGCAAATGAGCAAAACCATCTTTACTAACTTCACTTTATCCCTTCCTCAGTTGGATTTTGATTGGTCCAAGGCGCTTGAAGTTATTTGGGGATACATTCCCATCGCTACGATGATAGCAATTCCGGCATCGCTTGGAATAGGAACGTTATTGGGCGGAATCGGTTTGTGGCTTGTTGTTCATCGTCCAGAATTGATACGTCTTCCTATTAATATTAAAAAGGGGCAGAAAGAACAAAAGGTAACATTCCCAAAAGGAGTTCGATTACCTACTCTTGATTATGGAGTTGCGCTCGGAATTGACAAAAAAGGCAAACCTGTCATTGTGAAAGACGAAGAATTAAACATGCATGCACTTGTACTTGGAGCAACCGGCGCTGGAAAGACCAATACATTGATGGTTATATTGGAAAGTGCTATTCGAAGAGGAAAACCAGTTATTTTCGTCGATGGAAAAGGCGATCCAGGACTGATTGCAGATCTTAAAAATTTGGCTTTGCAATACGAACGTCCTTTCCAAGCTTTTTCGTATAGCGGAGATCTGCATTACAATCCATTAAAACACGGCAATGAAACCGAACTAAAGGACAAACTAATCGCGGCAGAAGAATGGACAGAAGCATACTACAAACGAGCAGCAGAACGATATCTCCAACTAGTATTTCGTATCATAAAATTGCGTAATGTTCCGCCGGATCTGGTAAATGTACAAAAGTTATTGGAAACCAAAACATTGTTAAAATGGGTTAAAAAAACAAAATTAGACAAAGAAGTTCAAGAAGAAATCAAAGACTATATCAATGGACTGGATGCAGGACACAAAAGTGCGATTGATGGACTGAAAGACAGGCTGGCGCTTATGACAGAAAGTGCTGTTGGTCCATTGTTTAAAGACGATGGAAATGCACTTGATTTATTAGAAGCCGTTCTTGATAAACGAGTGGTCATTATGTCTTTATCTGGTTTGAGTTATTCTTCTTTTACGCCGGCGCTGGGTGCAATGATCGTAGAAGATTTAAAATCTGTCGCAGCTGCTATAACCGAAAGGGGCAGAGAAGATCATATTTATGTTGTTTTGGACGAGTTTAATCTTTTTGCTGGAGAGCAAGTTGTCAATATGATCAACAAAAGCAGGTCAGCAGGCTTTTGCTGTTTGATTGCAACACAGGAGCTCGCGGATCTCGCAATTGCTGGCGGTGAAGAACTAGTAGATCAAGTGGTCGGCAATACAAACGTCAAAATCGTCCATCGACAGGATGTGCCAGACTCTGCCGAATACATGGCTGGAGTAGTTGGGACACATATTGTTTATCGAAAATCACTGAATACAGAAGAAACAATCATCGGAAAACGACCGACAGGAGTCGGCAATGTATCCGATGAAGAAGTGTATGTCATTCACCCAAATACACTAAAAACACTCGGTCGTGGACAAGCAGTTGTTATTCGTAAAATTCCTGATCTGTTGATTGATGTGACCCAAGTTCAAGCTGCATCTAAATAAAAAAATCTATCCCAAATGGATAGGTTTTTTTATTTCTTTCATAAATACATTTGTGTTGTAGATCTATGATATCAACATTATTTACAGTCAGCCTTCTATCACCAAGTAATAGAAGGCCAATCTGTCCGAAATTTGATCAATCGAACTTTGCTGTCAGACGGTGCGGAAAATCACCGTGATCAGGAAAGTGCTGGAAATGATGAGCAGTTCCACCCTTCCTGTAACCTCCCACCATTCCTTCAGATACCCGTCAAAGTCCCAACGAATCTCCATCAACCACAAGAGGAGGAGAATGCCGAGAGTACCCAGAGCGAGCACATTGAAATGGGAGAACAAAACGAGAGACCAGAAAACAGCGCTCAACGCAGTGAAGAACACCCACCTGTAGACGAGATTTTCACGCACTTCCACCGCGAACTTGGACAGAGCCGAGATCATGTCCCACTCCTAAGAGATTGTTCGGACAGTTCGTTCTATAAATAATTATATCTATTTTTCAAATTATCGTTAAGTGAATATTTTTTATTAATTTGCTCATTACTAGGACATATAAAAACGCTGATTCCACAGCAAACATACTAATGGGAACCAGCGTTTTTTCCAATGCAATTAAGTGTATATTCATTATGTATCTGATGAAACATAATCAAATTAATGTATGATAACTTAACAGCATCTCATTCTTTAGCAGTATTTTTCGGTCGAACAGGAATACTCGCATTTATAATGGTGGTGCGTTCTTTTGATTGTGGGACAACAGTGACTTGTCCCACCACATCATAGCCAAAATCATCACAAAGCTCGATCAATCTGGACTGAAACAATTTTAATTTTTTTTCATCAATGTCCGATCTTTGATAGCTAAGGACAAGAGATAGACGATCATCTGCTGTCACTGCTGTTGGTTCTTCTCTCTCCTTATTGAACATATTGAACAACGTCAAAGCTGTTTCACCTCGTTTTCATTTCACGCGATGTGAAACAATCGTTTTATCCGTGAAATCAGAGTACCTTCTTCTAGTTCGAGAAAAGGCACATCTTCACCAGAGAGCCTGCGAGCAATGTTGGAAAATGCTTTACCTGCATACGATTTTCCGTCTAAGATGACCGGTTCGCCTGTGTTAGATGACCGAATAATTCTTTTATCTTCTGGAACAACACCAAGTAAGTTTATTGCTAAATGATTTTTTACACGATCTACGCTGAGCATATCTCCATCTTTTACCATATCGGGCTGCACTCGGTTTACAACCAGATCGATCTGATCTAGATTTGCTGATTCTAACAAACCAATTACACGATCAGAATCCCTAACAGATGGAATCTCAGGGTTTACGACCAAAATAGCTCGATCAGCCGCGGCAATCGCGTTACGAAATCCACCTTCTATACCAGCCGGAGAATCGATAATGATAAAGTCGAATTCCTTACGTAACTCATTTACTACTTGTTTTACCTGTGCGGGTGAAACTTCTTCTTTATATCGGGTTTGAGCTGCTGGAAGCAAAGCTAAGTCTGGATACTCCTTATGACGGACAAGCGATTGTCTTAACTTACTAACTCCTTCAATCACATCAACAATATCGTATACGATTCGATTCTCTAAACCAAGCATGAGATCTAATTTTCGCAGACCAATATCGGTATCCACCAAACAAACACGGTGTCCTAACTGTGCTAAACCCAGTCCAACAGATGCTACTGTAGTAGACTTCCCTACTCCCCCTTTCCCACTTGTAATGGTAATGGCTACTGATCTCTGGCTCATCTACATACTCCTTTCTGGAGAAGTCAGTTATTTTTTTCGTTTTATATCAAATTGGATTAAAACCGACACAATATTCGTCCAGAAGGTGTAATTTCCATTTTTTCTCATTTCGACAAATATTGTTTGTTTCCTTCAAAAAATGATGAAATTAGTAATATCTTTTCTGACAATTTCCACACTGTCTGTCATCTTCTCCTACTTGATGGGCGCAGTAAGGACATAAATACACCAGCAGGGAAGAAACTTCTGCTGTGGCTGATTGGGATGGAAAAAATGCATCACCATATAGTTGTTTGTCGGTTTTTACTTTTTCGATTTCCACATCTAATAATTTTATCTCATTCTGCATATATTGTAATCGTTCTAACGCAATTTTCAAATCTTTACCAATTGGGATATTTTGGTCTTTTTCCCATTGTGTGAAAACAATCCATCCGATTTCTTCCGCAATACGGTCTGCTTCCCGCTTCTTTTCTTTTCGTTTGTAGTTGAGTTTGCTTAGCTCGATCATTCGTTTCGAAGCTTGACCTGTTTCTGCAACGCTTTTTCCAATTTTATTTCTTAAATCCTCAAATAAATTCATGGGTAATCCTCCATTTTCTGCTCATATCCTATATATAAAAAGGGATTCTAATAAAATGTCAAGCATTTGTAACGTTGCAAAATAGGCAGAGGCACCCCCTACCATCATTTTCTATATCTTCATTTTTACCGGGAAACATTTTTATGGAAAATCAAATCAATGTCTATTGCATGTTTTTAATACGTAAAGGGAAGAAAATGGTGCGAGGAACCATATGGATTGTAGATTTGTGAATAAATAAGTGAGAGATGTGTTTTGAGATCCTCTTTCTCGCACCAGAAGACAAGAGTTTGTGTTAAAAAATCTTTATACAGTTTATTTCCGTTTCTTTCTCATTAACTCATTTGGTACTTTTACTTCTTTGGATACAGACCTTGCAAGCATATGCGACACTTGATATAACAAATGTTCCACTTTCTCTTCTGCTTCCATGTATTTCCCAATGACCGGATGTTCGCTCATTTTCCCTTGATATTCAGCCATCTTATCTTTGGCTTCATGATAATTTGGATGAAAAATACCAAACCGTTTTGTCTCCTCGAAATCTTCTTTTACTTTCTCAAAAGATTTCATTAGCATTTGTGCTTCAGCGTTATTATAGAGTTGTTTCTTAAGCTCCAAATAATTTTTTACTTCTTCAGAATCATTTATTTGATGCCCTAATTGTTGGGCTGCTTCCACCAATTCATTTATATCAAGCGTATTCATACATATGTCCCTCCATTGCTTTTATTGTAACACAAAGTGCCCTCCTGTAACGCTTTGGAGGGCCATATGCAAGGAAGGGGGAAGCTATAAAAATTGCTTCCCCTACTATTTATGTTGTTAGACTCTAAAATATCCCTTGTATTATTGAAATGTTATTAGGTGATCCTTCCATCCTTTTGTTTGATCGCTTAACAAACCGCACATAATAAAGAAAAACTTCGTATTGGTATTTTCACATCTGATGATTAATATTTCTAGTAATAATGTATGGATTGGTATTCCAAAAACTTTTTTCGGAGAAGACTAAGGAAATTGTCAAAAGATCAAAAGTTCATCTTTAACCTGTGTTATAATTGCTTTTGATACTTACTTTTAGGAGGTTGTCCATCATTGGATAGTGACCATGACCTGGTTAGTCTCATCATACAAATCGCAATCGTAATTTTCCTTGTATTATTAAACGGTTTCTTTGTAGCATCCGAATTTGCAATGGTACGAGTCCGCTCTACTCGAATAGCGCAACTAACCGAAGAAGGAAATTTCCGTGCGAAAATAGCGCAAAGAGTACTGCTCAACCTAGATGCTTATTTGTCCGCAACACAGTTAGGTATTACTATTGCATCCTTAGGACTGGGTTGGGTAGGAGAAAGTGTAATTGCTGAGCTTTTAAAACCTATTCTGAATACCTTTCATCTTTCAAACAGTGCTTTGCATATCATCTCTAGCGTTATTGCTTTTGTGTTGATTACATTTCTCCATATTGTATTGGGGGAAATGGCGCCGAAGTCCTTGGCCATTCGGAAAGCAGAAGGTACAACCTTGATTGTTGCAAGACCAATGCAAATCTTTTTTGTTATCTTTCGACCAGCAATTTGGCTGCTGAATCAATCCGCAAACTTAATCTTAAAACTACTAGGTGTTCCTCTTGAACCAGATCATCAACAGGCTCATACAGAAGAAGAAATACGCATGTTAGTAGAACAAAGTCATAAGAGCGGCATGATTGATCAAACAGAGTTGTCGCTATTTGATAATATTTTTGAGTTCACAGATCGCGTGGGACGGGAAGTGATGGTGCCACGAGTAAACATAGTTTGTATTTATGTGGATGACGATTTAGCTTCGAACATAGAAATAATAAAAGAAAGTCAATTTACCCGCTTTCCTCTATGCGGTAAAGATAAAGACGATATTATCGGGATCATACACATTCGTGATGTATACGAACGTATTATCCAACAAGAAGATGTGCAGTTATCTCAAATGGTTCGACCAGCAATATTGGTACCTGAAACAATGGAAATCAAAGATATTTTGCAGACGTTACAAAAAAATAAGACCGAAATGGCTATTGTCGTCGATGAATATGGCGGTACATCCGGCCTTTTGACACTAGAAGATATTATTGAAGAAATTGTTGGAGAAATCCAAGATGAATTTGACGACGAACAGCCCTTTTTCCAACAAAAAGGGGTAGAAACATCAATCGATGCAAGGTTATTGATCGAAGAAGTAAATGATTACTTTCACACAGATATCGAAGATGACGATAACGATACCATTGGGGGATGGGTTTTCTCCCGACTGCAAGAGGTTCCAAAAGTCGGGAAAATCATTGAGTACGACGGTTTAGTCTTCACCGTACAAGAAATGGATCACAATAGCGTCACGCGTTTGTCTGTGGTGAGAAAAATTATTCCTGATGAAACGCAGGTACCCACTGAAAATGAGTTAGAAGTAAATCATTAAAAAGCCGTTCTGAATCATTCAGAACGGCTTTTCTTTTATTTTGAATAACAAAGGTCTTTTTCAATGTTCATTCATCTTAAAAAAAATAAAAGTATTTCTATCTGAAATATCAAAAATAATAATAACCAATAAAATATTTTAACCATAGACATAACATTTATTTTTCTATATCGTAAAAGTGTGTTGACAATATTGAAAAATAATAAGATTTGGAGGAGATTTATACATGGATTTATGGATGATCTTCACCCCTATTCTTTTTTTTATACTCTGTTTTGTTATTCTGCTTAGCTCAAATAACGAAAAGAAAAGAATTTTTCGCATGGAACAACGCATTCATCATATTGAAGATCTCTTGCATCAAGTAGGGGAAAAAGTAGGAGTCGAATTAGATACTGTTTCACCCAAAGACAATGACATCATTCAGCTCATCCATCAAGGGAAGAAAATCGAAGCAATCAAACGAACACGTGAGATATATGGATATGGTCTAAAGGAAGCAAAAGAATATGTAGATCAATTGGATTGGAAGATACACCATTGATACAACAAACCCAGTTTTTCATACTGGGTTTTGTTATTTATACACAGCACAGCTTGAGATTTTTTAAAGCACACATCTGTCATAAATTGAAGTTTCCTCTTGACATTTCAAATACATTTGAAATAATAGATGTTAGTTCAAATGTATTTGAAATGAGGTGCCGTTATGGCTTTTAAACGACAAGAAATAATTAGTCTAATAAGCATTTGTGTAGGTAGTTTCCTAATTATTTTAGATTCCAATATTGTAAACATTATAATCCCAGAGCTACGAAGACAACTTCAACTAAACCTTTCACAAACTTCATGGATAGTAAACAGTTATGTGTTGGCATTTGCTTCATTGATATTACTCTTTGCTAGGATCAGTAAAAGAACGGGAGCGAAAAATGCTTTTATTACTGGCATTACCGTCTTTATGGCAGGTTCTCTATTTTGTGCGTTGTCAACAAACTATATTGACTTACTAATCTCACGAATTATACAAGGGATTGGTGCTGCTTTATTTGCACCTGTTGCAACAAAATTACTCTCTTCTACTGTCACAGAACCTCGAAAACGAGCAATTGCCTTTGGTATCTGGTCAGGCACCTCGGGCATAGGATTTGCCTTCTCTCCATTGGTTGGGGGACTTTTAAATGATGTCTGGGGATGGCAAAGTATTTTCTTAATTAATATTCCGTTCACGTTAATCGTTATTTTGACTGCAAGTATTGCCATTCAGGATGTGAAGAGGGAAAGTATACCGATCTTTTTTAAGGAGCAAACGATTGTAGTACTCCTTATTGTATCGTTGGTGTATATAACTCATGAGTATAAATTGATGGATCAATTGCCAATTTTATTCACGATAGGTTCCCTTCTTCTACTCCTTTTAGGCTGGAGATACATCTTGCAGTTTAAGCAAGGAAAGACACATGTCTTATCCCGACAAATGTTTTCGCGATTAAATATTTCCAGCTTGATTAACGGCTCCACCTATAATTTTTCGATTTACGGGATTATGTATTTCCTCTCTATTTATTTTCAAGAAGACATTCATTTATCGTCTTTTGAAACAGGGATTAAATTTTTGCCTATCACATTATCAGGTATGTTGGTCTCCTCTTTTCTATCCCCAATATTAGTAAATAAACTTGGAAAAACATTCACACAGCAACTATGTTTATTTGCGATTGTGGGCGGAAGCATACTCTTATTTGCATACTTTACAATAGCGGCTTTACCATCTCTCATCATACTCAGTTTCATTCTCTTAGGATCATCAGGAGCCATTGCACCGGTATTAATGAATGCTGCTTTTTCTGCAACAAAAGAAACATATCACAACGAGATATCTTCCTTAGTCAATCTAGTAAGACAAATGGGGAGTATTTTGAGCGTGATGACTGTATCTATTTTATTAAGTCTCTTCTCAAAAGAAGTGACGATACTATATTTCTTATCCCTTTCCATACTCGTCCCTGTTTTGGCAAGCATCTACTTAACATGGGCAAATAAACCAAAGATACGTTCCAATCCATGTCTAGATAATCACAGTACTACAATGAATTTAGCCGAGTAGAAATGGATTAGCAATCGATACATCAATTATATGGATGTATCTTATTACAGATCGATGGATTTAAGGAGACAAAACGATGCAGATGATTCAATAAAGCCCAGTATCGCAAGTAATACTAGGCTTTATCTTCATGTATTATTTTTTGGTTTCGACTTTCTCTTGCTGCTTTTTTTAATGCCTCCATATCTCCACTGACAATACTATCAATATGATTGGATATCGTTTCGATGTGCCAGTCCCACCATTGTATAACCAGCCACTCCTCTGCTATTTTTCCGCAGAAACGCAGTTTGATTCGTTTTGCTGGATTCCCACCTATTATCGTATATGGATCTACGTCCTTAGTCACAACGGAATGAGAAGCAATGATAGAGCCATCTCCGATCGTCACATCTGGCATTATCGTTACATCTTTCCCAATCCATACATCATTTTCACATATTTGATTTCCATTCCTATTCCTTTTTATACAATGGCGCAATACGATCAATGCGATTGGTCCAGATCCATCCAGAGAAACCTTTCGGAAGACGTTTGATATCTGCTGGTGTATCAAAGCCGCTCGAAAACTCACTGCCATCCCCACCAACAATGACTACTTGCGTACCAGCCTTCTCCATTCGGTCTAAAAACTTGACAGGCCATCCCCATAACCATGGCCCTATTTTTTCGGGTATATGAAGCTCAGTATGCTCGCAAGTTTGCGGGATATAACCAGTCCAACCTATTGCGATATAAGGAATTAGACAACTTTTCATGGTCGCTTTGGACATCACACGCATATCTGGCAACTTCGCTTTCAAAGCTGCAATCGGCTCATCTCCACCGTAAACAGTCAATAAACTGCGGTGTTTTGCTGATAATTTGCCCAAATAGGAAGCAAGCAACTCACCTTCTAATGGATCGCTGCTCTTCACATCGATCAATAACTGTTTATTTGGGAAATGATCCAGCACTTCTGTCAGGGAAGGCATCAATCCAATACCTTTGCCTCGAAACGGATACGTCTTTCCATTATCAGCAGTATAACCATACCCAATATCGACTTTCTTTAGCTGTGCCATGGTGTAATCTTTTGTTACACCTTTTACATTTGTACGGCAGTCCATCGTCCAATCATGAAAGATGGCAAATTGCTTGTCCTTTGTCTCATGTACATCTAATTCCACTAGATCTGCCCCTTTTTGAAAGGCAGCCTCCATGGAAGCAATGGTGTTTTCTAAAAAAGGGTACTCCGGTTGATAGATACGTTCCGCTGTACATGTGTCATTTTGAATATTTACCATCGAAAACGTCTGGGCCAACCCACGATGTGCGAGTAATTTTGGGGTAGGATGAAGCGGCTTGGAAAACAATGAAGTATTATTTATGTATATAAAAGCAACTAGCACCACAAAAGTAAGAAAAAATTTGCTTTTTGCTATTTTTTTCAGTCTATTCACGAACGATGCCCTCCCAGATGGTATCCAGTTGTTGTTGTAAAATTGATATACTTTCTTCTTTTCTGCCAACCGTTATCAGCACATAAAGAAATGCAGCAACCAAACTGGAGGCGATTTGCGAACTTTCCCATTTGGACACAATTTGTTTCTTTGCTTTTGCATGTTCAATCAACTGTGTTACTATCGCTTGAAAATTTTTTATATTGGATGTCTCTAACTCTTGTTGAATTTCACTTCTTATCGTCTCTTGTAAAATAAGCCCTAATATATCTTCATGCTTTTGATAGATCAAGAGTAATTTCACAAAAAAACCTTTGATTCCCTCAATCAGAGACCCCTCTTGATGACTTTGTAACATTATTTCTTCCAACCGTTCCATATAGGTATCCGTTATGTATAACAAAATATGTTCCTTCTTCGGGAAATAATTAAAAAACGTTCCTTTAGCAATTCCACATGCTTCTGTGATCTCTTCTACTTTTACGTTTTCATACCCCTTTTGTTTAAACAGCATCATCGCATGCTGAATAATGGATTCTTTTGTCTGTTTTTTCTTTATCTCTCTTCGCACTTTTCCACCACCAAAAAAATGACCATGGTCATTTTTGACTGTGGTCATTTTACCGTTAATTGTCTCATGATGCAAGAATTTTTCTGCAAAAGCGATCCAAGCTGGAGGATTTGGTGGAAACGGTAGTGTTAATAATAGCGGCGGTGGTGAGGCAGGATCGTTCAATAGTGGAACAAACCAAGTCAATACTGCTGAAATCGTTACAGGCAATGGAGCTGTTGTGATTACGACCATTTGCTGTTAGGAATATACGTATAAAATTCCAAAGGATTTATATATCCAATATTGAAAACAAACTCTTTTATACAGAGTTTGTTTTCGTTTCTGCTAGTATTTATCAATATATTTATAAAGCTAATATTTTATTTTCTTACCTGATTATAAAATAGTATACTTTAAATAAAGGTTGACCCTTACGAAGAAAGGTCCATCATGACCAAAGCGTCCCATCGCGCCAAAATCAAGTGTGGTTACAAGGGTTGCACGAATCGGGCAGGAACTTTTCCCATTAAGGATAAGGAAAGTGGCAAGATGCTGCTTCCCTGTCCGACTTGCCTCGGCAAGATTCAGGATAACAACGAGAAGAAGTGATTCCCTCCCATCAGAGGTAGAGTTCGCTAGTTGAAGTCCTCCTAATTTCATAAGGGTCATCTCCCCCGAGGTTCACTATCTGCAAGGATAACTGAACTTCGGGGGACATAATTTTTCTACCTCTATTTCCTCCATTATCCAGCGTCACTCATCTATGATAAATTAAATCAAACAAACATCTGCGAAAAGGCGTGCATAATATGAGAAGTTTACCACCACTAGTAGGACTTATGTACGATCTTCATTATTACAATGAACGTTTTAACCATTTGAGTACTATTCTTTTAAATAAAGGCTTTGCAGTCTTTCAACAGGAGTTTAAGGAAAATGACTCCTGTATTGAAGAGACTACGAAGGTATCTTTGTTACATATCGCAGCAGCTGGTAACAACATAGAAGCGATCCACTTCTTTGTTGGGCAAGGAATTGATATCAATACACAGGATATCGATGGAAATACACCTTTGCATTTTGCTGCATTAACTGGTTGTAAAGAAGCAGTAGAAACGCTTTTGTCTCTTGATGCTAGTGTGGATACTGCCAATGACTATGGCCTTCTTCCTTGGCAAGCTGCACGAACAGGAGAAATAATGCAGAAAGTACTTCCTAAAAAATTACCACCGACACTGCCAAAAAAATCACTGTATGAAGCAGTTGAATCGGAAGATATCGAAGAAGTAAAAACTTTACTCACATTGGGTGTACATCCCAATCTTCTCAATGAACGAGACTATCAAGTAGAATTCCGACTGCCGATCCATATCGCCGTGGATACAAAAAACATAGAGCTGACAGAACTTCTGCTCAAAAATGGAGCAAAACCGGATTATCCAAATCATTATGTACATGTCCCTCTGGAGAATGCCATCAAGCAAGAAAATACCGAGATGGTAGAGCTTTTGTTGCGCTATGGAGCTGATCCCAATCATCCTATGGGTAATATGCCTTCCTTGCTTCATCTTGCGACGAGACGCAATTTACTTGAAATACTAGAGCTTTTGCTGCAATACGGTGCTGATCCAGAAGTACAAGTTGGCGGACATTATTTTTACCATCCACCACTTCGAGATGCGGAGTCTACAGAGGCAATCGATATCCTTATTCATTATGGAGCGAAAACTGAACCAGAAATGATGAAAGATTTTTTGATCTGGCCGATTGGCAGAGGTGACACCGAAATCGTGAAAAAGTTTATTAAAATCGGTGCTCCTGTTCGTAGTGCAGGACTATGGAATGAAGCAATCCGAGGTTCCAATCGCCACGATCAAACGATTCCGCTTTGTAAAGTATTATTGGAAGCTGGTTTGGATGTAAATGCGCCGATTAACTATTTTGGCACTCCACTGATACGAGCCATTCACTATAGAAACATCGAATTAATAAATCTATTTTTGGATCATGGTGCTGATCTAAATACGACAGATCCAGACTCCGGATTTACTCCTTATGAACTGGCTTTCCATTTATTGGACCAAAAAATCATCGATCTATTGGCAAAACGCATGCAAAAAGCAACACTGCCTCTTCCTGATATTCAGCCTGCACCTATGGTGGATGAGGTAAATGATACAATAAAAAAAGATCACAGTGATCTGATGCTGCTTAGTTTATATGGAATAAACCCGGATAATCACTTCAAACGATTGTATACATTAAAAGAGAAGTTAGGTTATCGTACAGAGGCAGTTCCTTTTATGATTCAAAGCACAGCAGACGAAGAGGAAGAATACTACGAAGAATGGGATGAAAGTTACAAGCCGCCGCTGTCTGATTACCAAATCCTTTTTCATCCAACCGATGCTCGCTGTTATATATTATTAATTAATTGGTATGATGATTTTAATTACAGTACCATCTACCATTTGCATGTCTGCTGTGAGAAAAAATACGAAAAAGAGATTCAAGCACTCTTCCAACAGTGGTATGAAAATCCTGACGAAAAAACAGATAAAGATTTAATCAATCGTTACCAACCAGGCGTATATCTCTATAACTGGAACCAAAATAAACTTTCGGATGAAGATAAGTCGCGGCTGGAAGAAGCACAAAGCTTTTATATATCAGCAGTGGAAGAAATTCATAAAGCATTAAGATAAAAAAGGATACCAATAAATGATATCCTTTTGTTTTATTAAAATTTTACGATATAGGCTAATCTACTGTTGCAGCAGTGTCTCTGGATCCCCAAAGACACTGCTGCCTTTTTCAGTTCTGCTTACGGGCTTCAACCCACTCTAGTATCTGCTTCAGATCCAGATCGTTTTCCACCTCACAATACCACTGGAGGGCAAGATACGCAGATTCATAATCGCCCATGCGAATTCGCCTGGCGATCTTTTCAGCTTCCATCCTGTACGTATTTGCCTCATACCCCGAAGTAAGATACTTCAGAAACCTTTCCAGTGCGTTGTCATTCGGCTGAATGTTGTAGGTTCTATCGCGCAGCCTTCGACCGATTCTCCCCATCTCTGCAGCAACAGCCTGTGGAGTAGCAGACGGACCATTAAGCATGTCTTTTCTCCTGAGAGCAGACGATTATCTTATTTGTACTATACAATGTTTTTCCGGATAATTCTATACGTTAACGTTGACAACTCCATACGGTTAAAGCCGTTGGATTTTTGGGACAAAAGTTAGATGACCATTTCATCGACTGTAACCTTCCTTTCTTTGTTAAAACCGCAAATCAGCAATCTTATCCAGATCAATTCCATACTTTGCATAAATTTTTACCGTGTTTTCGCCAGTTAACTGCTCTTCTTCAAACCCCAGCTGTATTGCCGTTTCGATCACTTTCTCTTTGGAATCAGCTTCGATTTCGATGTATGGCGGGATCATCGGCCAATGATCGAGTTCCACTCTGCTGTTATGGAGTAAAAAACTAGTCCGTTCGTTTTCTTGATAAGCAGAAGGAGTAAAACCCATTAATTGCAGCAAAGCATTGGTTTTCACAAAATCATCGACGATCACTTCCTCTTCTTCTGTACCGCTGATCCCGTCATGATATATTTTTTTCACCGTCAATGTAATCTGTTTTCCGTCATCTCGCAGTCGTATCCAGTGCCCTCTCTGCTCAGGGTTAATATCGTAAACATAACGTTTCATCAATGCTTTTCCAAGTTTCGTCCCTCCTAATTGCATGATTTTGTCCTCCAACTCTGCTTTGTCGATATCGATTACTTTTGCTTCAAATTCAATGGACATGTAATATCACTCCTTTGGATTTCTTGTTTTAGCCGATTGTATTCTTTTCTTTGAAACTTCTCGATTTCACGGGCTGTCTCACTCTCTAAAAATGCATCTACCGGCTGGCATAAATCCATCCGTTGAATGCAGACGCCAACTTGATAACACCCGAAATGATCTTTGTAGAGACGAATGCCATAAAATCCTTCATGACAATCTTTGTCGTTGTTAAATGAACA
Organism: Shimazuella sp. NTD247; assembly: GCF_059510415.1. Taxonomy (NCBI): domain Bacteria; kingdom Bacillati; phylum Bacillota; class Bacilli; order Caryophanales; family Thermoactinomycetaceae; genus Shimazuella; species Shimazuella sp. NTD247. The sequence continues at coordinate 192,431 of NZ_JCAJZU010000005.1, read as the reverse complement.
AGTTTTACACATACTGGGCAGCCGTACATTTCGTAGTTTTCTATACCAAATCTTTTTATTGTCCTTAAGCCAGTACTCAAATCGCTCATCGGAAACACCTGCTGTCACCCGATAAGATACTAGACTTGCTCCATGTTCCTTTCCCAATGATCGAATGGCTTTTGTGGCTTCTTCTCTTGTTTCCAAGGAACGCATGATCCGAATACTGATTTCAGGTGGAAAATCATCTAACAACCGTCGAATACGCTCAATATGGGAAGAATCTACGATGACCATGTTCACCGCTACTTTGATTTGATGCTCAATTGCACAACGCATCGAATCTCGTAATGCTTTTATTTTATGCTCACCCCATTGCGGAGTTTTACAAGATGCATTTTGTACTTGCATCAACTCTTCTCCCGTTGTACCGAAGACGGAAAAGTTTATTTTTTTTAGACCTGCTTTCGCTGCATCTGGGATGACCTTTGCTCCATTTTCACCATTGGAAGTCATTCCTACTGACAAACCTTGAGCAGAAATCAACTCCACTAATTGCGCTAATTGAGGATGCAACGTCGGCTCTCCACCAGTCAAATGTACTTCTTTTAAATCAAAGCGTTTCTGCAATTTATCCAAGGTAACACGAAATTCGTCATCCGGCATAATGATTGCCGAACGAAAGTTGACGCCATTTGTTTTGGCATAAATCGATGTTCTGCCAGATGCACCATGGGTTATCCAATTACCTGCTGCTTGCTTTCGGTTGTCTGCCGTTACAGGCGTACCCTCGTTATGACAAAAGGTACAAGTCATGCCGCATGAATCGATTATTTTGATGCGAAGTGTTTGATCGCGCTCCACAAAACGCGGTATCTTGCTACAAACCATTCTCCTTCTCTCCTGCTGCAAAAATATCGTAGTTTTTCCCATGAATATAGGTGTTTCCATTGCCCATGTCGACGATGACCGGGTCGAGTAAAATCATCTCTATTGTTGTATTGTCTTTGGTGGTGATCTCTAGTTTGGAAACTCGCTCAGAAACACGCGGTTTTGCGCACGGATTTTCATCAAAGTAATATTCCACGCGTGACTCCGTTGAGGAGGTTGTCCAATTGGATTGATCGTAAAAGCGGTATCTGGGAGCAACTGCGCGCAAATGATCCAAAAATTCAGTTACTTTTACCGCACAACCTTCCACAATAAGACGCAAAGACATGTATTCATCACCTCTTCCGTTAAAATAATATGTATCAATAAAATATATAACAAGGGAAAAGAACAGTTATTGCTCCACCACTTGCTTTTCTAAGCGTTATTTTAATCTGAATTGTATAATTTTACAACATTAATAATTTTCTAATTTTTTTCTGCAATTGGCACAGTTTTCTGGTATATTATGCTAAACAAACAAGATTTCAAGAACAAACACGCAGACTGTTCAGAAAAAAGGAGTAGGCAATGCGCAAAGATATAATTGGTTCTTTTTTACTCGATGAACGGAAGAAACAAGGGAAAACATTACGAGACGTTGCCACCTTATTAGAATGCAGCATTTCCACCATCAGCAGCATAGAACGGGGATTTATCAGTGTTGGAGATGACAAATATATCGAATATGCCAAATGTCTTGGCATCGCAGAGTCGGTATTCGGCATTGAAAATCAGATGGTTAAACGAGAAAAGGGGATTATGCAGGAACTAAAACATATTGAAATTATCTCCATCGGTAATCAAAAAGCAGCATTGGAACGATTAAATGCAATCTCAGACATTCATCACTATTCCGATGCCACTACTTTTGCAGAGTTTATAAAAGGTAAAATTTATTACTTGCAAAATGAGTACGCCAAATCCAAAAAAAGCTATGAGCAGACACTTAAAAAGTTGGACGAGTGCCCCAATCTGGAAAAAACCAATATGCAATGTATTTGTTATAGTGAACTTGCAAGAATTGCTTTTTATGATCAGCAAGATTATGAATTGAGTTATCAACTGACAAACCAAGCAATTAAAGTGTATGTACCAGATGGTGAGCGGACGCATTTTAAAGGATATCTGCTTCTTAATCAAATCATCTATCTGGAGCATCTCAATCGAATTGAAGAAGCTTATCAATTTGCAGAAAAACTACTAGCTGAAAAAGATGTTTATATTACAAACCCTTTTATTACGATCCAAGCATATGAGAGATATGCAGCAGTCTTAACAAGACTTGGATTACCATTAAAAGCTTTGGAATATGCAAAAATCGGATTAGAAATAGCTCTGCAAAATAAACACTTCTTACTTTTATTTTCTTTGTGGATTACGATTGGTGATATTTATGTCTCCATACGTGATTATGAGGAAGCTAAAATAAGTTATCAACAATCACTTGATTTGATTCATCATGTTACCAATATGTCTCATTTGATTTGTGAAATGTACTTTCGTTATGCACAAACGCTTGCAAAAATCGAAGACATAGATGAATCAGAAACAAAATTAAATCAGGCGATAAAACATTTAAAAGCAACAAAAAAAGCAGATAAATTCGAATTGCAAATTTACCAATTATTAGGAAAAATTCAAAGGAAGCAAAACAGACGAGAAGATGCAACAACCACTTATATCAAATTGGAAAAATTGCTTCCATGTAATAAAGTTTCCATTGACATCTACTTAGACTTATGTGAATTTTATAAGGAAATTGAAAATGAATCAAAAGCGAACCATTATCAACAATTACTGTATAAAAAAATCAAGGAGGAGTCATTATGATATCAGGTGTTCCAGGCGGAGAATAATTTTAATGCACCTTTTTTAAAATCGAGAAAAAGCAACCTTCCTTCGAGTTGGTTGCTTTTCCTTATGCGACAAAAGAAAGTCGCTTATACATTTTAATGACTAATTTTGATAATATATAAGCAAGTATACAAACTTACTGGAGGTCGAGATGTACGACGAAAATCTTCCCGCTGACGAGCTCATCTGGTTCCTGACCCGAATCGTGAACATGGTTCTGCCTGAAACTCAGGAAATCATCAAGAAAGCGGCTCGGAACGGCTCCCTTTCCGTCAAATCGATGGTCTCCGGCGGGGAGATCTTCGAAGAGGTGAAGAAGCTGTACCTTGCAGCGGCTGAGAAGCTCAATTTCAATGCATCCCGGATCGTCGAAGGCAACACATCTGCCTTGATCAGCGTGGTGCTTCGAAACAATCTCCGCTAGCATTTCTTCATCTGCGGCTGATCTCCCTCCGCAGATCCGCGTATAGAGCAGATCAAAGGTGGACTACCAATCACTTTATGCAACATGTGATCAGTAGTCCGCCAGCGCAAATGAATGATTTCATATATAGATGACTAAAACGGGCTTCGACTTGCTCTTTTTTAGCAAGGAGATCATGTATTGGAAATGAAAGGCTTCATTTCATTTTAATCTATTTTCTAATCATGTGACCTGAGCTGAAGGAAAACAAATATTTGTTTCGAATGTTGAATTTCCGATCAGCAAACCAGCCCCTTGTTACATTTACTTTAACATGCTAAACTTTTCAATCGCTTCTTGTTTGGTAGGCAGGAAAAAGAAATCTTTTCCCCTGTTACATTCATAAATAAAATCTTTTAAGCTCTGGCTGGAGTAACTGGCAAAATCTCCAACAAATGCAACTTTCACCTGATAGTTGATAAACTTCTGGAGGATTTCTCCTAAAAGCCGCGTTTTCAAATCGAAACAGCTTTCCACAACAGAAGATTTGTTGATAATGATTCGATCACAGTCCGTTTCATATCGAACCGTTGCCATCAAATCCAAAGCGGATTGAATATCCTTGATTAGTATCTCATCACTTCTTATAATGGCAACATTTTCGCTTTCTAGTTTCTCTATATGCATAATAAACCTCCAATACTTGCTGTATTGATGCGACAGAAGGACCATCCCTTTGTCGCATCATTTGTTATAATAGAATAATTCCGGTTTTGGTAAATAGGCGCACTACAGAGGAGTTTTGATGCACGACTTCAAGCCTTACACACCGCCTGCTGGTCAGCCGTCTCTCCCGTTTGAGGAGGTCGTGAGGGATCCGAAGAAGAATAAGATCTTTCTAGCTGTGGTCAAGGCAATCGAACCAAGCCCAAGCAAGATTGACCCGCGAAAGTTGTGTTTCGACGATGTTGCAGGCAACAACACCATGCTTAATGAGCTGGTTTTGCCTTTTGCCCGGCTCGTGGCAAGTATGACAAACACACAGCAGGGAAGCCAGTTCTCCTTGGATGATCTGTACTGGATCGCGCGCTACGCTGTGTATGCTGCGTTCCGTAACGATAAGAAGTTCAGTGATCTTCGCGCCCCATCAGGGTGGAAGAATCCTCCCCTTGAGTTCGAAGAAGTCGCAGGAGACCCGAAGAAGATCAAGATCTTTCTGGCTGCAGTCAAGACAGTGGAACCGTGGCTCAGCAAGATTGACGAGTGGAACCTGTATTTCGACGATGTTGTGGGCTACAACACCATGCTTGAGCAGACCGTTACCCCTTATGCCCTGCTCGTGGCAAGTATGACAAACGCCCAGCAGGGAAGCCGGTTCTCCTTGCATGAGCTGCACTGGATCGCGGGTTACGCTGCGTTTGCTTCGTTCCGTAAGCATACGAAATTCGGTGGTCTTCGCGCTCAATCAGAGGAGTATTGGAAGATGCTGCCTGAGGGCATCGCCTGACCAAGACCGGTCGCTAGGCACCTGAGCCTTGCTCGGGTGCCTGGCACCAAATTTAAAATGAACCAATGATAAAATCCTACAAAATTAAATACAGATTGAGAAAAACAAGTGATAGGATCATATCGCTCTTTTTTTGATCCAGTAATACGATAGCTTAGGAATTATCATTTTACATATCAGACTTGTTGCTAAAATAGCAGACCCCCTGCACATAGCACAGGGGGTCCCACATGTCTCAGAAGTAGAGTCGCTATGAGCGGCTCAACAGTAGAGGAGACTCAGTTCTTCTCACGCAGGTTGCCGTCCGCATCGAACTCGTACCGGTTCGGGTCGAGAACCTCCAACGGATTGCCGTCACAGGTCTTCGCGTGCGTGTTGATATCCCCGAACTTGGTGGTAACGAAGATGCATCCGCCGGAACAGCGAAGGCCAATCTTCTCCACGTCCGGGAACTCGAACTTCTCGATCTGGTCGCCGCTGCCCACGAAGGCAAACAGCTCCCACTCCCAGTACTTGTTCTCCCCGGTGGGGTCGACGACAACGAACTTGACGTTGTTCGAGGAGTCCTGAGTCAACTGGAACACGTACTTCAGCATTGTTTTTACTCCCGAGAGTTGCGGGTGATTGTTACTTCTAAACAAAGCTTATCAACTGCATCTATAGAAATCAATTAAGGATATCCAGCGTTTGTCTCTTGACATAGAACGAAACAGTCCTGTATCATTTAATTAGAGAACAGGACTGTTTCGTTCTATCTTTAGAATAATCTGCTTCTATAATGAGGTGTACATCGATGAAAGCTATCTATTTCAATGAATTAGCATCACCCCAAGATGATTTTGCCGCACTGCAAGTTGGCGAAGTTCCTATACCAACAATCAAAGACAACGAAGTTTTAATAAAAATGACGGCTGCATCCATCAACCCAGGTGATTTCCTCTTTATTCAAAATTTATATCCAGAACCAAAAAAACCAGTCTTCCCTCAGCAAATTGGCGGGGTTTATGGCGCAGGAATTATTAAAGAAGTTGGGAAAAATGTATCTTACCAACCTGGAACTTTTGTTACCTTTGGCTATCTCAACAGCTGGGCTGAATATGCAGCAATACCTGAGGAATGGATCATGCCTTTACCAGCAGATTACCCCATTGAAAAAGCCGCACAGTTTTTTAACTTGATCACCGCATGGGATTTACTAGAACAATCAAAAGTCCAATCTGGAGGGTGGCTTGCGTTGACAGCCGGCAACTCCAATGTGGCGATGATGGTTCTGCAATTGGCAAAGCGCCGCAATATAAATGTCATCTCCATCGTGAGAAAAACACGCGAAAATATAGACTTACATGCACTCGGAGCAGAACACATCATCGATCTGTCTCTGCTGGATGAGAAGATCGATGACCGAATCATGCAAATCACGCAAAACAAAGGGCTGCACGGAGTTATCGATTGTGTTGGCGGATCTCTTCTTGGAAATTTAATTCAAAGCGTAGGACTTGGAGGACAAGTTGTTATTTATGGCAATTATAGTCCGGAAAAATTTGAAGTCCATAACTCCGACATTTTATTAAAGTATATCGGTATTAATCCATATCTTTATCAATATTTTTTTACTCCGCCAACAAAAGCAGATATGCCCGTAATCCAAGAAATTATCGATGCCACCAAAAGAGCTGATTTCCAAGTATCTACCGGGGGCATGCATCCGATCGAAGACTTTAAAACAGCTATATATAAAAGTCTCCATCACTCAGAAAACGGGAAAAGATTTATTACTTTTGATCAATAAACACTTCCGTTGTTAAGAAAGAATGCTTTTTGCTATGATCGGAACAAAACAGTATTGTACGGTTATTTTATTATTAGGGAGGGTGAAATAATATGAAAACATCTCATACCCCTGTGCGTCAACGCGTTCTCGATACAGCAACCGACTTGTTTTATCATGAAGGCATTCGTGCCGTTTGTGTGGATACCATTGTGGAAAAATCAGGAGTCGGGAAATCTTCCCTTTACCGGCATTTTGCTACAAAAAACGATTTAATCATCGCCTATTTAGCCAAACATGATGAATCTCATGCGAAATTGTTTGATGAAGCTACTGCCAAACACGAAGGATCACCCAAGGCACAGTTGCTTGCATTAATTCATGCAACAATGGAAACGATGATGGCTCCGGGATACCGTGGATGCGCATTGTTAAATGCGCTGGCAGAATTCTCTGATGAAGCACATCCGGTACATCAGTATGTTTTAACATATGAACAATCGCTACAAGAACGCATATCCCGCTTAACCAAACTAGCAGGAATACCAGACAACACCTTAGCAAACCAACTGACAATCATTATCAATGGCGCATTGGTGTCTGTACCGCTCATTGGTGCAAAACCCGCAGCAATGCAATTAAAAACGATCGCAACTCAGTTGATTCACTCAGCATTTAAGGAATAAGAAATATAGCGAAATTTTGCTCTTTTTTACTGCCATTCGCACTCCTCCTGCTATTCAAACCATGGTTTTCTCGCTCGCGAATCTATAAACAAAAATACTAGTCCGAAAAAAACTCCCTATTCTTGGTATAATAAAATCACAGAATCATGTACTTTTCCTGATAGGAGTTACCATGCGTGTTATCCTCGCCCGCAGTGCTAAAGCCGCCTCCGAGTATGCTGCCAACAACAGCGTTGCAGCTACTGTTGAGGCGGAATACGGAAAGACAGTTATCGAGGGCACTATGGTGACCCTCGCTCACCATGGAGGGAAGTTCCAGCAGGAACTCCCGCCGTCAGCGCGCACGAACGTGCCAGTGCTTCCGGAAGGCAGCACCATCCTCATCAGCCACATCGATCCCGACACCATTGGTGGGGTGGCGGCTCTGATGGGTGTCAAGCCGAACAATCCTTCCTTCTGGCAGACCATCGGCATGCTTGATGAGAAGGGCGCTCATCACCTCCACAAGGTCAAAGAAAAGAACATTCTCCGTCAGGTGAAGGCGTGTATGGGATTCTGGCTGAATCACCTGTACACCCCTGAGGAGGAAATCGTCGATGTCACGCAGGAAGTGAACGAGTACATCCACGCTTTGGAACGGATCCTTGTGAAGAACGATAAAGCCTTCATTGTGAGCCTGCTGAAGATTTGGGACGATCACGAGGCTGACATCGAACGATGTTTGCTGGAGGAAGACGACATCCTTCGCTTGTTCATCTCTGACGATCCGTTCTGCAACATGGCGTACTACAGCCCGATCCTCCAGAAGATGATCCCTTCGATCATCATGTGGAAGCCGGAGACAGGTGGTATCACGCTGTCGTTTGCAGACGGCGGAAAGCATTTTTCCGCTTGCAAAATCGTCCAGAGCCTCTGGGGACCGGAAGCTGGCGGACACGCAGGGATCGCAGGTTCACCTCGCGGTCGAGAGATGAACCGTGAGAACTTCAGCGAGGTTGCTGCTGTAGTTCGGTCACTCCTATTCGGGAAGTGATTTTTCACAAATTCCTCTTCATCCATTAGATGATAGAGGAAACCGGACATTGTGTAATATACATTGTCCGGACAGGAAATAACGGATGTTCATATAGATATAACGCTATTAGTTTTTCAGCTTCTCTATTGACTGACTTTTGTGAATGTGGCTATCTAAAGATAGAACATCCTCATAATCAAGCTTTGAGGATAAGGATAAATCAAATTTTCGCAAATGCTGGAGAAACGTTCGAGTCTCATGGAAAGGGAGACGATGATCAAGAAACTGCATAAGAAGATCAAGCAGGGCTCTCAGAAATTAAAACAGAGCTGGTATTGGACACCTACGCCTAGGGCATTGCTGGCACTTATTTTCTTCCTGTCACCAACGGCACAGATCATTTTCCAGGTACTGCCGGCAATCCTGATAGCTCAAGGACATGGTCGGCATGTTGTCGCAATGCCCATCTATCAATTGGGTCTTCAGTTGGCGGCATCTACAAGTGCGAATTGGATCATCAATCGTTTTGATCCGAAAAAAGTAATTGTGTGGGGAGTCAGTGTGTGGATGTTCTCTTATCCACTCACTGGTATTCTCGTGTCAAATGACTGGATTTGGGGCTTTTATCCACATTGGCTAACTACCTTTCCTACCACATGGGCGATAGTAGCCATTCGAACTTGTTGGCTGGAACTTAGGACACAGCAAGGTCATCAAGGAGATGATGGTCTTCAGATTGATAACTTGTCAAATCTGTTCCGCGGACTTGCGGCAGGAACTGTTACAACAATAGGTTTCGTCTTAGTACGACACCATCAAATCTGGCTGTGGGTGGCTATCCCTACCGTCATCACGGGACTACTGCTTATTCCCATCAAACAAATGCAGGAGATTAATCTAAAGAAAAAGGAAAATAAAGAGAAAAAACAAGAAGAAAAACAGAACACAACATGGCGTACAGATAAAGCAGTGCAGCTCATTTTCCTTGGAATGGGAGCTCCCATTTCCTCCATGATCTTTGTTTCTGTTCTAGTCCTTTCAGCGCTTGACGACTGGGCTTCCTTGATCTTGTTGTCCATTGTACCTGTTTGCACACCACTCATCAGTATTCACTTGCTTCAAAAGACGGAACTCAAAACAACAAAACCCACACCCAGTTGGTGGCAGTCCGTGCATAAATGGCTCTTTTGGAGCCATGCTACTGCTATCCTCGGCTATGGGATGACCGCATGGGGACTGTATACCTCGCAAGGTGTATTTCTAATGGCAGCCATCCCTTTCATCATGTTTGGTCGTACATCAACAACTTGGATTGACCGGAAAGCAAGGCAGCTAACATCCAATACATCTCTTTATGCAGCAACAAAAATCTCTCAAGATACGTGTGCCCAACTGATCTCTGCATTTCTTGGGTTTGGTCTGGGACAATGGCTGGGTTTATCACCAGCTATGCTACTAGCCGCTTTACTCTGTAGCGTATCCCTAATTTTCACCTATTTGTATCCTTATCAGCAAAAGCAAGGTTGATTCTCATCCCATTCTAATCCAGCGTTAAACGTTGATTTAGAATGGGATGTACATTTATATGCTGATAAAAAACCCCTCCTATGATTAATTTGATACTACTATAGAACTATTTTCTTGATACATCGCACATTCAGAAGATAAACACAAGATATGATATACTATTTTTATCGAATCAACTCCCTGACACCATTGGAGGACAACGTGACTGCTGTGACCCCAAGCATGCTTAAGGAAATGATCCTCAGCACCATGGATGACCTCAAGATCACAGAGGCAGCAGAGTACTTTGGCGAGGAGCACGACAACGTAATCCAGCGGAAAAACGATTTTGAAAACCTTCGTCAGCTGCTCGAACTCGTCGAGCAGCCCGAAGAAGAGCACAGCAAGCTGGTCGAGCAGTTCCTCCAGAGCAAGGAGGGAATGAATCCCTTGATTGTGCTCGTCTTCGAGAATGCGCAGCTTCTCGCGAAGAATAAGCCCTTCATGCGGGAAGTCTTGATGATCGTTCATGCAGCAGCGATGTACTTCCAGAAGTTCTTCCCTTGGGAGTAGAACGAGTGTCAGGGATCAGTGGAGCCGCTTTTGGTATTTAACCTAAAGCGGCTCCGCCACCCATTTGATTGATATTCATTTCATATAAAAATATAAATAGGAAAATGACTTGAACTTCTAAAGGATTCAAGTCATTTTCTTTGGTATGTTTGTACAAATAGATTTAAACACGGAATATTTTGATTATGTTTGTTTCCTATATGGAAATATAATTTAGCCACCAATAAAATAGAGATGATATTTCAATTTAAAATCCTAACCCTTTTGGAAGGATAACATGTATCGACGAGAAGATTTGAGGGAAGAAATTAACTCAGAAATGGAGAACAACTCAAAAAACGCCGAAAATCTTCGTGCATTGCTTGATCTAGTGGATATGCCCGACTGGCAGCAAAGCCTGCAAATCAATCAGTTTCTTCGGAATAAAAAGGGCATGAATCCATTGATTGTATCAGTTCTGGAAAGCGCATGGCGAATGAAAGATAACCCATCTCCAGAGAAAGAACCAGACAATGACATCGAATGCATGGCAGCACGGTACTTTGCCGTTATCCTAAACAACAGAAGTTAGAGATTGGTGAAGTTGCTTTCGATTAGTCAACAAGCAACTTCATGATTTTTTCTGATCAATTTTTTTATAATACAGCCTAACGAAGATTTTCAAAATATTCGTTAGGCTGTGCTCTTCTCTATATTTAAAAAAATGACAGAAATAATTCGAATCCCATTATAGAAATAGTATGATAGATATATCCCTGACTCTTCTCAAACTGGGAGATTCGATGAAACGGCTGAGAAAAATTTTTCACAGCAAAACCATGCGACTGGCATTTGAGCTTATGCGTGAACAAAAATGGATTACAGTAGGGCTAGTAGCTTGTGTTCTTACAGGCTCTCTGCTTACGATGGTGCAGCCGTTTGCCATGCAGCAGTTTGTCGATATTGGTGTTGGTAAAGGAAACAAAAAAGTACTCATCCTTTCTAGTCTTGTATTCATGTTCTATCCTGTGATCTATCAGCTGCTTGCAGGATTGAATATGAGTCTGGAAAAAGAGCTGAATGCAGAAATTGATACAGGGCTCCAAGGTTTTCTGCGGAAAAAAATAAAAAACGTTTCACCAAAGATTCTCTTTCAAAGTCAGAAGCCGAACGTGCTTTCAAGCGGTCTGACAGAATGGACAAATGGAGTCTCGTACTCTAGTTCCTCTGTGATTCCAGAACTGCTGGAAAGCATCTTTAAATTGTTTTTGGCTATTGGTTTTATGTTGTTTATCAATCCGCTTATGACTGCTGTCTGTATTGCAGGAGTTGCAGGACTGGCATTTGCCAAACGCGCTCTAAATAAATACAGCCAGCTCAACGAGCAATTGTTTGAACTTCGAAAAAAACTGATGGGACATACAACGGAGTATGTTCGAGAGTTTGAATTGATCCAGCTGTCAGGAGCAAGTGAACGAGAGAACAAAGCATTTGATCGACTTCGAAAAGAATATCAAACAACAAGACAAAAAGCACTCTGGACAAAGATTTTTGGAATTGATCTCTTCTCATCCGGAACAGATGCATTTGTCACAGGTGCTGTTCTCCTCATGGGAGTAGCGTATCTAGAACTTCTTAGTCCTGGTCAAGCTCTCCAGTTCATGAGTTATGTCAGTACATTCCAGATAGCTGTACAGTGGTTTTACCGTCGGTACACTTCAGTTATTGAAGTAATTCCAGAATCGGATCAGTGTGACGATATTTTCCGTTTGAAGCAAATCTCCACTATCCCTAATGCAAGGCAGCTGGAAGAAGTGAAGAAAATCGAACTGCGAAATGTGTTTGCCCGCTACCCGGGGAAAAAGAAATTTGCCCTTCGCAATGTCTCCATGACGATTGAGGAAGGGGAAAAGATTGCACTGGTAGGTAAATCAGGCAGCGGAAAAACTACCCTTACTTACTTGCTGTGTAGGTTGATCGATTACGATTTCGGAGAAGTGCTCATCAATGAAATTCCGATTGAAGAATACGATTTGGAGTCCCTTTGGGCAAAAATTGGATTCTGCCTCCAGGAAACCGGATTTCTCAACCGAACAGTTGCGGAAAATCTGCGAATCGGAGCACCGGAAGCTACCGACGAACAGCTCTATGAAGCACTTCATTGTGCTGGTCTAGAGGATTTGGAACCAAATTACCTCGACCAAGATATCGCCGGTTCAGGCGGACAGAAACAGCGTCTTTCTATCGCAAGAACGCTGCTTCAAGAACCAGATGTATTCGTGTTTGATGAATCGACTTCCGCTCTCGATAATATTACGCAAAATAAGGTATTGAATAGAATCGACTCCCGCCTGATCGGAAAAACACAAATTAAAATTGCCCATCGGTACACTGCAATCGAAAATGTAGACCGTGTGGTTGTATTCGAAGAGGGCGAAATTGTACAAGTGGGTACTCTCAAAGAACTTCAGGAGCAAAAAGATGGGTTGTTCTATTCCCTCTCTAGAGAAGAAAGGAAAATGAACACTGCTGAAACATGTACGTGTTCCCACTAATTAATTAGATAGATATGGATTGGTTAGCAGATTACTCTGATCAATCATAAAAAATCACCCTTGTTGGACATCATCTAACAAGGGTGCAAATGTATTTCAATATGTTTATCGAATTTATTCTATTTGACAAGATCAATAACCTCTCGTTCAAAGATAACAGATCGATGCAATATTATTAAGCAAAAACCAGATGGTGATTAAGGGACTTTTTATCTTGTTAACAGAAGTATTTAAGGTAGAGAAATCAACAAACACAAAGGGGAATTGTTTATGAGAAAACATCATGCTATACAGCTGTATGATTATCATGTCTGGGCGAACAACAAGTTTTTTGAGCGGCTGAAAGAGCTACCGAGGGATATTTATAATCTGGAAGTCCAAAGTGTTTTCCCTTCTATTGCGAAGACACTTGATCATATTTATATGATAGATACAGTATGGCTCGGTGTGATGCAAGAGAATAGTATGGAAGAGATTTATGCTTCTAGAACTCATGCGCAAGAAAAGATAAAGGATAAGAGTCTGGAGGAAATGGAAAAGTTTTTCCAAGATCTGTCAGAACAATATAAAAAGCTCCTCCACCATGTTAATTTGGATAAAGAGATTTCCCCAGTACATCCTCAATATGGCCGATTGGATACTCATTTTTTTGAATTGGTACAGCATGTTGTGAACCATGGAACATATCACCGTGGAAATCTTACTGCAATGTTACATCAACATGGTTACGCAAGTGTATCCAATGATTATATTTTCTATCTTTACGAAGTCAGCACGACAGATTAGTTTTTAACATTCACTTCATAGCGCAAAACCGATTTCTTTATTGTACAGAGAGTCGGTTTTTTTGCGTCTAAAATGCCTATCTAACTATCAAAGCTCCATTTTTCTCAGCTTTATGGCTATATACAGTGCCCTCATTCCAATCATCCAACTTTTTTCATCAGGATGTCTAAACAGTATCATTTTTTGACATGATTAGAGATTATTATAAACCTATCAAAAGAAGTTAAGAAAACAAATTTAAAAGAGGAAGGTTTTGAATATGGCAGATTATATCTTAGAAGAAAAAGCCAGCTTTACGGTTGTATGTTTTGGAACAGAGCTTAAAAGCGACTATACAGATTTTGCTGGTCAATACAAAGAAAAGTCAGAGTTTTGGCAGGCTGTAAACCAAGACGGAAGACTTGACACATTAAAAGCAATAGCAACAGATGACTGCGTTTTTGCTGTGAATGAAGCGGTAAATAACAAGATGATGTATTATGCTGGCGTCAAGACAGAGGCATCGATACCAGAAGAAGCCAGAGCTATCCAATTTCCTAAGGGAGAATACCTTGTTGTGAAAAGTGAAGACAAAACGGCTAATGAATTGATTAACAAACTTGCAGGAATTGCTTTTGGCCAAGTATTGCCAACGGCAGAAGATTTTGCCTATGTCGGCGGGCCAAATGCAACCGTAACGATGGGGCAGCAAAATGATTTAATTTATGGCGAAATATGGATTCCTGTTGTTAAGAAATAAAAAGATAAAAGGAGTGATAGGAAATGTCCTATATTGTTGACTTTAAAAATGTATCTATCATTGGGTTAGAGTCCTCTCCTGTAGCAGAAGCGCTTGCTGGGCTACGTGCGAATGAAGCACGATACTTTATGAACAAATACAAGCATGAATTTATGGTTAAATCAGCTAGCGAAAGTCAAAAAACCCTTGATTATGGAAATCGAATTTTGAAAGAAGAACGTGACATTGAGTTTGCAGCTAAACCTCTGGAAACATCGTGTTTTCAAGTAGAAAATATCAAATTTACCTATATCTTTTATGACGATGGTCTTGGGATCAACATCATGTATACAGTTGATAATCCTAAGAAAAGAGCTGTTGGTTTTAAGCTTTCTGACGGGATGGAAGTACCAAAGGAGTTAGAAGGAAAGTTTAAATTTGCCAGACAGAAGTCTAAACTAGCAGGAACAATTCGCGGATCATTCTTTGTAATTAAAGGAGAATATTAAAGGCGACAAAAACACAAACGATGGAAACCTGCTATCAATTATATCTGAATAGTATGTAAATTTATATTTTTTGGATCAATATACTAAACAACTAAAGGACGGGATCAGAAATGACAACAAAAGGAAAAACGATTGCATATTGGACAGTTACAACATTACTCGCAGTATCTATTTTGTTAAGCGGGCTTGGTCAATTGTTGAAATTAGGTGGAAATATCGAGTTAGTAAAACATATTGGTTACCCATTATACATCATGAATCTTCTTGGAACTTGGAAAATACTCGGTATTATTGCTATCCTCTATCCAGGTTTCCCACGGCTGAAAGAATGGGCTCACGCTGGCATTTTCTTTTTAATGACTGGTGCGTCTTTCTCACATGTGCTTGCTCATGATTATGGTCCTTACGGATTCAACGTTATGCTTCCTCTGTTTTATGTAGCGCTTAATACCGCTTCATGGATGCTCAGACCACAAAGCCGTATCTTAGGAAGTTTGTTTCGAAAGAAAGAAGAAAATGTACAAAAACAAAGTCTCGTAATCAATGATGTGGTAACCCCAAGTTCAAAGTAAGACATGATTAGGTGGCAGCGATGTGACTACTCTGCATGATAAATATTATCCTTCATTAATCATTCACTCAAAAATTCCAATGAAGTTATAAAATAAACTCCTAGTACTTTTCAAATACTAGGAGTTTATTTGTTTTAAGATATTTCCGCTACCAACGTATCGTTACCAGTGTTATCTTCTTTTTTCTCTGC
The DNA here is from genome assembly GCF_059510415.1 of Shimazuella sp. NTD247. Classification (NCBI taxonomy): domain Bacteria; kingdom Bacillati; phylum Bacillota; class Bacilli; order Caryophanales; family Thermoactinomycetaceae; genus Shimazuella; species Shimazuella sp. NTD247. The sequence continues at coordinate 176,897 of NZ_JCAJZU010000005.1, read as the reverse complement.
TTCTTGATTCGAAGTACGGAGTGGGATTTCCTTTAGGAAGAATACAAGAATAAACGATACTACCATAACCAATGTTGCTGTAAGAAACACTGTAGATAGCGTAGTGCTCAGTGCCTCTCTTATATTATCGATCATATGCATAAAAACTTGTTGTGCAGCAGCAGGTAAGCTGTCTTGTGTTTTTTCTAACAATGGTGTGTTCATCAACGTTTGTGGATTTGCAAAAGCTAACATCTGCTCCGCTGTTTTTGGATCGACTTTGGCTAGTTCTGGCGCAGAAGATTGCAATGATTCTTTTAGATTGGCCGTTAAGTTATTGGACATTACTGTCCCCATGACTGCAATCCCGATCGTCCCACCAAGGTTACGGAATAACTGTGTTGAAGCAGTAACTGCTCCAAGTTCTTTGTGAGGTACTGCATTTTGTGTTGCCAAAGAGAATACAGGCATACCTAATCCAAGTCCAAAACCAAAGACTATCATTGCTGTTACTGCCATTTGCACATTGTTCATGAACACCATCAAAGCCATACCGATGATCATGATAGGAATACCAATCAAAGCATACCGTTTGTATTTTCCAGTCTTCGCCATCCATTGTCCTGTCAACGTACTAGCGATAACCATCACGATCGACATTGGCATCGTGACATATCCAGCATAAGTTGGAGAGATACCAATTACTCCTTGAACAAAGAATGAAATATAAATCATTGCACCCATCATTCCAAAGTTCATAATAAAACCGATGATGTTGGAAATCGTTACCACATTATTTTTTAATAAGTGAATGGGAAAAATCGGGTTCTCCGCTTTTCTCTCCACCAAAACGAATATACCAGCAGAAACTATTGTCACAGCAAGCAAACCAAGAATTTGAGGTGAAGTCCAAGCATACTGTGTTCCTGCCCATGAAAAGGCGAGCAATAACGGAACAATGGTTGTTGTCATAAATAAAGAACCTAAGTAATCAACACTTTGCCGTTTGCTATTGGTTACTTTGGGAAACATTGACCAAATCAATGCAAAGGCAATCAAACCAATCGGTAAGAAGATCCAGAATAACCAATGCCAATCTAAGTGATCGATCAAATAACCGCCGAGTAATGGACCAATCACACTGGAAAAACCAAAAATCGACATCATAATACCCGTCCATTTGCCCCGTTCACGCGGTGGAAACAAATCCCCAACTGCTGTCATCGCTGTGGATTGAATAATCCCTGCTCCAATCCCTTGAATACCACGATACGAAATAAATTGAAAGACACCAGAAGAGGTTCCGGTTAAAAATGCCCCAATCATAAATAACAAAATACCTGCCAGTAGAAACGGCTTACGCCCATACATATCGGACAATTTCCCTACAAGCACTGTTGCAATCGTGGAAGTTAATAAGTAAATATTAATCGTCCATGTGTAGTAGTCCATTCCATCTAATATAGCGATTATACGCGGCATTGCTGTGCTTGTAATTGTTTGATTGATTGCCGCAAAAAACATCGCAGCCATAATGGCAATCATGATGGTCACTTTTTTCTTTGATGATAAATGCTCCATATTACTTTCCTCTCTCCTTTTTCTTTACATGTTTTATCAGCTTTGTAAAAATGCGTTTTAGATGGCCAATATCCGCATCATCCAAAACATCAAAGTATTGATGCAACATTTCTTTTTGATTTGTTTTGATATCACCCATCACTGACTGTCCTTTTGGAGTCAGCGAAATATATACAACTCTCCGATCATTCTCTGCTCGCTCCTTCTTCACATACTGCTCACTTAGCAACTGATCAGTAATACCTGTCACCGCAGAAGAAGTGAGGCTTAGTTCATGAGCTATTTCCGATACTTTCAAAGAACCCTTTACTTCTAGCTGATATAAGATTTTAACTTGGGTAAGATTGAGGGAATACCCGTGTTTGTTCCAATCTTTTGCTATTTCATTGAGAAAACCTCGAAACATCGTCGTCATTTCAAATAGTTCTTCGTTTTCATTCATCTTCACCCTTCCTTTCACGGTAACAAAAATATTTTATCGGGTTAATTTATTAACTGATTAATATTTCAACACATTAAATATTAACTAATGAATAATATATCTCACTTCCTATTTCTTGTCAACGAAGAAAGTTTGAACAAAAATTTTTAGATGAGAACGACAAAAGAAAAACTCCACTTGAATATAATCGAATGATCGTTTAATATTGGCCTTATGAGAGTGAAAGATGATAACAAAATTGAAGCTATTTTTCAGGCAACTATCCAACTTCTCAATGAAGTTGGATTTACTGAGACTTCCATGTCAAAAATCGCAAAAAGAGCAAATCTCTCCCCCTCTACGATTTACGTCTATTTTGAAAATAAGGAGGACATGATTAAAAAAATATATTTACATGCGAAAAAGCAAATGACGAAAATCGTATTCTCTTTTAGTCTTGAAGAAATCTCTTTAAAAGAAGGGTTTGAAACGATTGTAAAAAATTATGTAAATTATATTTTACATAATAAAAACGAATTTCTCTTTATGGAACAATTTTCAAATTCACCCTATTTGCAAAAACTGAGCTCTGATGAAACTGTATCATTTATGAAGCCAATGTATGATTTAATGGAACTGGGAAAAGAGCAACAACTATTCAAACAAGTTGACACCAGTTTATTAATTACTTTTGCTTTTATTCCAATCATTCAATTGGCTAAAGATCACTTCAATGGCAATTTTGAGTTTACTCCAGATAATTTGGAAGTAATTATTCAATCCGGATGGGACGCGATTCAAAAATGATCGCTCTTCTTTTTGTATCAAAATAAACGATCATTCGATTATTATTAACTGCTTAGGAGATAACAAAATGAATAAAAGCAAAAACGACTTAAATAAAACAATAGACCCTGTTCGTATCGACTTTTTAATAAAGGACCTCTCTTCTATATCAGGCGAACATTGTATTGCTGGATGGTGTTATCCTCCAAAGATATCTACCTTTGAAAACCACTTATGGATCTTTGCTCTACCTGGTGCAGGAGAGACACACCATTATTACGATCTTACAATTGATGGATATGAAACAAATGAATATAACTTTGCTGCATATTTTGCAAATCAAGGGATTGGTGTAGTTACAATCGATATTCTTGGTAGTGGTGAAAGTATATGGGGAGATAGCGGTAAAAAGCTTACACTGGAGGTATTGGCGGAAGTAAATCATCAAGTCGTATTGCAAATGCGTGAGCATCTGAAAAATGGCATCTTATTAAAGAGTATGCAACCCTTAGAAAAAGTAATCATTGCTGGTCTTGGTCATTCAGCTGGTGCAGGTTTATGTCTGGCTCAACAAGCACTCTACCAAAGTTTTGATCTATTTGTTAATCTTGGTGCTGCCTGTGGAGAAGTTATAAATCTCAATCTTGCAGAAAAACCATCATTCGAGATTATTAATGGATTTATTTCTCTTAATCAAGATTGCCTATTACCTGTTTTCTGTTTAGAAGATGTACCACCAAGTGTCCGAAATGCTTATAAAAAATTTGCTGTTTCCAGCCCAATTGGTATGTTTCTTATGTCTGATCCAGAAAAACTACCTAGATTAGCCGAAAAGATTGAAGTTCCAACTTTGATTGTTTTTGGTGAATCAGATATTGTATTGTATCCTGAAAAAGAATCACAATATTATTCCCATACAGATCCGACTGTTTACAAACAACTTGGAGCGGCTCATCATCATAATATCGCTACTACAAGATTTGATTTATGGATGTATTTATTTAACTGGTTATCTGCTCAAGTTTAGTATGAAAACAAAACCCAGTATATTTCTATACTGGGTTAAACCTTTTCATAAAACATAAGAATTCCTTTCTTCTAACATCTAAAAAAAAGAGTATCTGCTATAATTTATTTTACTTTATTATTTAAACTTCTCTTTTTAAGGACCAAATCGCATGAAATATATATTTTTTGTTAAATCGTCAATGGAGGCGGATGGATGAATATTCAAATTTTGATTATTGAAGATGATGTAGAAATAAACCAATTGGTGGCTAAATACTTAAATAAAGAAGGCTTCCATACACATTCTGTCTATAACGGAAAAGAGGCACTGTCGTATCTTTCTAACCATGAATTTCAGCTCATCATTTTAGACTTGATGTTGCCAAAAGTTGATGGACAGGACATCTTGCGAAAAATTCGTAAAGAAAAGACAGTTCCAGTGATCATTATATCCGCCAGAGATCGGGAATTGGATAAAATACTGGGATTAGAACTAGGTGCCGATGACTATCTGACTAAGCCGTTTACAATCGGAGAACTAATCGCCAGAGTCAAAGCTCAACTCCGCCGGTATATGGATTTCAACTCAGACTCCGATAAAGTCGAATCAAAAACTTTTAAGCATGGAGATCTGGAACTTCACACAGGTAATTATGAAGTTGCAGTGGGCGGGCAGAAAAAACTGTTGACTGCTAAGGAATTCGCCATCTTAAAATTGTTTCTAACAAATCCCACCCGTGTTTTTAGTAAATCCCAAATATTCCAAGCTGTTTGGCAAGAAGAAAGTATGACTGATGACAATACAGTTATGGTTCATATCAATAGACTCAGAACAAAAATAGAACCAGATATATCAAATCCTGTGTATATTCAAACCGTGTGGGGTTTTGGCTATAAACTGGGCGAGGGGTGTTAGTATGTTGATCATAACTCTTGTACTCCTATGTGTTATCCTAGTTCTCTTGTTTCGACACTTTCAGGTCATTCGAGAAATAAAAAAAACCAGCCGGATTACACGGGAAATTCAAGCTGGAAATCTTAATTTGCGTTACCGATTATGTACTTCGCAAAAAGACATGGAAGTTTTAGGTGGAGAGTTAAACCGACTTGTGGACTACTTCCAGAACGGTTTTGAACGGATCAATGTTCTCGAGGAAGAACGTAAACGGATGATTGCCAATATCTCGCATGATTTACGTACCCCGTTGACCTCACTATTAGGATATATGGAGGCGTTGAAACATGATACTACTTTAACAGCCAAAGAGAGAGAAGATTTTCTTCGCATAACATCCGAAAAAGGAAATGCCTTGCTGGTACTCTTACAAAACTTTTTTGAACTGGCAAAATTGGAAGCAGATGATTTTGAACTGAAGCTTGAAAGTATCAACCTAGTAAAAATCCTTCCTGAAATCATTCTTAGTTTTTATCCTGATTTTGTAACATCTGAGATTACACCCACAATCAGACTCCCGGAAACTCCTCTTTATATCCAAGTTGATGAAGATTGTTTGCTACGTATATTAAACAATCTTCTGTCCAACTCCTTGCGTTATGGTACAGATGGCAAGGAGATAGGTATTGCTCTCCGAGAGGAAGAAAACCTTGTCTGGATAGACGTTTGGGATAGAGGCAAAGGCATTTCAGCTCAAGATATACCTCATATTTTCGATCGATTATACACGGGAGAAGCTTCGAGAAATTCTTCTCTTCAGGGTAATGGACTAGGACTAACCATTACAAAGAATCTGGTCGAAAAACAGGGTGGTAGGATTATCGTAAATAGTACACCAAATGAGATGACAGTTTTTTCTTTTTCCCTACCCAAAGGCTGAGATTTTTGTAGAATCATAAATTTAAGAACTTTGTAAGGAATTTTTATATGGGTTGTTACAACTCTCCGATATAGTAGGATTCGAAGGGAGTTGATGGCTTTGGATTATGTGTTACGAACTTATCATTTAACAAGACGCTATAAAGATAAAACAGTAGTTCATGATGTTAACATGAATATAAAAAAAGGAGACATCTATGGATTTTTGGGACAAAACGGTGCTGGCAAAACCACTACGCTGCGGATGCTGATGGGATTGATCCAACCATCAGAAGGAGAAGTTGAATTATTTGGTAGAAAGTTGAATGACAATAAAAGTAATTTGCTGGAGCGCATTGGATCCATTATCGAGTACCCAGGATTTTATCTTAATCTGAATGCAGTTGATAACTTAGAGATTCATCGCAGTCTGATGGGGATGGGTAATAAGGAGTGCATTGATGAGGTTTTGACTACTGTCGGTCTATTCGATGCGAAACATCAAAAAGTAAAAAAATATTCCTTAGGAATGAAGCAGAGATTAGGAATCGCAAGGGCTTTGCTTCATCGTCCAGAACTTTTGATCTTGGATGAGCCTACCAATGGTTTGGATCCCGGAGGTATCAAGGAAATCCGGCAACTCTTCTTAGATCTGGCCAAACAACGCGGCATCACCTTTATCATCTCCAGTCATTTGTTAAGCGAGATCGAACAGGTGGCTGATAGAATCGGGATCATTCATCAAGGAAGGCTTTTAGAGGAAATAGACTACGAGACTCTACAGAAAAAGACGAGACATTACCTTGAAATTAAGGTTGATGATGAGCAGAAAGCGGCTTATATTTTGGAGCAAAAACTTGGAGTGATTGATTATCTTGTAACAGAACCAGGTATCTTGCGTGTTTACGAACAACTTGATCAACCAGAGAAGATTAACCTTACATTGACTAATAACGGTGTTGGTGTAAAAGAGATTGTGTTGTCAGGGGATAATCTAGAAGACTATTTTCTCAAAATCACCGGAGGTGAATAAACTTGCTTCGTGTTTTTTATGCCGAAATAATGAAACTCAAGAATACAAAGATTTATTGGTTGGTTCTATTAGGAGTACTGCCTGCATGCCTTATGGGATCAAAGGCATTATTCCCGAAAGTATCTCCTGCAGGTACTCCACTAGCTTTTGATATGCAGGATATGTTTTACAGTCAAGGGATGGTAGTAACCATACTTGGGCCTGCTTTGTTTGCTCTGATGATAGGATATATTGTTGCCCGCGAGTATCAAGAACGCACGATTAATCAACTGTTTACCTATCCAGCTTCGCGAATCATATTCTTTCTAGCAAAACTGTTGGTAGTGTTTTCTCTGATTGTGTTAACTATTTGGCTGCCGTTTGTGTTTTCAATTGTTTCTACACTAATAGTCAAACATCATCTAGATGTTTCTGTACTATGGCTAGGCATGAAAATGAACATCATGATCTGTATACTCTCGTTTGGTACAATTCCTGTGGCAGCAGCCATAAGCATGGCAGGCAAAAGCATTATGCCAAATGCCATTTTGGGATCGATTGTCTCCATCTTCGCAGGGATCAGTGAAGCAGGACATAGTATGCGCAGTATTCTTTTTCCTTGGTTGACTCCTTATTGGCCTGTCCGTGATCTAGCCCAAGGTATAGCTCAACCCGGCCCAAATCCTTATGTGATACCTGCGGTAACGATTCTTATATTTACCTTCATCGCCTCTCTAATCTTTTGCATTATTTATTACAACAAGGCGGATGTACACAGTGGATCTTAAGAAGAAGAGAGGATAAATGAGATGACTATTTTTATTTTGAAAATCATTGCCCTTGTAGCTATGCTGATGGACCATCTAGAAGGATCTTTTCCTGATACTTTTCCTGTTGCTTTCGGATGGATCGGCAGAATCTCCATTCCCATTTTCATGTTCTGCATCGTTCAGGGACTCATTCATACACGCAGCAGGAAGAAGTATTTGATCCGAATTTTTATTGGATCAGTTATTATGGCTGTCGGAAGCTGTATCTTACAAGCATTCTTTCCCGATGCGAAGTTTCAGATAGCAGATAATATTTTTGCCACCTTTTTTTTACTGGGAGTTCTGATTACGTTAGCAACAAGCCGGCTTACAAGGAATAAAAAAGTTGCATTAGGAATTTTTCTCATAATAATCCAGGTTATCAGCTATCTGTTGATAGCGAAAATTCGTATAATATCGGATTCATATGCGTATGTAGTAAGTGGCTTCCTCCCGAATATAGTAACGGCTCAAGGGTCTGTTCTCTTTGTATTACTTGGTATTCTAATATTTGCATTCCGAAATGATCGTGTAAAGTTTACCATTATGTATATCCTGTTTTGTCTCTTCATGTTCATAAACGCATGCTTTACCGGTTTTACAGTTCAAAATTTGTTTTATGGGAATTACCAGTGGATGATGATTATAGCTCTTCCATTGATGCTCTCTTACAATGGCGGAAGAGGGAAAGGTCTGAAATATTTCTTTTATGCGTTTTATCCCTTGCATATTTGGATTCTATTCGTAATTGCAAACATAGCACAAATCAAAAAGTAGGCTTCTCGTGAGGTAAAGTTTCCACTACAGATGAAAAATAAATGCAAATAGGAATACCGGAGGAATAAAATGAGAATATTCGAAATAATTATAATTTTAGTAAATTTTTCATCCCTATTTCTTAGTTTTAAAATAAAATCAAAGATAGCCCGGTTATGGATTGCAAGTGTAAACCTATCTGTATTTGTCCTCCACGGTTTAATCGAAGGCTTTCGCTATCAGATGGTTTTTTCCTACATTTTTGTGATTTTAATTGTAGCTTATACCCTCGTAAAAACAACAAATAAAAAATATTTTGAAGCCAAACTCCCAAAAGGAATAAAGGTCACCGTAATAACGCTATCCATAATCTTTCTATTATGTTCATCCTATTTATCATATGCTTTACCTGTATTTACACTTCCAAAGCCGACAGGTAACTATGATGTGGGCGTGAAGTACTTCCATTTTGTTGATAACCAGCGTAAAGAACCGTTCTTGGCCAAATCGACACAAAAAAGAGAGCTGATGGTTAAAATATATTACCCTGCAAAGAAGGATGACACAAAGCCGTTTACTCCTTATTTTCACAATTCAACCGAGCTTTTACAACTGTTCTCAAAAGCTAATCGTATGCCATCTTTCTTTTTAAATCATCTAAGTTTAGTAAAAACGAATGCAAAAGAAAATCTCCTTGTATCAGATAAACAACAAAATTACCCTGTCATCTTATTTTCCCATGGAGCGGGTACGACAATGGAAGTCCAAACATCCCAGAGTGAAGATTTAGCAAGTCATGGGTATATTGTGGTGGACATCGACCATACCTATGTTTCAGCGGCAACTATTTTTCCTAATAGAGCTGTTACAGATAAAGAAGCAACAACGAATTTTAATATACCTGAACCTGCTGAGGTTATTACACAGATCATGGCTGATGATTGTGCGTTCGTTATAAAAAAATTGGAAGAATTAAATGGAGGCAAAATTAGTCCTTTGTTCAAAGAAAAATTAAACCTTAAGAAAATTGGTGCAATAGGTCACTCTATTGGCGGCGCCGTAGCGTATGATTTAGCTATCAATAACAGCAGGATAAAAGCAGCAATTAATTTGGACGGCAGAGTTTATATTACTCCTAAAAAGAACTTCAAAGGCATGGCGCCATACCTTATGATTGCTAACGATAAATTCCATGTCCAATCGATCGAGAAGCGACAAGGGCTTATTGAAAAGTTCGAAAATTTGCCGCCTGATAAACAAAAGATGATGATTTCCATGCATGGAAGCAAAAAGGCATATATAGAGGCCTACAATAAAGCGCAACAAAATGTGATAGGACTTACCAACGTTTTAAAAGCATCTGGAAACTTATATACAATTGAAGGCAGCGATCATATGAAATTAACAGATATTGGGTTATTCATAGGGGATAAATATTTTCGTAATCTAATAGGTATAAGCGGAAAAACAGATCCGGTAAAATGTCTTGAAATTACAAAATCTGTAACTTTGGCATTTTTTGACGAACACTTAAAAAATAAGACTACAAACTCGCTGAATTTATTGATTAAAAGAGATTCACTATTGAAAAAAATTGAACTGAAATAAAACGATAATCCAGAATCTATAGTGCTGGTTATGGGATCATTAGAAATATTACGATATTATCCTGCCCCTGAACTCAAAAAATTTATACCTTATCTAGTAATCCAATTACAGTACCGAAGGCAGTATGAATGCTATTGATCTTGATGAACTTTGAAAAATCTACTCCGACAATCCTCTTCCGCCATTTTAAAAAAAGCACTCCAGTACAACTACATTGTACTGGAGTGCTCAGATTCAAATGCTACTGCATGTGCTATACAAGGAATGTTTTCTCCTTGTTGATATGATACAGGGCTTAGTAATGCCCCTGTAGCAATAACAAGTAAGCGTTTTATTTTCCCTTCCGCCACTTCATCCATCAATTTACCGTAGGTCACTACTGCACTGCTGGCACAACCACTTCCACCGGCAAATGTCTCTTGATCAGGGCGATAGATCATCATGCCGCAATCGGAAAACACCCCGCCCATATCATAACCTGCTTGCGATAAAAGCTCACGGGCTATCGGATGTCCAACTGTTGCTAAGTCACCGGTCACAATTAAATCATAGTCACTGGGAGACCTGCCTGTATCTTGAAAATGAGCAATGATTGTATCTGCAGCTGCTGGAGCCATCGCAGAACCCATATCAAATGGATTTTTCACTCCGCGTTCCATCACTTTTCCAATAGTCGCATAACGTACATGCGGTCCTCTGTCTGCCTTACCAACTACAGCAGCGCCTGCGCCTGTGACTGTCCATTGCGCTGTATTTGGTTTTTGTCCGCCATATTCCGTTGGGTAACGATATTGCTTTTCTGCTGTACAGTTATGGCTGGACACACCAACCACAGCATATTGAGCAAAGCCGCTGCTTACTAAAGAAGCACCCAAAGTCATCGACAACATAGAAGAAGAGCAGGCTCCGTAAATACCCATAAACGGAATGCCAAGTTTTTGTGCTGAAAAAGAAGCAGTGATATTTTGGTTTAATAAATCACCGGCAAGATAAACTCCGATTTCTGTCGACTGTTTTCCTGATTTTTGAATAGCTGTGTCTACGGCTGTAGAGAGCATCTTTCTTTCTGCTTTTTCCCATGTGTCTTCACCAGCATACAAATCATCAAAAAAATGATCCAGATGTTTCCCGATAATCCCTTCATGTTCCATCGGACCACCTACAGCAGCAGAAGCCAGAACTCTTGTATCGGCTTGAAACTCCCATGTACGTTTCATCTTTTCAGCTCCCTATTGCCATTAAGATGAGTGTGCGAATTAAACTGACAGCAAATGCAGAAAATACTCCCCAAACAATGACAGAGCCCGCTAACTTAAACATGTTTCCACCTACACCTAAAACATATCCTTCCGATTTATGTTCTAGCGCAGCAGAAGCAATCGAGTTCGCAAAACCTGTTACTGGTACAGCAGTACCAGCTCCTGCCCATTGTCCAATTTTATCGTAAACACCAAATCCGGTTAGCAAACAAGTGATGATAACAAGGGTTGCTACCGTCATACTGCTTGCAATGTCTTTGCTATAACCAAAGCTTTTATAGAGCAAGTTTAATGCTTCACCGATAATACAAACAAAACCTCCAACAAGAAATGCCTTTAAACAATTTGCAAAGACATTCGTATTTGGTCGATGTTTTTGCGCGAGCTGATCATATGCTTGTTCTTGCGGAGTTTGTTGTGCTGCAAGTCCCATAATCGATAACCTCCCAACTTTCACAGATTTATTTTCTGCTTTTGGGAGAAAATTATGTATCCAGATTTACACAGCAAAAAACCCACGAACCAAATTCGCAGGTTATTGTTTCCAGACATATCAGGGCCTGCACGACATGGCATGTGTGCAGACTTTTTGGATGAAATAATTTTCTATCCAAAATAATTTTACCCTATAGATCCTCCATCCAAGACTCCTGGAAGAGCCTCCAAGGTGAAGAATCAACATAGAGCAAAAAAATTCGATAAATTGGTGGCCCTCAACTGGCTGTTGAGGGCTGTTAAAGGTTTGGTGAACCAAACCCCACTTCTGTACCTCAAAGGTACTTCGGTGGGGTTCGGTCCACCGACCGGATACGCGGGATGGATCCCCGCGTATCCGGTTATTTGCTGGAATCCTGTCCCGTTTACCCGCCGTAGCGGGTAAGCCGGAGCCCGAAGCCCCAACGGGGCTTCGGAGGCACTGCCTTCTAACAGGGCCATAGCCCTGTCAGATTGGGCCGAGCCCAGGAAAGGGTTTTTCCGCCGTCTACACCGGTTCCGAGAGAACTACAACGCACGTCCGTGCTGCCACCCGTACGGCGCATACTCCTCATGGTCATGCATATTACCAATAGTAACGTAAAGCCGTGGGCTTCCTCTAAAATGGTGTTAACACACTACGCTTCCAAGACTTTCGTCCTGAAATTGCAATGATTAACCCCAATTTAATTGAGAAAGCAAAGGATATTCCTCCACAGTTTACGCCGTTATCGGCAATACACACCCACAAAGTAGCATGCGACGCACGAAATGCGCAGTCACGAAAATACGATGTAGCCCCCCCTAGCCGGGTTCAACTTATGGATAGTATATCATGATGTTGTGGAATTGTGCGATAATAATATAAATTTATTTTGATTTTAGTAATATGACAAAAAACTAGTCGATTTGAAATCAACTAGTTTAAGAAATTTTATAAATTGTTTGAAACATGATCACTATGTGTTTCAGAAATTTGGTTTAACGCATCACTAGCCTCATTTTGATAAGGAGAACGGACTGCGAGGTCTCCTAAAGAAACAACTCCAACCAGATTGTTTTGCTCTACAATCGGCAAACGTCTGATCTGTGCTTCAGCCATTTTTTGTGCGGCTTCGTCTATTGTCATATCAGGAGACCCGTAAACCAATTTACTCGACATGATATCTTTGATTTCACATGAGTTTGGCTTTTTCTGAGCTATTCCTCTTGTCACGATATCCCTATCGGTAATAATCCCCATCAAATGCCCATCTTGACACACAGGCACCATCCCTACATTTTCTTTTCGCATGATAGTAGCTGCTTCAAAGATATTATCATCTGGAGAGAGATGGGAGACGTCAGTAGTCATGATATCTCTTAATTGATGCATTTTTGCATACCTCCTTCTCTCCCTAGCCTAACCGCAAAGCCAATGTCCCATGCGTGTTACATTCAGGAAGTAAGCAAAATTGGATTACCTGTCGTTTTTGTTTCTTCTTGTAAATATCGAAGAGCACCTTTTATTAATACTTCTAACCCTACTTTCATCGCTTCTTCATCAACATCAAACCGAGGGTGGTGATGTGGTGCAGTAATTCCCCGTAATTCATTTCCTGCGCCTATAAAACAAAATGTACCTGGTATTTCATACAAATAATAAGCAAAATCTTCTCCACCCATCAATGGATCCATCAATTCGACTTTTTCCCTGCCAACAATGCTCTCGGCTACACGACGCATCCGATCGGTTTCCACATAATCGGTAATTAACGGCGGATAACCTTTGCGTATTTCAATTTCATATGAAGCACCATACATATGACAAGTATCATGTACAACTTCTTTTATTCTGCGAAGCAAAAACTCTCGGATATCTGGCGCAAAAGCACGTACTGTACCTTTGAATTCACAAGTATCAGAAATAACATTGGAAGCTTCCCCGCCATGAATACTTCCGATAGAGATAACTGCTGAGCGTACCGGGTCGATTTGGCGACTGATGATCGACTGAATATTTACGATCGCATGAGATGCAACGGCAATCGCATCTGTAGTGGTATGCGGCAATCCGCCGTGACCGCCTTTTCCGATAATATTGACAGTAAAGACATCGCTGGATGCGAGCATATGCCCAGAACGGTAAGCGATATAACCAGTAGGAAGCGGTGACCACAAATGAACACCATAAATGGCATCCACTCCATCGAGTACACCTGCTTCGATCATTGATTTTGCACCGCCAGGCAGCATTTCTTCCGCATGTTGAAAAATAAATAAGATATTCCCGTATAATTGCTCTTTCATTGTCGTAAGAATAGATGCTGCACCCATTAGCATTGCCATGTGACCATCGTGACCACAAGCATGCATGACTCCCGGAACACGAGAACGATATACACAGTTTTTTTCATCTTGGATTGGCAGTGCATCCATGTCAGCACGTAATGCAATGGTAGGACCAGCATATTTTCCGCGAAGGAGACCCGTCACTCCACCGCCTCCTACTCCTGTCCTGACTTCCAATCCTAAACTTTCCAAGTGTGCTGCCACACGCTTGGAAGTCTCTTTTTCCTGAAATGAAACCTCTGGATATTGATGAAATGTTCTTCTCCAAGCTACGATTTGCGGAAACAATTCCTCGATCCTCTGTTTCATAAGCTTACTGCTACACATAGACCTTTTGTCCATGTGAAAATTGTTCGATGTTTTTCCATTAGCATTTAGTTGTTTTAAAAAAAAAGAAAAAAAGAGGCAACTTTCATGCCATTAGAAAAAATCACTCTCCCCATCGCAACCCATTTTCAGCATCCATATTGGACATATATCTATTTCGTAGCAGCGAACACCTGCCTTTCTTCCGATTTTGTTTGTTTGGTTGCCCGATTGTGGAACATTCAATAAAAATCATATACACCTCCTTATCAAAATCTTTTTTTGTTACCTTGCTTTCCATTGGGGTAACATACTATCATGATTTAAGTAGAGCGCATCACATACTTAAGGGGGTCACAAAATTATGTTCTTTCCAGATGCAAAAACAAAAGGATTTCAAAAAGAATTTAAAGAAATTGAGAAGTTAATGAAGAAGCTTGGATATACTCGGTGGGCTTGGGACTACAAAAAAGTTACATATGATTACAAATATACGGTCGATGGTGTCGATTATTACCTTCGCCTCCCATGTCGGGTCGTAAATGAAAAACAATTGGAAAATCCAAAAGCTGTTGTAGAAACCAACATCCCAGTATTTGCTAGACATTTCTTCCCTCATGGTTTAGATAATGATGCAGCAGTTCCGGAAAAAATTCAAGCAGAGGTTAACGAAAAAATTAGCGAATTGGAAAAAAATTTATCAGCCAAGTAGAAAAGAGAAGAGGTTGAAGGACTTCCTTCCCCTCTTTTTTGCTTATATGTAAGGAAAATGGAAAAAGAAAACTACCCATTTGGCAGCTTTCTTTTTACCTTTTATTTGCAGCTGAATGCTTATCCAATGCCATCTTCCAAAAAATCATCTACATCGAAGTGGTGAATTTTTTCTTTTTCGTTCACTTCTACGCCATCTACTTTTACATTTACTTCTATGACTTGTAGCCCTGTCATATTTTCAACGGCTCGTTTCACATCTTCTTGGAGTTTGCGGCAAACATCATGAATTGGGACACCAAATTCTACAATTACCCGTAGATTGATCGCTGTCTCCACTTCACCGATTTCAACAGAGACACCTTTGCTCATATTTTTGCCGCCTACACGTCTTGCCCAGCCTTCGGTAATACCACCCGACATACTTGCTATTCCTGTTGATTTACCTGCTGTCAAACCTGCTATTACTGCTACCACATCATTAGATATTTGAATCAAATTTTGTTCTTCCATATGCATCTGCTGCTCTTAAGAAGGAGCAACCATGTCCTCCCCCTTCCTCTTCATAAAAAATGGATGAGGATATCTATGTCGGAAAATTCAAAAGTATGGATACAAGTACATTGTATACAACTTCCCCTACTATTTCAAACTGTTTAACTCACTTTGTAACCAGCGATCTTCACCATCATTTGTACTTGTGGATGCGTTAAATTAACTTTATAACCATAAAATATTTTATCTTGTATCTCTATCTCGTACGGAAGCAAATACTTTCCTTTTATTAAACGATTAAATAGATGATTGGATTCTAGTTCATCTAAATGAAACTTCCTGGAAATATCATTTTTAATCCAGGTGCTACCATAACTTTTCCCTATATTGTTTGGATCTCGATACCATTCATAAATTTGAACAACTGTATTGTGAATCAAGCGATCAACTTGCGAGAGAGTACTTAATTTTTCGACATTTAGAAATTCAAGCAAATTGTGTGCTTGGTCGCAAAACTCATGCAGCTGCGCCGATTTGGACAAACTCTCATCCCATAAACAAAATAATTCAACCCTTTTTCCCTTCGACCATAATCGATCCAAAAGAGGAATCATATCTTGATCCGCACTCACAATAACAAAGGTATGAATTTCTGGAATTTGGAACAGCACTTCCATCGTGTCCAAACAAAGTTGAATATCCGCGGCGTTTTTGCGATCTTTACCTTCTCTACCATTGCTGTATACTTGATTTACATGAACTCGTTTTTTTTGTAAACTCATCATGGATAAGTCGACTTGTTCAAAATCAGCATATGCTTCCATCATTCGGATAGAATCTTTGCCATAGTATTCCGTCAATCGTACAAACAAATTATGGGAGTCATCGGGATGGTCGGGGTCCATATGGTACTTTTTTAGCCCGTAGTAAACATTTTCTAAGTCAATGAAAATAGCTGTATCCTTCCGATAATCCACTGCAGCCCCTCCTTCCATATTTAAGCATGTTGGGAATATTCTCTGAATATTATCGTTTTCCTGCTTTTTTCTGGTGATAAACATTCGACTTTTCAAGGAAACATATTGACAAAATCCGAGTTTTTTGTATGGAAATCATTGATTGACAAAAACTAACCCAAAGGAGTAAATGCATATGAATCAAAAATGGTTTTATCCAGTTCTCATCGTTTCCACCTTAGCGAGTGGAGCAGCAAAATTCCTTGGCGGGAATGAGTCTCTCCAGTTCGCACTCGCTTGTCTATCCTTATTATTTTGGGCCGCCTTGCTAGGAAAAGCTACAGAAAATGTAGCACATTATGCTGGTGAACGACTTGGCGGATTATTAAACGCAACCTTCGGAAACGCTGCGGAATTGATAATCGCCATCTTTCTTGTCAAAGAAGGATTATTCGACATGGTAAAAGCCAGCATTACTGGTTCTATTATTGGAAATTTATTGTTAGTCCTAGGTTTGAGCGTTTTTGTCGGCGGAATAAAATTTAAAACGCAAAATTTCAACTCTTTACTAGCTGGTCACAATGCATCTTTGATGATGTTATCGGTCATCGCCCTTGTTGTACCTGCTGTCTTCCTCAAAGATTTACCTGCTGTAAAAGTAAACGGAGTAAGCCTGATTATTGCATCAGTACTTATAATTGGTTATCTTCTCTGGCTATACTTCTCACTCATCACTCATAAAAAAGAATTAGGAGAAGAAAATGGCACTCCAGCCAATGATAAGCATGAAGAACCTGAATTTTCGATGGGAATATCAATCTTACTCTTAGTAGTAGCAACGGTATTTGTCGCAATTCAAAGTGAATGGTTAGTACATACAGTAGAGCATGTCGCGAAAGCACTTGGCTGGTCAGAAGTATTTGTCGGTGCATTTCTCATTGCGATCATCGGAAATGCAGCAGAACATAGCGCGGCTATCTTCTTAGCTTTAAAAAATCGGATTGGGGCATCCGTTGAAATCGCCATTGGCAGCAGTTTGCAGATCGCCTTGTTTGTTGCTCCTGCACTTGTCTTTATCAGTCTTTTGTTCAATCAACAAATGACCCTTATCTTCAATGCTTATGAATTGACTGCGATCGGAGTTTCGGCAATTATTGCTTCATATATTTCGCGGGATGGTTCTACGAACTGGTATGAAGGAACACTGCTGCTCATTGTCTACATCATACTTGGAACTGTATTTTTTGTCGTTTAAGTCCGCCAGTGGCGGGCTTTTTTATTTTCCATTTTTTGTTTAAGTAGGGAATTGAAAAGGAAAAAACGAAATAAGAGAGATGGGAGGTATTACTATGTCTATTTGGCGGTATGAAAGAGAAGTAGAAAATATAAGGATAGAAATTGCACGTTTGGAAAAATTGATGAATGAAAAACAAGACGATTTTCAACGGGCTACGAAACGAGGAGATGAAACACAGGCGAGACAAGACCGCCGGGAACAACTTCGCATTAGCAGTAAAATCCGTCTACTCACCCGTGAACTGATATTAGCAGAACGCAAACTAGAACAAGAAACGAAAGAATCAGATACAAAAATATCCCCTGCAAACAGCGGGGATACACTATCCTTCTAAAATAATTGTATATAAATCTGCTAATTTTTGCTCCAATTCATGAAGGATTTGTTGTCCATCTTCCCGATTAATCAAGCCAATACGCACTGCAAAATCTATCTCTCGAGATAAACCAAACATTTGCGTATCCAAAACTTCTTCGTATAGTGGACATTTAGGTAGAGTTAAGTTGGCAAGTTGCACTGCGATCAACTGCTCTATTTTTTTTGCATCTTCTCTTAATAGAATCAATGCTCTTTGTTGTACATTGGTCTCAATCGGAATTGCCAAGAATGAAACCCCCTATCTACCGTAGCAACGGTTATCCCTTTAATGTAATTCATTATATAATAGACCTGCCTAACCTATGCTACAATCAGTGTATCATGAATAACTTCATTTTTGCAAAAGACAATAGAGAAGGGAATTTATAGAATGCATGATATCATTTTAATAACAGGCAATGTACAATATAAAATCACCTTAGACCCTACCATTTGGATCTTTGATGACCGACGCTTTCCACTTGAAGAACGCATCGAAGGAGCCGAAGGTCTGGCGATGGAAATCGAGCCGTTTATACATAACGCAAAACCACTGGAAAATACATCAAAAGCTATTTTGCATTTAAGAAACGGGGAAACAGTCGAACTGCGCTTCGCTGACCTTTTATCCAGTTTGGTATGTTTTGCCATCAACAATAAACCTGTCAGAGAAGGCGGTCCTGCACTGCTGTACTTAGCAGATGGTTCAAATAAAGCAAAACCGATAAGCGATATTAAAGAAATAGAATTAGTTTGACCTATTACTCAATCCCCATTAAAGGGGATTATTATAGTCTTGCGAGTGAGAAAACCCACGGTTTGAATCGTGGGATGTTAGCGAGTATCACTACAACAGGAACACGTGGGGCGCACGGGGTTAGCTTGGTAATGAAATAGTCATGAGGCTATGGTCCGCCAAGAATCCAACGGCTTTAGCCGTATGGAGTTGTCAAATCCTATTGTTTCCCTATCTCTCACTTTTCAAGCTTGGAAACAGTATAAGCATTAATTAGCGAATTTGAAACAAAAAAACACGATCGTTACTGTCCGAATTACAGGAAACGATCGTCATTTTTTAATGTTCTGGCATTGTTTGATTTGTTTCTAATGAATCGGAAGATTTGTATTTCATAATCGGAATTATCACCAATGCTCCGAATAAAAAGAGCATACCTGCACCTGTATAAATCGATACGAGCGAATAGGTGCTTTTCAAAGCGCCGGCAAAGGACATCGATAACACCATCATCCCCACGAACATCGGACTGAGCAATCCATTCACTCGACCAACAATTGAGGCATCAGACCATTTTAAGATCATGGTACTAATCCCAATATGAATACATGGTAGTACGAGCCCGTTTATAAATTGGATGATCAGCGTTAACAGCACACTGGTTGAAAATCCAATGATAATTGTACAAAGTGCACTCATCATCATTCCAAATGCCAGCAAATATTGTGGTTTAATCCGTTTGGCGATAACAGCAACAATCCCGCCCCCTATCAGCATGGCTCCTCCGCTTACCATCAACATGTACTGCAAAAATTCTTTCGACTTGCCCAATCTCTCCGTAACAATGAACAAATTGAGCGCTTGAACAAGGCCAACAGCCAAACCCGCCAAAGCGAATGTAACTCCAAGTATCCTGAGCGTTGGGCTATTCCATACATAGCGAAAACCTTCCATAAATTCTCTTCGAAACTGGTGCTTTTCCATTTTAGATGCGGCTTTGATCTTATCCTTAGGCAATCGTATCAGTACCAGAGCTGAAAACAAAAATACAAATCCCATTACCATTATAGATATTTCCAGTCCGAAATTGCTGTAACAAAACGTTCCCAGCATAGGACCGATAATCGAAAAAATGGCCATTAAGGATTGAAATAACGCCATCATCTGCTGTAACTGATGCTCGGAAACATGCTCTTTAATAAGACGCAATCCTGACGGTTGGGAGAACTGTGACAAGATAGCTGAGATAAACGTTACAAAGTATACCAACTGCCATGTACCCAAGTGTATGGAAAAGAGAACCAAAAATACAGAGACAGCAGAAAGCAAATCACACCAAATCATGGTTTTCTTTGGCATCCAACGATCTGCAAATGTTCCTCCAATAAAGGAAAATACAAAAATAGGCGAAAATTCAGCTATACTGATGAGCGATATTGCATATGGATCATTGTGTGTTTTATCTGCTACATACAGCAATATAGCAAAGTTCCTTACCCATATGCCAATCTGCAAAAGTATGTTTGATAATAATATTGTCTGAACGAATGTATTGCCGATCAGACTGGGTTTCTTTACCGTTTCCTGCACTGAATTCAAATTTATCCACTCCTTTTTAGTTCATTCTTGTCTCTGTCTCTACTATCTAAATACAGAGGAGTGACTTTTTAAGGGAACTATCTAGTTAGTCTAAAAGTACTTCAAGGACACATTTTTCATGATCTTTTAATCTGTCCTGCTTCTAAACTTTTTACCTTTATCGACTCACCTCTTGAAGACCACATTAAAATCGTACTACATTTATGCAATCTTTCAGTTTATAAGCACAAACCGCTTGATTTTACTGATTTCATTTCATTTCATGTTGTTACACGACTTTAAGCTTAAACTTTAAGTTATGAGGTATTCGATAAATATCATCTGTATACCGAACAACGCAATGACAGTACGACTACGGAGATACAAAAAACTTATAAGTGCAGTCAGCAAACGAGCGAAGTGCTCTGATCTTACCAAGAGTAATTGAATCTATATGGAGGCTGTCTGTTTTACTCAAAGAGAATGAATACTCACCATAAAAACATTTTCTGACATCATTATTCTTCTTTACCAAGCTTTTTACGAATATTTTCGCTCCATTGTGCTTTATTTTTTTCGGTCCAAGTCTGCACTTGCAGCTGATGTAACAGGTCATCGCAAAAACCGCCAACATCCTCTCCCACTACATCCAGCACCTTCTTACCCTCTTGCGCACTTGATTCAAATAGTTCTAATACATCTTCCAGCGCTTTATATATTGCCAGGGCAGAGTCCGTGTCAGATGCAAAAGACAATAAGTAATTTTCCATCTCTTTTATTACGATTTGATAATCCCTTGGCAATTCATTAATCTGTTTTTTGTATCTTTTATATTCCTCTTTTTCTTGTTTCCATTTCGCTCCAATAGCCAAATCGATTAAATTCGTAAAAATATTTTTTTCCATCTTGATTCTCCTGTCATTCATTTATTTTTGATGTCTTTAAGCTGATTTCATCACGAAGTTCCCGTGGTATTTCGAATTTCCAAGAAAACACCTTTTCTACTTTGTATCACCAAGTACTTCTATATAGTAATACCAAGTAGGTAGTCGTGTCAATAGCCCGATTTATTTTTTTCTGAAATGGTTCATTAATTTCCTATTCTAAGCTTTTTGTGTATGATTCAGTTCAGTTGTTCTTTTCTTTGCTCCTCCCATGTTTCTGTACGGACATCTTTTAGAAGATCATCGCAAAAACCACTGACATCCTGTCCTACTACATCCGGGGATAGTAGGAGAAAATCACATCTAATATTAAATAGCCTTCCTGATCAGGGAAGGTTTTTTATTTTGGATCTAAAAATACAGAATATCTAGAAAATAACCTCCCTCCAGAGCAGCAGCCCCTTAGGCCTAGAACCAGCAACTGACGACTGAGGGGCAATGTAACCATATAACGGAAAAAAAACCGATCCATGCTTACGAATCGGTTCTTTTCATTTGAGGAATTCATTATAGATCAAAGTCGTTGATTCAGATCCATATGAAATTCACCGTATTGTAAACAACTTTCCTTGACAACTCCATACGGCTAAAGCTGTTGGATTCTTGGGACTGTAGCCTTATGGCTATTTCATTACCAAGCTAACCCCGTGCAAACCACGGTTTATGTTGTTTCATTTTTTCTTTGCCGCGAGCAAACTTGGTTTTCGTCTGTCGTGACTATACATATAGTATCATGCGAATATATGTTTGTAAACCTGCTTTTTACAAAGGTACGAGTGAAGAAAAAATCTTACCCTCGTTACATGCTCGCTTTCATCCCACGATTTTAACCGTGGGTTTTCTCGCTCGCAAGACTATAAGCTTTTGTCAGTTTTTATAGATGTATAAATACTATTTTATAAAAAATGAAAATACATATAAAATGAATGTTATCTATATTCCGTAAAATCTCACAGACAGAAAACATTCAAATATAGTAGGATAGAATTGAATAGAACTTTCACACTCCATTTCAGAAAAGGCTGGCGATACTGTGAAAAAACTAGCAAAAACATTACTTGCTACTACCCTTTTGGCTGGAGCAATTCTCCCAATCACGGCATCCATTCCAAATGCGAATGCTGCTTCTCTACATCCTAGTAAAGTATCCGTACAAAAACAACATAAACAAACACTTGACCAAACGCGAAAATTGGCTGCTCAAGGAAAAGTAATCAACAGTGAGCATTTTGGACTAGGCACCAAGAAAAAAGACATTTTACGCAAATGGGGCAAACCACAATCTACTGAACCAACTGGAGATAAATCTGAACAAATCGAATATAAAAAACGCGCAATTAGCTTTGGAATTTACAAAGGTAAAGTAACAAGTATATTAACCACGGACAAACGTATTCTTGCTTTAACACATGATGAAGTTAAGAAAGCATGGGGTAAACCGATCAAACACGATCAAGGCGCAGGTCAAGTTTATGAGACATATAAAGCAGGCAAACATTACATCGATATTCATTGGACCAATGTAACAGAGAAGAAAGATGGATTGGAATTAGTAGATCTGGTTGTCTGGTAAGAAATAAACAAGTGAAAATGAGATTTGAGCCGTATCTAATAGAGATACGGCTTTTTCGTTTTATTTCCTTTTGCGAAAAAGGGACGGTTCTCTTGTCGCAAACAGATGCTTTTAAAATATACGTGTCTGGGATTAGAGGCAAACTCCAAATACACTGCAATCCTCACCATATCCCCTATTCTTTTCATGTCATTTTATAAAGATATGATATATTTAAATTTAGTAATATTTTTATAACTGATTGAGAAAAGGTGGGATTTTTATTGGTTAGTTATCAAACTTTATTCACTTTTGCACTCGTTTCCCTAGGTATGGTATGCTCACCTGGTCCAAATATGATTTATTTGCTATCCCGCTCCATTTCGCAAGGCAGGAAAGCCGGAATATATTCACTACTGGGAGTTATTTTAGGTTTTATCATTTATCTAATCGCGACCATGTTGGGATTTACAGTTCTCTTTTTAGCTGTTCCGTTTCTTTACCAAGCGATTAAATGGCTGGGAGCTGCTTACTTACTCTGGCTTGCTTGGAAATCAATAAAACCCGGATCCTCCGCCATTTTTGAAACTGCAAATCTTCAACATGAAACACCCAAAAAACTATTTTTCATGGGGTTCATGACGAATTTATTAAACCCAAAAATCGCAGTTTTATATGTGTCTTTGTTACCTCAATTTACTGATCCAACGCATGGTTCTTTACTCAAACAAATCACTATTTTAGGCTGTACGCAAATCATAATCAGTATGTTAATCAACTTATCGATTGTACTAATGGCAAGCAAGATAGCGAAATGGTTTAGCAGTCGTCCATCATGGATAAAAATTCAAAAATGGCTGATGGCAACTGTATTGACAGGACTTGCTGTTCGTCTTGCTTTTGAACAACAAAAATAATGAATCACACACAAATATCTCCTAAAAAAAACGAACCACTAAGAAAACTTAGTGGTTCATTTTTTTGTGCAATCGAACTCCTTACTTCTGATTAAACTTGTTCTAAAAAGGATTGTTCACATATGGACCCTTGATCGCAATCCTCATTAACAATGCTGCCATATATTTTGGTGTATATGGCATATCCTTTTCCAGCCACCATACAATCACCTCCAAAAAAGCCGCTGCAAAGTACCTCACAGCGATTTCCCGTGGAACAGTAAGCTGCTCATCATCCGGTTGTACATGAGTTATTCCCTTTGAAATAAACTCAGCGAGAACATCCTTTATATAGGAAGTAAAATGAGGCATGTTTTTTTCCGTCAAAAACACCTTATATAGGTTACTATTTTGCGAAACATGCTCGAAAAGCCGGATAAAAACGACATGCGGTTTACCACTTAAAAAGTCAAACTCCTTGTCTTCTTCAAAAGATGAGTCAATACACTCGGTTAAGTCCTTTACAATTTCTCTTGAACTCTGATAAAGAAGATCAAGTTTATCACGATAATGCAGGTAAAAGGTGGCTCGATTTACAGTGGCACGACTTGTAATATCTTGTACCGTTATCTTCTCATATCCTCGCTCGTGAATTAACTCAACCAATGCGTCCCTTAACATTTGACGCGTTCTTACCACTCGTGGATCCAACTTTTTTGACATTTTGCCTCTCCTTGTATTACTTTTTCACCTTTCACAACACAACTCTCCGAGCTGTCGATTAAGCAACTGATCTTGAAGCTGTGTTGATTGCGCTTTTATGGCTGACTGTTATAATTATCTTATCAACACTATGTTGATAAAACAACTAATTGTTAATGTGTTCACGGTACCGTGATAATCCGGATATTTTCTTACACATTACTGCAAAGGTAGATCAACCTGAAAAAATCCATAGATAACATAAATGTGATACAAGAGCAGCCATTCCTTATCTGCATCAAGGGGATTGTACGCTGAATATGGAGGAATGAAACATGGAACTGGCAAACAAAGTCGCTGTAATAACTGGAGCTGGAAGTGGAATTGGACGAGCCAGCAGCAGAAAATTAGCATCGAACGGCGCAAAAGTCGTCTTAGTTGATTTCAATAATGAAACGGGAGAAGAAACATTAAAACTCATTAAAGAACAAGGCGGAGAAGGTATTTTTGTCCAAGCAGATGTGTCAAAAAGTGAACAGGTGCAAAACTATGTAAACAAAACAGTTGAAACATATGGACGCATCGATATATTTTTCAACAATGCAGGTATTATTCAAAAGTTTGCCCCTTTCACATCGGTTGAAGAAACCGAATTTGACCGGATCATGGCTGTCAATGCAAAAGGGATATTCCTTGGATTGAAATATGTATTAAAAGTAATGGACGAACAAGGATCTGGCTCGATTATAAACACTGCTTCAACCGCCGGTATCCGCGCAGAACACAGCGTTGCCGTATACTCTGCCAGCAAACATGCAGTAGTAGGTTTGACAAAGGGCGCTGCATTAGAATATGCCAAAAAAGGCATTCGCATTAATGCACTCTGTCCAGGAGGGGTGCAAACCGCATTAACAGCAAGTGTTACAGAACAGTTCGAAAAAGGCGGCTATGTCCCTGAAGAAATCCCAAATATGAGAATAGGTCGTTATGCTGATCCGGAAGAACTCGCTGAAATGGTTGCTTACTTAGCTTCCGACAAAGCGAGTTATATGAATGGTTCCATAGTTGTTGTCGACGGAGGCTTAACTTTATAAATTTATCATTTCAAAAAGAAAGGGCGTATAGCTATGAGTCGTTTAAGCGGAAAAGTGGCAATCATTACAGGAGCAGCGATGGGAATGGGTGCTTCCGAAGCAAAACTATTTGCAGCAGAAGGAGCAAAAGTCATCGCGACAGATGTTCAAGTAGAACCTTTGAATCAAGTGATAGAGGAAATAAAAGCAAACGGCGGAGAAGCGGTAGCAATGAAACATGATGTTACATCGGAAGAGCAATGGAAATTGGTTATCAATGAAGCAGTAAACCGTTATGGAAAAGTCGATATCCTTGTGAATAATGCCGGTGTTTCCTCACCAAAAACCATTGCCAACATGGAAATGGATGAATGGAATAAAATTTTGGACATTGACCTAAACGGCTGTGTAATCGGTATGAAATATGTCATACCTGAAATGAAGAAAACTGGCAGCGGTTCCATCATCAATATTTCTTCCATCGGCGGTATTGTCGGAATGGCAGGTACAAGCCCATATACTGCGGCAAAAGGAGCACTTCGTGTTTTATCCAAATCAGCGGCAGTGGAATATGGAAAAGATAAAATCCGTGTCAATTCTATCCATCCAGGCATCATCATCACACCAATGACTGAACCAACGATGAAAGATGCACTCCCTTACTACAAAACATTTACGCAGCTCCCATACTTCGGTGAACCCGAAGATATTGCCTATGGTGCACTATTTCTCGCATCAGATGAATCGCGCTTTATGACAGGATCGGAATTAGTCATGGATGGCGGCTGGACTGCTCTTTAATTTGGCAATTTAAGGGCAAAGGCGCATTATATATGCTAAAAATTGAATAAAACAGACACCCGTTCTTTAAAGAACGGGTGTCTGTTTCATTCTCGTTGTCCTCTTATGGTTGAAATCATTTGGTCAAAATGCAGCAAGAGCACTGTAAGGAACCAATCTGTTATTAGCTACATAATTAATACAGGATTTAGGATTAGTTCCCCACCCCATACCAATCAGTGAAGTGAAATGAAAACGAGAAGTAATCTTGCGCGCCTTTTATGTAGTGTAAGAAATTTCCATCTTTAGGGTGTCTTTTTTTCTTTCCGCCCTTTTCTGATAATATGTAAGATAGATTAGATCCCAACCTATCCGAACAAAGAAAGGAAAGTCATGGGTAGAAGTGTAGCTGTGCTGGTTTATCCCGTTGCTTCTGGACCGGCTCGGCTTGAAATGTCACCAGACAAGGCAGGCGGAATTGCAGGTGTCTTTCTGGAGTGTGGTATCTATACAAACATTCCCACACTCCCTGGACATGACTCCAACTACCGTGCTCTTGCCAAGAGTACAGCGAGTGAGTGGGTCGACAAGATCAAAAAGGTCTTGGAGCCGCTTCTTCAGGACAAAAAAGTAGAGAATATCTACCTCGTCGCTGACTCTTCAGGGGCTGCGATTGCTCTAAAGGCACTCATCGAGCTGCGTGAAAAAAAAATCAAGCTCGACCGAGTCAAGGTACGTTTGATCAACCCTCCCGTCAACATCAAGGGAGTGTCCACTCAGCTTATCAGGCAGATTGGTAAGCATGTCCCGCGGTGGGTCTTGGAATGGGTATTCGTCCCGAATGTTCCAAGGATCAGCGAACGGCATCATCGCCAGTACCTCAAGCAAGGACTGGCGTTCAAGCTGTTTCCAATCTCAGCGGTAGTAGAAATCATGGAGCTGGTCAGGTGTCTACTGGAATCCGAGTTGGGGAACTTGGGTGTCAAGGACCTGATCTTTATCCAGTCGGCAAACGACGGTGTCTTTCGACCCAACAGCCTTCAAGTTCTGCAAAGCAAATTCGGGAATGATGTCTCCATCATCACAATCGATGGAACCCATGGTTTTCCTGAGCGAGAGGCATGGATGGAGCTCAGGAAAGTGATCCGAGGAATGATCATCAACTGAGATCAAGGCGGCTTTCCATTGGGACAGCCGCCGAGCGAGAATAATGGTATGTAAATATAGATTTTTAATATCTTTTTTTAAAACGAAGAGAGAAAAAAACATGATATTCTTTCTTTAGGATTAAAAAGGAATGATGGCGCTTTTTCTGCTTTCTTTCTCACAATATAGCCTGAACATCTATGTTTTCATTAGGGAAGCTTCGCACACTTGCAATCACTGTTAAAGCCATAATACGAGAAAGAGGACAACTCTAAATCGAGTTGTCCTCTTTTTATCTTATTCCTCTTCTTCTTTACCCAATGCAACATTATTAAATGATTTATTTTCTTTTAACCCTAAAAATCAACTTTATTTATTGATTAGGACAACAATAAATATCAAATACCAAACAGATGTAGGTACCGTTGATTATATCCTCTTTGTTGATCGTAAACCAGTAGGTGTGATTGAAGCAAAAAAAAAGATGATCACAAGTTAATTTTTGTAGAACAATTATCTAATTACGCTACTAGCAAATGGAAATATTTAAATAATGATCCTCTTCCTTTTGTTTTCAAAAGCAATGGTGTACGGACCGTTTTACTGATTATCGCGATCTAAAGCCAAGAGCAAGAGAGATCTTAACTTTTCACCGTCCAGAAACCTTATTAAATCATTCGAAATGGTTCCACTGTTTAGACAATAATTCAGACATATGACTCTATGCTAAAAAATCCCGAATCAGAAAGTGTCGGGATTTTTTATGAATTTAAACATAGCAAAAGAATTTATAGTTGTAGGGCTAAAAGATTACTCAGCAGGTACTAAAAAGAACTTCTGAGGGGTCTTTGAAACGTCTAACCATTGGTCAGCAAAATTTAAGTACCAACCGTTGTTTTCATGTTCAATAATATAACCATCCTGATATGGTTTAAAAGTAAATCTATAACCAACTGACATTTTATCTAGGTAGATATAATTATTCCACATGCTATAGCTACTTTGGTTAATAGAAAAAGTATCATATCCGCTATGGGTGGTTTGTTTCATTTGGATAGCATATCTACCATTACCATCTTCGACAAGTCGAATAGGTGTGCCTTCTGGATATGTTTCACTTGACCCGTTTTGAGATGAGAGGCGGACATAATCCCAATTACTCATAGCCTGCTGATAAGTTAAAGCACGTGTTTTATTGAAAGAGGGAACGATGTAATAGTCTTTGCTAGTGTCGAACTTTGCTGGTTCTACTTGGGCATTACCCGATATTGGAGTTGTGAATAATAGCGAAAAACAAATGGCAAAAGCGACTAGCAAAGAAAAATATTTTTTCAAATTCATACCACCTTTAATTAGTATTTAAATCTACTAATATTTTAACAAATAGGGATGAAATGTAAATACAATATATGTAATATTATATATTTTTCACAAAAATCCCATATTTTCCGGTTAAGTATTTTTTCTGTCGAAGGAATTCTTCCGCTTTTCTGATGGTGACTTCTACCACATAGTCTTCTAATAAGAGTGTATCGCTCTGCTTAAATATGTACATAGAATTTGTGGTGGATTCTTCAAGATAAATTTAAATATTTTGTTAATAAATTCCGGTTTTTATAAATGGCAACAAGCATTAAACAGCATCTTCTTAACAATGGATGTTGTATACTTCCACCTACTATCAATACAGAAACTTTGTTGATTTTTTGTTCTTGATCCATTGCAACTTCTACACCACATTCTCTCGCATGCACGGGAAACGGGAGTGATTATTGATCATCCACGCACCAACATTATTCAATAATCTGCCTCCCACATTTGTATAAAATGTTCCTGATAAAAAAGAAATCCTATTATTGGGACTTTTAATCTTCGGTAATTTAAATGGAAAAAAAGAAAAGTGTGGAAAAATTTTTTGGAGCTCAAAAAGTAAACATTTTCTTCCCTTCACGCGACCTCGGTAGAGAACTGCCTGTTATCGCCTCCGAAGATTTTTTAGCAGCAAATACATTAGCTGAGTTTGTTCGAAAACATGGAGCTCACCCCAGCCTATCCTATCTACCTAATGATATAGATATGAATTTTACTACGGGAGATATTGTTATATGTGGACCAAAAACGTCTCCAACGATAAAAAAACTCCTTGAAATAGACCCCTATTATCAATTCCGTGAAGATGCAAGTAGTCAATGGAAATTTGTTGATCTATCAAGTCATAATGAATTAATATCTCCGATGGACAAAGAGCAGCCAGAACAAAAAGATATAGCATACTTAGGCAGACTTCGTTTTCACCGTGAAAGAGAAGATACTTTTATTCTAATAGCTGGAATTCATGCGATGGGTAGTTATGGTACTGCTAATTTTCTTAGTCAAATACAAAATATCCGACTTTTTAACAGAGAAACGGAAAATCGATGTTTTTCTACAATCGTATTAACGAATTATCAAACAACCCCATTACAAATAGTTTCCAATCATATCTTTATGCCAGTTAAAAAACATTGATAAACCATCTCTAATCTAACAGACACCAATCCTTGGAGAACTGGTGTCTTTTTTATCCTATTTATTATCGTGCAGTTTCATCATCATCACCCATAAAGGATACCGATCGATTACAGAATATCATACAAATCCTCCTCTAACGTCCAGCCAATTTTCCTTTGCAGATAATATAACTCCTCTGCCCACTGAGAAAATTCTTTTCTATCATTAATTTTATCAAAACAACCAGTTAATTCATACACAGCAGTATATTTGCGGTCTAAATATTCATGTTTATCACAAAGTGAAATAGCTTCTTTAAAGTAGGCTATTGCCTTCTCATGTTGCTCTTGTTTTTTCATACAAATCCCAGAGACAATAAGCATTTTTACCAATCGAACTTCATCTTGAACCTCTCTACCGATTAATAGAGCCTGTTCCATGCACTCTTTTGCTTTTACCCAATCACTATGGATTGTATATAAATTAATCAAACAAGTATAGGCATCTGCATGCCTCCGTGGGGATTTCTGTTCAGAATCTAACTCTAGTATAAGGTGAAAATAATCCAATGCTAGTTCATAGTTTTTTTGTTTTAAATAGATGCTGCCTAGAATGTTTAAAAAATCAAGTAATAGACTCTTTTGAGATAAATTCCGTTGAGCAATTTCTATACTATCTTTGCAACATTGTTCAGCTTCTTCTAACATATTACTTCTCATCAAAAGAAAACAATGTGATTTATACAAAAGCAGTTTTACTCGCATGCTTTGAATATGATGGATAGACGACCAAATTTGATTTATTTGTGTGTATGCTTCTTTTGTGCGACCAAATTTGTACAGATAAAAGATGTGATTGCATATTAACACGTATTTGATTTCGTTTTGCTCTTCCCCTTCAACCTGCTCCAGTCCTTTTTCTACATAATAAATCGCTTTTTGCAGTTCATTTTGCTGATAACAACAAGCGCTTAAATCGTTATAACATTTTGCTATTAAATGTTCTTTAACGTGTAGTATCTGTTTCTTACAAATCTCCAATGACTTATTCCAAAGTTTTTTGGCTCTTTCTACGTCATTATGAGCAAATGCTTGTAATCCTTTTAAGTAATTAGCATAGGGGAATAAAGCATGGTATTCACTAGGCATGTATCTGCTCAGTAGCCTCTTTGCTTGAGCTAAATCTTGATCATCCAACATACTCTCCACACATTCCAACTTTCTCCTCAATATCTCTATCGCCAACAATTCCCGCCTCTTTAACTCCTCCACTCCCTCTCTATCATATCCAAGAGCCTGAAATAAGTAGTAGACCTTACTCTCCGAAGGGTTGCCTTCCATATTTTCAATATTAGAGATAGTGCCAACGGAAATATTGTCGTCTTTTAAGTTTTCCAGTGTAAGCCCTTGATCCATTCTGATCTTTCTGGCGAGATAAGCAAGAAAGGGCAGATCGTTTTGAAAGTCCATTTATTCCCCCCGCTCACATTGCATTCATAAATTTAAGCCATATTATGATAGATTCGACACTTATTAGCAAATATTCATTTTTCATTGGGAATTGTGAAAATCGATGAAATAGTTGGCGGAAGGATGCTGTTTTCAGACTTGGTGTGTTTCTGATCGTTGGATATATTCAGTCATCTCGGCAAAATGCACTGAAAAATTGGCTATTGATGGAAATTCATGCTTCTCGCTATAATTTAGACAGATACAAATTCGTGTAAGTAAATGGAAATAGGATCTTTACTACCAAAAAGCAAACTACTAGAGATATTTCAAATTTTTATTTATTGAATATTTAAAAAATAATAAGGAGGTATCTTAATAAATGAGCTGCTATGAACTCTTCTCCTCACAACAGATTGACTCTCGATTGGATGATCGAAAATAGAACGATCCCGCTGGAAGTAACAACCTCTCTGCAAGAGATAGCAGATAAATATCAGTATTCCGCTGATCAGATGCATCACCATAAGTCACAAGTAATAGATGAGCTCTATCACATCGGAAGAGGATATATTGCAAGGTATTTATTTCCCAATGGAAGAGATGACAATGAACAATGGGTTCACGCAGTCATTCGCATGGAAATACTAAGATTGCAGCAAATTTGTAATTCTATCGAA
Organism: Shimazuella sp. NTD247; assembly: GCF_059510415.1. Taxonomy (NCBI): domain Bacteria; kingdom Bacillati; phylum Bacillota; class Bacilli; order Caryophanales; family Thermoactinomycetaceae; genus Shimazuella; species Shimazuella sp. NTD247. The sequence goes on along the minus strand of NZ_JCAJZU010000005.1, from coordinate 144,913 downwards.
AAAAGGTGAATAAAAATGGCTTTACAATTACAAGTAGAAGGTTGTCCGGAAAAAGTGAAAGCATTCGATGAGGCTTTAAGATCGATGACGGAGTGGCGGTTTTATAATCGCTTTTTGACTTCCATTGGAGGAAGTGAACTGCGAATAGATTATTTACTAGATGAAAAACCTTATACAAAACCTTCTCTTGCTACAAAAAAGGTAAATAAACTTTTGCTCACATGTGTAAATGGAGAACAGATCGAAATCGTTCTACTCGATGCCCAAGTAGTGGACATGGGTAATATGACTTATGTGCATGGGAAAAGCTATGATATCTTTGCTGCTGGAAAAGGAATGGAAATCTGTGATAATTAACAATAGCAATTTCATCTCATTACTACTTAAGAACCCTCCAACATAGGAGGGATTTATCTTCTAAATCTCAACTATTGTGAAAGGTTAGATCTAATTTCTTAGCAAATTCCTGAGGATATACTACCAATCCCACATGATTACCAGGAAATTCAGTTATCGGTAATTCGAGATGTTCTGCTAGTGCTTCTGTATATCGATAAGGGAAATAACCTCTTGATTCTGAACCGGCAGCAGCGATGATTTTCATGGATGACTGACTCAATGCAGATTTCAGTTTAGGAATATCTAATACAAAGTCTTTCAAGGCAGGAACTTCATGCGAGATGAAAAAATGAATATCTTTTAATTTTTGTTCCGTGATGTTCATAGGTCGTTCCGGCTTATGAACAGTTTTTATTCCCATTTTATCCGCGAACTCTGCCATTGCTGTAATGCCATCAGTTTGGAAATTTTTATTTAGATTATATAAAGTTTTTGCTGCTTGTCTCCGTTCCGATCCCGTTAATAGTTCCGGCATTGGCGGCTCAAATGCAACGAGAACTTTAATTTGATCGGGATGATGAGCAGCTAAATCCAAGGCGATCACCGCTCCAGAGCTGCATCCCAATACATATGCAGGCTTATTTGTGAGATGAGCCAGTAAAAGACTTGCGTCTTCGCTGTGTGTTCTTATTTGGTAAACTTCATTTTCATCGGAAAGCTTGCTTCGGCGGTGCCCCCTGCGGTCATAAGTGACAACGGTATATCGATCAGAAAGATCATCTGCGATCGGAAATGAATCAGCATCTCCATTTCCACCATGGATAAGAAGGAGCAGCGGACCTGATCCTCGTTTCTCATAGTAGAGGGTGGATCCTGAAACCGCCAATGTTCCTTTTTCTATCTTCTTCATTTTTCATTTCCCCTGTCTTTTTATCTTCTTTTTAAGAGTACCTTTTGAGCGAGTGAGAAAAAATGCAGAGAACAAGTAGGAATTAAATTTGACATACAAAAAATTACTCACAGAAATGTTTCTTTCTATTCCTTTTTCCTTTCATGCATTTTATACTAAATAGAATTAATATTTTCTATGGAGGATTTTATTGTGAAAAAAGGAAAAATAGGAATTTTCATTACAATCTTAGTTAATATTTTTTTACCGTATCTCATTTACATTCTGTTAAAACCGCATATGACAAGTGTCTCTGCACTTATTATTGCAGCTTGTGTTCCCATGCTAGATTCCGTATACAGCTTGATAACAAATAAAAAGGTAGATGCGTTTTCAGCCTTTATCTTTTTGGGGATTGTACTCGGAATCATTGCAGCTGTAATCGGTGGTGATGAACGATTTATCTTGTTACGTGAGTCTTATATTACTGCCATCTTGGGAGGTGTCTTTTTAGTTTCGTTGATTTCTTCAAAGCCGATTATTTACCATTTTGCAATGCGTTTTAGTGGAAACAAAGATATAATTGCAAAACGTTGGGAAGAAAACGAAGGTTTTCGAAAATCATTTCGATTGATGTCTCTCGTTTGGGGATCTGGGATGGTTTTGATAACAATCATACAGGTTGTTCTTGTTTACACGATATCCATTCCAGCTTTTCTGATTGCATCACAAATCGTGCAATATAGTATTATGGGAATTATGATCTTTTGGAATGTTCGATATGTAAATCAGATGAAGAAACAAAGCAAAATGACACATGGAATGTGAAGCCCAAAAGTTGGACAATGCTGATAACAATTAGGAAATAAATTTGACATACTAAAAAAAGCACCGATTTTTTCGAATCAGTGCTTCTTTTATCATTAACGAGAATAAACGATTTTTTTAATGCTCTCTATGGATAGAAAATGCTCATCGGATAACTGAGCGATTGTTTTCCCTTGTTGAAACGATTGTTTGATCAATTGGTTTCGTTCACTTATTAATTTTCGGGAGCCTGTACATGTACCCCACTTCTTGTAGGATGACTTTGTTTTTGGGATATACAATGTTTCTCCCTGTACATACTTTTGAATCTCTGTCAGCAGTCTCTCCGGTAGAACAGCAGTAGCGTTTCTGCTTGCCATTTATGCCAGCTCCTTATTTTCCTATGATTTGAAATAAGGGGCAAAGCTATTATCGAAGAGGTTACCTTTGGCGATTTAGAGTATCTCCTCCTCATGCAAAGTATCGCCATTCCCGATAATAGTCTTTGCATGAGACGTTGCGGAATCTAGCTGTAATAGAGAAAATCTAAATTTCACTAGAACCACCTCCTTTAAAAATAAAATTCATTATCAAGCATAATTTTCTGAAATACGAGAATGAAAGTCTTAGTTTTATTATATCAAAGACAATATAGACACATCTTCTTCTATCGCAAACATAAGATGCTTATCCTCCACAATGAAAACCATATCGTATGCTATAATTGGGATGCAAACAAACAATCGACTGTATGGAGACTCACATGCTCACCCCTAGTCGCCCTTTCTCATGGGCTAACATGTACAATGGCGGTACGCTCACCAACGTGGCAAACTACTATAATGTCACGAGTGAACTGGATTCCTTTGCGCCTGTCATTTCCGATGATGAGATGGCGAAGACAGAAATCGCAAACATCATCCCAGTCGGGAAAAAGAATAATCTGTACGACGAAGACAAGTTCTACGCACGCATTCAGTTGCTGCTCCAGATCATGAACAACGGCAATGAGAGGGCGATTCAACTGATGCTGAAGTCCGTCCTCAGTCACTTCCGTGCTGACAAGATCCTCTCAGATACACTGGATCGCCGGTGCCGAGAGGAAGGCAGCCAGAACATCGACGAGGCGAAACTGGCAGCAGTCATCTGGAAAGAGCTTGCTACTTCTCCAGAACGAAAGCGATTGATGATTGAGGCTGACAAGTTCCAGGGGCAGGCAAAATCCATTCGATCCTGATTTGTGATGTTCTGTACAATAGGACAACTTTACTCCTAGAAGCAAAGTTGTCCCACCCTTATTCCCTATAACAAGTTATCTTCTGTCACTACATCTAGGTTATATCGATGCCATGCACCAACGACGAAGCAGAGCCTCCAATTGAAAAAAATCTGCGGATTTGAACAGAAATCTCCTTACTTGCCTAATACATCAAACTGCAAATACATCCCACTCTACTTCAAATCAAGCATTCCTATCTATTGTTATCAATTATTTTTCTATTAGAAATGCAAATTCTCTGATAAACATAGTATAATCAGTTTAAGTCAGATGGGATTCCCCCATTCGTCCTACATAGATGGGAGCCATTGTGCTTCTCAAGACATTCGGTTGGTCGTTTGCGGTCACCGCAATCGGCTTAGGTGCAGGACTCTTCTTCGCGGGATGGACGTTCTTCTGGGTCGTGCTCATCCTTTCGGTTCTGGAGTTCTCACTGTCGTTCGATAACGCAGTGATCAACGCCGGCATCCTGAAGAAGATGAACGACTTCTGGCAGAAGATCTTCCTCAGTGTCGGTGTGATCATTGCAGTGTTCGGGATGCGACTGGCATTCCCGATCATCATCGTGTCGATCAGCGCCAAGATCAGTCCATGGAGCGCAGTCGATCTGGCATGGAACGACAAGGTCCAATACCAGCAGCTCGTCATGGATGCGCATCCGGCGATCGCTGCGTTCGGCGGCATGTTCCTCCTGATGATCTTCCTCGACTTCATCTTCGAGGACCGGGACATCCAGTGGCTCCAGTGGCTGGAGCGGCCTCTTGCCAAGCTCGGCAAGGTCGACATGCTGTCGGTCTGCATTTCGCTGATCGTGCTGCTCATCACTTCCTTCACCTTCGCGACGCATGCCCACCTGCACGGTGGTGCACACGTCGACAAGTCGCAGACGGTTCTGATCGCCGGCATCGCTGGTCTGATCACGTACATGATCGTCGGCGGCCTTTCCGGCTACTTCGAGGACAAGCTGGAGGAAGAGGAGAAGCGCGAGCAGGATGAGGAAGAGGAGGCTGCCCGTACCGGCAAGCCGCGCACTGCGGTCAAGCTGGCGGGTAAGGCTGCATTCTTCATGTTCCTCTATCTTGAGGTTCTGGATGCATCCTTCTCCTTCGATGGTGTGATCGGTGCCTTCGCCATCACGAACAACATCGTGATGATGGCAGTGGGTCTGGGCATCGGTGCCATGTACGTGCGTTCTCTGACGGTGTATCTGGTTCGCCAGGGCACACTCGATGACTACGTCTACTTGGAGCACGGCGCTCACTACGCCATCGGTGCGCTGGCAGTGATCCTCATGGCCACCATCCAGTATGAGATCAACGAGGTCATCACTGGTCTCGTCGGGGTCATCCTCATCGCCTGGTCGTTCGGCTCTTCCGTTCGTCGCAACCGTGCACTGACGGCAGCTGGAGCCAATGAGGCTGAGGCTAAGACTCTGTCATAACAACCGAATATTCCCATCCCGCCCCCCGCGTTCCTGTCTGGTTCGTGGGGGGCAGCACTTTATCCAATGTTTCATTTGATAGGACTAAGGTATTGAGGTTTTAGGGAACAGTCGAACAAAAAACCGGAATTAAGCGTTACTGGCAATAAAAAGAACCATATTGTATCAAATCACTGTTTTTTTCGTGTATAGGAATAGAAGATTGCCCTATTTAACTTAATATGATGTAAAAAAGAATAATACAGCTCTGCTCATTCTATACAGGAGCGGTTAATAGTAGAAAATCGCTTTTCCTAATTAACATCAACAGATAAGCTTTTTAATCCATTTGCTGATCCCAAATTGATCGTATCTAGTCTGTATTTCTTATGGAAAGCTAGACTACTATATCGGTGTATGAGTTCAGAGATAGCAATTTTTGCTTCCATTCGCGCTAGTGGTGCTCCAAGGCAGAAGTGGATTCCTTTACCAAAAGCAAGATGCCGATTAGGGCGACGTGAAAGTTGAAATTGATCTGCTTGAGTAAATTGATTCTCATCTCGATTTGCAGAACCAATCCAAGCCATAACATGATCACCCGGTTTTAAAACTTGATCGTTCATCCAGATTTCTTTTTTCACTTTGCGTGGAATAGCTTGTGCAGGAGATCGATATCGCAACACTTCCTCTATAAATTTAGGAATAAGATTTATATCCTCTTTTAAATGCTGAAATAATTGTTGTTCAATTAGAAGGTAAACAGCATTCGTAATCAAATGAGTGGTTGTTTCATTTCCTGCGATTAGAAGCAGATTACAAAAACTAACCATTTCTTCTCCTGTTAATTTTCTGTCGTTTTCCATTGCTTGTGTTAAGGTAGAAATAATATCATTTTGTGGGTCATTTTGTTTTTGCTGAATGATTTGAGTAAAATATGCTTCTAATTCCTCCGAAGATTGTTGTTTCCGTTTCGCTGCTCTCTTTATTTCTTCAGGCGACGAATTTTCTGGGCCAAGTACAATCCCATCTGACCATTCCTTGAATTTTTTTTGATCTTCTGTTGGAATTCCTAATAATTCAGCAATAATGGTTACAGGCAAAGGAACAGCCAAGTCTTGGACAATTTCAATGGTAGATTTATGCTGAACGTGATCAAATAACTTCGTTGTAATAAATTGAATCCGCGCTTCCCAATTGGATAAAAAAGCAGGAGTAAAAGCTTTATTCACTAACATACGAAGTTCCGTATGCTTTGGTGGATCTGTTGAAATCAAGGCGTCTTTAAAAGGTTTCTCTCTTTTACTTGAAAAATATTCTGTATCTTCTAGTGCTCTTTTTACATCTTCATACCGAAATAGATTCCATACACCTTGGTTCGTATCGAAAAAAACAGGGTTCGTTTCTCTCATTTTTTTGTACCATGAAAAAGGATTATACATTTCTTCGTTTGTTTTTAATCCACTAATTTCATTTAGAATTACATTTTTTTTATTCATTTTTATTCTCCTTTAGCATTCAATTTTTTACGCTTGTTTGGATGAAGCCGGTTTAATAAAGAAAGCTAACAACAATGCAAAACATGCGGAAGCTGCCACAATCAGAAAGGCTGTATTAACGCCTTGAATAGCTTCCATGACGTTTTCGTGCTGCACAGATGATCCTCCAAAATAAGTCATTACTGTTACTAGAATCGCAGTACCAATCGCAGCTGCAATTTGACGCATGGTGTTATTCATGACGGTTCCATGGGCAATTAACTTTTGCGGCAGATGATTCAATCCAGTCACAAAAACGGGCATTAGTACAAGAGACATGACTAACATTCTTATGGCATAAACAACTGTTATCCAGACAAAGGAAGTAGAAGTAGAGAGATTCATAAACATACATGTGGTAATGATCAGAATAGATAAGCCAATAATGGTAAGCCAACGTGCTCCAAACTTATCAAATAATTTACCTGCAATAGGAGACATGATAGCTGTAACAAAAGCTCCAGGCAGCAGTGCAAGTCCGGACATAAGCGGAGTAAATCCACGCATATCCTGCATGTAAATTGGTAAGAGCAATTCAGCCCCAAGCATCGATACCATAACAACCATGCTGATCAATGTAGTGAATGCAAAAGTTCCACTTCGAAATACGCGAAATTCTAAGACTGGATTTTTTAGTTTGAATTGTCTGCTGATAAACAGTACCAGTGCTATCGCTCCAATGATAAGACTTGCTAATACATCCTCACTGCTCCAACCATGATTTCCTGCACTACTAAAACCGTAGAGTAATCCGCCAAATCCAATCGAAGATAAAAGGAGAGACCACGCATCAACATTAGATTTCTTGGTTTCCCCTATATTGGGTAAGACGAAAATAGCAACAAGAATGTCCAATACAATAATAGGAATTAACCCAATGAATAAAAGTCTCCATGAGTAACTTTGTACAATCCAACCAGAAAGTACTGGGCCTAGTCCCGGACCTAGTCCCGCAGCAATGCCGACTATCCCCATAACGGTTCCTCGTTTTTCAATTGGAAATAGATTTAAAATAACCGTTTGTCCCAACACGAATATAATGGCAGCACCTATTGCCTGAACAATCCTTCCAGTTAATAAAACGTAAAATCCTGGTGCACTTGCAGCAATAATGGTTCCAATCAAAAACATCCCCATGGAAGAGAAAAATAACTTTCTCGTAGTGAAGCGTGAAATTAAAACAGCAGTTATCGGTATCGTGATACCATTAGCTAGCATAAATCCAGTAGTCAGCCATTGCGCTGTATTGGTTGTAAGATGAAATTCCTGAACGATTCTGAGTAGAGCTGTATTTAGCAATGTCTGATTCAAAAGCCCCACTACCGCCCCAATGAGTAAGATAGCAGTGATAAAAATCGGATTTCTTTTTTGATTTGAAGTTGTCATGATTGTATTCCTCCTATTTTATTCATTAAACAATTAATGAATTTAAATCCAAAAAAAAGAGATAACATCCTATTTCCACAAAGTTAATGTAAAATCGACCATTTTTTCTCGAAAAGACTCGGAATTCTGTTCATCCAGCATATTAAATCCCAATAGGATTTCTCGTGATGTCATTAATAGAAAAATAGACTTGAATTGTATCTCGGCTAATTCGAAATCCATCTCACGTATTTCCCCACGTTCTGCCCATTTCTTCAAGAGGATTTGAAACTTCGGATTTATTGGCTCTTGACTTGTGATAAAAGATTTTAATTGTTCTTCTTCTAACAAGTCCTTATCTCGAAATAAAATTTGAATCAATTCTTTCTCTGGAATAGAAAAATCCATCATTTGACGACTGAACAACAACAATACATCACGAATTGGCATATCTTCTTGAACCATATTTAGCATTTTTCCATATTTATCTAATCGCTTGCTCTGTTCTTCTTTAATAATGGTCTGAAAAATTTCTAATTTTCCATTTGGGAAATAGTGATAGGTTAAACCTTCTGTCACACCTACTTTTTGATTAATCGAACGCATGGTTGTACCATGGTACCCTTTTGACGCAAATAATTCCCTTGCAGCGTCTAAGATTTGTTGCCTTCTTTCCATTGCATGCAAATCTCGATTCGTTTTGCTTTTTACACTCATCGTAGTCACACCTCATTTCATTCATTAAACGTTTAATATGATTATATATGTATTCTGAATTATGTCAACCACTATTATGAAACTGATAAATAGTAAGGGAGAGAAACTACAAGGTAACATACAATACAGTAAAATATCGCTAGTGGTTATCGCGTCAGCTGTTGGCTAATCAGACTCGGCAATAGAATCTCCCATAGGTAGTCAAGTAAACGCTTATACCAGCTTACTGTCCGATTGCTCCTTCAATCCCTATTATCTACACCTCTTCCAATGCACCCTTTTCCAGCGAAACAGACTTCTCCTTTACCTGCTTTAATATCGCTACGATAAGAAAACTTACTATTACTAATAAGAGCCAAGAACTTATCTTCCCTGCATGGACAAGACTCCATGTATGAATTTGGTTTGGATATTGCCATGCACCAAAAAATGTGGCGATATTTTCCGCTATCCAGATAAAAAAACCAATCAAGACAAAAGAAAGTGCTAACGGCATGCGGTAGCGGGTTTTATTCACCTCATATGTCACCCATGATCGCCAAAAGATAATAATCACCATTCCAAATAAGCCCCAACGAAGGTCAATCCAAAAATGATGGGTGAAAAAGTTCACATATATCGCCGTTGACAGAAGAACAACAACGAAAAACGGCGGCCACTTGACCAATTCAACATTGAATCTCCTCCACGCTTGGCAAAGATAGCTGGCTACACTCGCATACATAAATCCGCTGTACAAAGGCACACCAAAGATTTTAAAATAGCCTTCCTCTGGATAAGCCCAAGAACCCATATGTACTTTGAAAATTTCCAGACCCAGCCCGATCAGGTGAAACAAAGTGATAACTTTTAATTCATCTCGTGTTTCCAGACCAAAACGTACCATCCCGCCCTGCATCAGAAGGCAAATGATGAGCAGCCAGTCATACCGGGCTAAAAAAGGAAGAGGAATCATTTTTGTAAAAGCCAAAGAAGCAAAAATAACGACAGGAAACAAACAAGATAACGCCTGCTCTATCCCAAAACGAATGAACTGTTTTCCTGCTCTCATGAATTGATGCCTCCATTTGTGAGTAGTTACCTTCATGAGCAACTCGCTTTCTAATCAAGAAAACCTTATGTTAAATATTGAAATCTACTTTTCTTCCTGTTGTTTGTATTCCAAAATATCTCCAGGCTGACATTCCAAAGCCTTGCATATCGCCTCTAAAGTCGTTAATCGAATCGCTTTTGCCTTTCCATTTTTTAATATAGAAAGGTTAGCCATTGTTATTCCCACTCGCTCGGAAAGTTCCGTGACACTCATTTTACGTTTTGCGAGCATCACATCTATATTGATGATAATTGCCATATTATTCACTCCTTATCAAACTACTAAATCATTTTCCGCTTTAATATTGATTGCATCTTGTAAAAGCCTTTGGAGCACGGCAACGAAAACGGCGACAACGATGGAAGCGAATATGAAGACCAATCCGATGGCGATGATCCCAGGAGCATCATCCATCTCAGCCATAAGATAAAAGATCGGCATACCTAGGAAATACAAGATACTGATTGTAATTGCACAATATTTTATAATCTTTAATGATTTTACAGATAATTCCGAGAAGGCTTTATTGGTATCAATGTAGTTTAAAAGCTTAAACGTTTGATACAGCGCAATGTAAAAAGGTATCGCTGTTGCATACAAATTGATGAAAACAAGGTATTTAATAGAAGTCATATCTGGATATAATCCTGCTGCATAATCCGCTATCTTTGGCACCACAAATATGCACAGAGCAAGGATTGGGATACCAATAAGAATAACAGCTATCCGTAAAAAGAGTGTCGAACCTCGTTTCATAAAAAGCACCTCATCTATTTATTATTAATTTGACTTTACCATTTCATTTATCGTTTTACAATAAAAAAATATTCCTTTGGGATATATTATTGCTGTTATAGAAGTGATTTTTCTGCTCGAAGAACAAAAAATGGCGACTGCCTGCCTTTGCACAAGGTAGCAATCGCCATTTTAAAAATATTTAGATCATCCACCACACACAATCCATTTTTGCGAATAAATTCTCCGCCAAAATTAATTTTGTTATGTGGGCAATAAATCATGTCCATTTTTCTTTTTGAAAATAACTTCCACTTCAACACCTAAGGCATCAGCATGTTTGATAAGTGAAGAAAGTGTAAGACTAGTTTCTGCATTTTCCACTCTAGAAATGGCACTTTGTCTTGTATTCAATTTTTTAGCCAATTCCGATTGAGATAGTTTTGCTTCCTTTCTTAACTTAATAAGATCAAGAGCGATCTTTTCTTCTAATTTCGCTTTCTTGTATAACTCCTCAAATTCAGGATTAGAAGCTATCTGTTCACTGATAAATGTTTTAATAAAACTCATAATTGTTTCACTCCCTCCAATCGACTGAGAAAATCTTTTCGGTACCGCTTCGCCTTTTCAATTTCACGGCGTGGGGTCTTTTGCGATTTTTTCGTAAATCCATTAGTGAGAACAATTTTTCTACCTACCAGAGTAAAAGTAAATACACGGAAAATATTACTTTTCCATTCAACACGAATTTCATAAATCTTATCCTCTAAGTAAGTGATATGCTTCGTATTCCTCAGTGCCTCATGAAAACCTATTTCCTCTATTGTATCAATAACTGCTGCAATTTTTGCCTGTTGCTCTATATCTAAACTTAATAAATATTCTTTTACAGGACTTTTGCCTGAGGCAGTCTTATAATCTATCGTTTCCCATTTCATATCCATATTATGCACTAAAAAATATAATATTACAAGTATGTGATATTATATTCAAATTTGCATAAAAGGTTACTTACCAACATATGCAGTCATTAAAAACGACCGTCTCTCAATAAATTTGGGAAACGATCGATACATATACTTACTTTAAATTCTCCGGATTGAGCGCCTTTAGATCATCAACGACAAATAATCCATCTTTGCGAATCAATTCTCCATCAAAATATATTTCTCCGCCGCCGTACTCTTTTCTTTGAATGCAGACCAAGTCCCAATGGATTGCAGAACGGTTGGTGTTGTCTGCATCTTCGTATGCTTGACCTGGGGTAAAGTGGAAACTGCCGTTGATTTTTTCATCAAACAAAATATCTCTCATCGGATGGTTGATATTTGGGTTAACCCCAAGGCTGAACTCCCCAATATATCTAGCTCCTGCATCTGTATCAAAGATTTGATTGATTCTCTCCGTGTTGTTTGCAGTTGCATTGATGATTTTGCCATCTTTGAATTCCAGTTTTACATTGTCGAATAGGAAGCCATTGTAGATGGTTGGGGAATTGTACTGCACGGTTCCATTGACAGAGTTTTTCACTGGAGCTGTGAAGACTTCTCCATCTGGAATATTGCGTTCCCCAGCACAACTGATGACGGGAATACCTTTGATTGAGAACTGCAAATCGGTTCCCGGTCCTTTGATATGTACATGATCCGTTTGTTCCATTCTTTTTACCAATGGACGCATCGCTTTTTCCATTTTGACGTAATCGACGTTGCATACATCAAAATAATACTTTGTAAATGCTTCTGTACTCATATTGGCTTGTTGTGCCATCGATGGAGAAGGATAACGAAGCACAACCCATTTGGTATTGTTCACTCGTTCCACGGTATGTACTGCATGGGAATAGGTACGATTATACAGGCTCATCTGCTCATCTGGAACATCGCTTAATTCGCTGATATTTTCTGCTCCGCGAATCCCAATATAACAATCCATCTTTTTCATCTGTTCCAATCCAATTTGCGTCCAGACGTCAAGATGAGATTCATTCGTTCCCATCAATAGGCTTCGATGCACCTGATTATCTGTCAATTGCACAAATGGATACGCTTTCGCTTTGTACACTTCCTGTACAAGTGCAATAGCGAGTTCTTTATCATTACCAAACAGATCAATCATCACTTTCTCTCCGGGTTGAACCTGACAGGAATGATTAACCAAAATATGAGCTAAGGTAGAAACACGCTCATTTACCATAATTCACTACCCCTTTTACAATTTAGATTTGAAAGGTAAAATAGATGAAGTAACAATACCTTCCATTTTAACAGAAACTGTTTTATGGAAAAAGAAAAATAAAAAATTAGGAGGATCTTTAAATGTTTCACATTCAGAAACCAACCGGATCAAAAGAGGCACAATATACATCGATGAAAAAACAACTAATATCCCTTCTCGAAGATGAACGAGACGGTATAGCCAATTTATCCAATACTGCCAGCTTTTTAGCACATTCCCTGCATGAGGTAAATTGGGTTGGTTTTTATTTGATGAAACAAAATGAACTTGTTTTAGGACCTTTTATGGGAAAACCAGCATGCGTAAGAATTGCCGTTGGTAAAGGTGTTTGCGGGACAGCAGTAGCCGAAAACCGCACACAAGTAGTACCTGATGTTCATCAATTTCCTGGGCATATCGCTTGTGATGCTGATTCACGCTCAGAAATTGTCATCCCACTGGAGGTCGACGGCCAAATTGTTGGCGTTCTGGATATCGATAGTCCAATCACGAATCGCTTTGAAACGGTTGACCAAGAGCACCTTGAGCAGATTGTTTCTATTCTCATTCAGGCAACCGATTGGGAGAGCATCCGATAATTTGACATTACAGATGGATTTGGGAAGGAGAAATATATGAAAAAAATTAGTCTAGCTTATCAAATTTTAATAGGTTTGGTGTTAGGAGTTATTGTAGGAGCAGTTTTTTATGGCAATCCAAAAGTTGCCACTTATTTGCAGCCCATCGGTGATATTTTCTTGCATTTGATTAAAATGATCGTGATTCCGATCGTTGTTTCTACTTTAGTAGTTGGGGTAGCTGGAACAGGAAGCTTTAAGAAATTAGGGAAATTGGGCGGAAAGACCATTTTATATTTTGAGATTATTACTACGGTCGCTATCATTATTGGTCTCTTGATCGCTAACTTGTTCCAGCCAGGGCATGGAGTCAATATGCAGCATTTGCAAAAGAGCGATATCGGTTCCTATGTTGCTACAGCCAAAACAGAAGGACATCACGGTTTCGCTGAAACACTTGTCAATATTGTCCCTACAAATATTGTAGAATCCCTAGTAAAAGGCGATATGCTCGCTATTATCTTTTTTTCTATTATGCTTGGACTCGGGATTGCTGCTATTGGGGAAAAAGGTAAACCTGTCCTGCAAATTTTCCAAGGTATATCCGAAGCAATGTTTTGGGTAACCAACCAAGTGATGAAATTTGCTCCGTTTGGCGTGTTTGCCTTAATTGGTATCACTATCTCGAAATTTGGACTGGCATCATTGATTCCGCTTGGCAAATTAGCGATTAGTGTATACGGTGCAATGATCTTCTTTATCATCGTCATCCTCGGTCTTGTCGCTAAAATCGTTGGAGTGAATATATTTCATATCATTCGTATATTAAAAGATGAACTGATTTTGGCTTATTCCACATCCAGTTCGGAAACGGTTCTGCCAAAAATCATGGAAAAAATGGAGAAGTTCGGGTGTTCTAAAACGGTTACTTCCTTTGTGGTACCGACTGGTTATTCGTTTAATTTAGATGGTTCGACCCTTTATCAAGCACTTGCTGCCCTATTTATTGCGCAGATGTATGGCATCCATATGCCTATCAGCAAACAGATCATGCTGGTACTTGTCTTGATGCTCACCTCCAAAGGAATTGCTGGTGTACCCGGAGTTTCTTTTGTCGTCTTATTAGCTACACTTGGTTCCGTAGGCATACCAATGGAAGGGCTTGCCTTTATCGCTGGTATTGACCGAATTCTCGACATGGCGCGTACCGTTGTAAATGTTGTTGGAAACTCGCTTGCAACCGTAGTCATTTCCAAATGGGAAAATCAATATGATCAAGAGAAAGGCAAAGAATATTTACAATCACTAAGAAGCACAGGGTAATATAATAAAATTTTATTATTTCTGTATTCAGAAGTATAATGAAGATAAATAGGTAGGATCAATCGAGTAGGAATCTTGAGCGAGCATAGTTCTGATAACAATGTTGTTCCTTTTCGGAGGAAAACAACCCAGGACACTTGTCCTTGTCGCAAATGCCAATGCACTGCTCCGGTAGACAATCCAAAAAGACCGTGTGAGCACTGTGGTATCGGCATCCACGGATACGAGGATTTGAGAGGAAAGTAGATCCTAACCTTTGTGTGATCTTTTCCATACGGAACAGATCACACACCAATTTTGCAAATATGTTTATTTACTATACAACAAAAGCATGGCAAAAATGCCATGCTTTTATCTTTCTACTAATATATTATTGTCTGCTCCACGAAATACCTGATACATCTTATATGCTCTTCGCATTTCATCTTTCATCCACTCAGGAAATGGTTCATTCGACAGCTGTTTCATCTCCACCCAGCGATAATCTTCATGTTCTGCGCTGAGTTGTATTTCTCCCACTGGATTACAACAGGCAAACTTCATGATAATCAAATGTTTTTCATCCATCAGTTCATCATAAATATATGCAGGTGCGATCACTTTTACACTAAGCCCTGTCTCTTCTTTTACTTCACGAGCCAAAGCATCCATGATTAATTCCCCAGATTCTAAGCCGCCACCAGGGAAATCCCATCCGTGTGAGTGCCGATCTTTTCTTTCTTTTTTCGAACGTGTGAGAATAAGTACTTTATCTTGGTCAAATATTATCGCTTTCGGAGCAATTTTCATCGGTCTTTTCACTTTTTCACCACCCTTACTTCAGACGGAAGAAGGTAGAAGTTGCAGTGGCTATTATTTTTCCTTGCTCATCTTTTACCTTGCTTTCCATCGTAATAATGGTTTTTCCTTTCTTCACAAACTTGGTATATGCATATAGCCAGCCATCTTTACCTGGCGAGAGAAAATGAACTTGTAAATCAATGGTAACAGCACTCGTCTCCAGTCCCAATGCTTGAACAGCAGTAGCACCCATCGCAGTATCAATAAACGTGGCAGTAATGCCGCCATGTAAAATTTTATACCGATTTTTCAATTCATCGGTCACACACATGCGATGGATGTAGCAATCATTCTGCTCATCGTATTGGATGAATTGAAAATTCATCATCTCTTCAATATAAGCAAGGGGACTGACTCGTGTGCGTTTTAACGCTTGGACTAATTTGTGGATCGTATTAATTTCTACCTCTGATAAGTCTTGAATTTCGTTTTTTAGTTTTTCTAGTGTCATGAACATCGTCCTTCATCATTGTCTCGTCTTTATTATAGTTTTTTTCCGTGATCTCTACACCCCATCACTAGCGAAGTTGTGCAATTTTAAATATAATAAAATTACCGTCACTCAAGAAAAAGGAGAATGTGATGGCTAACGCTGGTACTCTGGTGGATTCGCTCCAGAACATGCTTCGGGAGAACCGCATCAACCTGCGAGTTACTCTCTGCGATGGACGAGTTACGGTTTCTACTGACCCTGCACCCACCGATGTAACTGGTATGAGTCCTGTTGCAGCTTTCGAGCTGATTCAGGGCAAGCTGTCTGTCAAGCAGTAAGGCAGCTTGTTGTTCCTCAGGCAAGATACCTTGCCTGAGGAACAGAATATATAATGAAAATAATTTTAAATTCACATATAATACTATTGTACTGTTCACCGACACTGGAGAAAACATGTCGAAGGCACAGGATTATGCTGACCTGCTTAAAAAGGAACGTAAGCTGAAAGGTCTTGTGACTGTAAAAGTTCTTGAGGGGCACACGCTTGTAATTGGACATAAAACCAATTATCGTTCGATAAAACCATTGTCCTTTAACAGGGATCAGCTCGCTGGTCTTAGCTATGAACAGATTCTAGACGAAGCGAAGAAGCGGTTCCTTTCTACTCCCAAGTGAACACAGCCCCCAACAGCACATGCTGTTGGGGGCACAGTATTTTATTTTTCAATTCGCTCAGGAAATCCTTTTAAAAATAATGAAATTTATTTTAAATTCACATATAATAATAAAGGAAACTCAACCAACACTGGGAGAAATGATGTCAAAGGCAGAAGAATTCGCCACCCCTCTTCGTATTGATCCCGACTTCCAGGGTGTCATAAATGTTTATGTTATTAATGGACATCTTGCGGTAGATCATAAGAAGAAGCCTAAGAAGCGTGTATCTTGGACCCCAGATGATCTTGATAAAACAACCTATAAAAATGTGCATGATACAATATGGTTGGAAATAATAGCCTAGGGTTGGACAGTCCCCAATAGCAAATGTTATTGGGGACAAATTATTTTATTTGATAAAAATAATTATAAAAAATCGATGATTTATATTTCATTTTCTAATATAATTATTAATCATGTTTCCGAATTACTAGGGAGTTACCCTGATGTCTCTGGTTGAGGAGTACGCAGATAAGCTTCGCTCTTCCCTTGCACTGAAGGGAGTTGTGACGGTCCGTGTTCTGCCTATGAACACACTGTCAGTTAGTCATAATAAAGATTCACATAAGCCGAATCTATCTTGGAGTGATAAACAGCTTGCCAAGTTGTCCTACGAACAAATTCTGGATGAGATAACATCCAAGCTACTGCTCTCGAAGTAAGGAAATACATCCCCTCCATGACGAAAATGTCATGGAGGGGATATGTATTTAAATATACACTTTCATTGTTTCAACTTCATCAATCTGATACGATTATCATGTCATATCCAGCTTGGATTTTGAGAGGAGTTGCCATGGGCAGCTACGTTCCCCCCCATCGCATGAAAGTATGGCGCAAAGAACTGGAAGTTGGTCTCAAGCAGCAGTTTGGCATGAAGATCAAAGTACGTATCGAATACCAAAACCTCGCTGGTGGAGGAAAAAAGGATAAAATTGCAATTGGTCTAGAGGTCGCTGTTAATCCCCCTAAAAATGATAAATGGGTAAAACACGATTTCAGTAATCCAAGTGCAGTAGTCGATATGATTCGGGAACACCTTCAATCTCGTTAATGAAATGGTACCATCCTCAGGCGAACCAATTGTATTCGCCTGAGACCCAAAAAAATATGTTAGCTGATAATGGAATTTTCTGATATATTTAAGTGTGTAAGTGAAAGTCCACTACAATTAGGAGATAAAAGTGGCCTCTCTCAAAGAATTTCAGCAGTTTGCTGATGCACTGGAGAAAGCACTTGGTGCGGAATTCAAGGACCGAGTAGTCATTACCAATGACGAACATGGTGAACCTCTGTACGTCGGTGCTTGGGTTGGAGAAGTAAACCGCGGCATGCAGATCACTTTCCCCCCGCCCTTCTCCCCGATTCCCAAGTGTGTAGAACATATCAAGATGTGCGACCGTAACAGCTCATAAGAAATATAGTTGAGATTTGTCCCCAATGGCTAAACATGCTGTTGGGGACACTACTTTTTTGACAACTCCATACGGCTAAAGTCGTTGGATTTTTGAGACTATAGCCGTATGACTATTTCATTACCAAGCTAATCCGTGCGTCCTACAGTTTATGTTTGTTGATTTCTTCTACCTCAAGCAAACTTGGTTTTCGTCTGTCACGATTATACATATATCACCACGGGAATATATGTTTGCGAACTTACTTTCATCCCACGATTAAAACCGTGTGTTTTCTCACTCGAAATGCTATAATTATGTAGCTAATAGCCCGATAAAAAGAGGAGAAAAAGTGGCTACGATTGCGGAACGCTACGGCGATCAGCTCAAGAAGAAACTTGGCAAGAACTACACAGTTGTCGTACAGGGCGATTCGGTGAAAATCACTCGCAATGGAAAGGCAAATATTTCTCATACTATTTCCAAGATTAATGCGGATGATTTCCTAGAAATTGCATCGACTGCAAACAAGATCAAGGTTTCGATGCCCTAACTTTTATTGAAGCCGTCTTGGACAGGTAGAATTATCCTGTCCAAGGCCAAATACAAATAATTATAAACCCTTGGCAATATCCTTGGGTTTTTTCTAATTCTATACGAATCACATACGATTTTGTTATAATAAAGCTTATTTTACAAACGGAGCGAAGACATAATATGCGTTTACGAAGAAACCCCAATGCGATTAAATTACTGACCACACATGCCCTAAGTGTTAACGAATACACCGAACAAAGAGGAAATTGGGAAAATCTTTTTGCAAATTCCCATCCGATTTATGTTGAACTCGGCACAGGAAAAGGGCAGTTTTTAGCCAAAGCTTCCAGCCTATATCCAGAAATCAACTGGATTGGTGTAGAAAAAATCCAAGAACCTCTCCTGCTTGCGGCCCGCAAAGGAGAAGAGACTGGGAATACCAATATCCGATACCTTTGGATGGATATTACCAAACTGGAAGAAGCTTTTGCTCCTGGCGAAGTAGACCGGTTTTATCTTCATTTTAGCGATCCATGGCCAAAAGCTAGACATTACAAACGTCGACTAGCTTACCGTGATTTTTTAAATTCTTATAAAAAGCTGTTATCTAAATCAGGAGATTTAATTTTAAAAACAGACAGCGACAGCTTATTCGCATTCTCTATAGAAGAACTTGAAATTGCCGGCTGGACAATTCTCGAACAAAGCACTGATTTACATCATAGTGAGTGGGCAGAAGCAAATATTACAACGGAGTATGAAGAGAAATTTGCAGGACTTGGCATGCCGATTTATTATCTGCGCGCAGTCCCGAATCACAATAATTGATTGAATGGAACTAGCCTTCCTATGTCGGCTAGTTTTCTTTTATTTATTACAAATTTCTTCCAACTTTATTTTACATACATGTGAATCTATTATTGAATAAATCAGAATAATTGTATATACTGTAGTTTGTTAAGATCACTCAAACCCTACAGAAAGAAATTATCATGGGTAAGAAGCTGAATCTTGCTGACCAGCTCTATCCGGATTCCGCTGAGATGTGGGAGATCATTACAGATATTGGTGACAAGATTACCAAAGTGAATCCTCCGAACGAGTACCTCCAGTCCATCTACTTCTCCGTCAAGGGGAAGACTTATCGAATGGGTGTGGACACTAATATGGTGTCTGTCTATATGGAAAATTACCATGGCGAGATTCCAAAGAAGATGGTAGGATTTATTCCTGGGTCTGGGCCTTCAGACAGTTCCGACTTCCGTGTGCTGAAGGTAGGCCAGACGGGAACTCTCAAACTCGATGGAATTCAGTTTGCTACAGTCAAGCGTTTGAAGTAACATAGTAATCACCAAGTATTTCGGGATAGCTTGGAGTTATCCCGGAATACCCAAATCATCATCCATCTAATAAAAATTTTGTTTCTTTTACATATACTTTTCCTCTTATTTTTAACCCTTCATTTCTCCATAAATGCAATAACTTCAGCAAAATAAGGGTTTATATCACAATAGAGTAAAAAACAGACTAGCCTTCATTTATAGGATGATCTGTTTTTTTACTTTCGCATATATATTTATTTCTTTCGCATTTCACCTAAAACTGGATCGAATTTTTAATCTGAATAATGCTATTAAACAAGAAGGGACATCAGCAAATAAAGGAATCCTCTTGTTTTTCGCACTTATACCATGTATAATACTTTTTTGTATGGCTCTAGCATTCTCCCTCCGATGGGAATATGAGGATAGCACGCAAAGGATAGGTGAAGGGATCACCCTCACTGGTTCGCCCTATTCTATGATAGGTACCTGCTCTTACCGCCGCTATCCGGATGAGTATGGTAAGCATCAAGCGGATCAGCCCCTGTCATTTGCAGAAAAACGCAAATGAAAAGGAGTTTTACAATATGGCACGTTATACTGGCCCAACTTGGAAATTGAGCCGTCGTCTTGGTATTTCTTTATCCGGTACAGGGAAAGAGCTTGCTCGTCGCCCTTATGCACCAGGACAACACGGTCCAAACCAACGCAAAAAATTGAGTGAGTATGGTATTCAGCTTCAAGAGAAACAAAAACTACGTTTGATGTATGGCATGAACGAAAAACAATTCCGTAACTTGTTTGTTCGTTCTGGCAAAATGAAAGGGATTCACGGGGAAAACTTTATGAAGCTGCTCGAATCCCGTTTGGACAACCTCGTATATCGTCTTGGTCTTGCTCGTACTCGCGCGCAAGCTCGTCAATTGGTTGTTCACGGCCACATCACAGTAAATGGGAAAAAAGTGGACCGTCCAGCTTACCATGTAGCACTTGGTGACATTATCAGTCTTCGTGAAAAAAGCCGTAACCTCACCATTGTGAAAGAAGCTTTGGAAGATCGTTCTTTTACACCTGAATATGTTTCTTTTGATGCGAACAAATTGGAAGGTACTTTTAACCGTCTTCCTGATCGTTCTGAGTTACCATCTGAAATTAACGAAACCCTTATCGTTGAGTTCTACTCTCGTTAATTAGCTTCTAAAAAAACTTCCCATTACTGGGGAGTTTTTTTATTTTATTATCACTTTGAACTTATTGCGGGTATATATTTCATAATATTCAGGATAAAACCTCCTTTATGAAAGTTTGACTAGACCCATTAAATAGTGTTTGTTAGTATATAATCATATCCATATAGTGATTGGAGCATCATGACAATTCTATGTCTAACCAAAGAGCAATATAAAAACTGGAGATATCCAGAAGTAGTGGCATTCATGGAACTTACAAAAGACCTCGAATGCGTGCTTTGGGATTTTGATATCCCTATTGCCCACATGTTTGCTGGTCTGCCTGCGCCTTCGGTTGCCCAGTTTCTAAGAGACTACCTATGGGAACGAGGACTAGATCAGGCTGAAGATCGTACAGACAATGATCCTCATGCGATTTATCGAAGAGGAAAAAAGTTTTATAAAGATCACCGGGATACTTATTTTGATCTCGAAAAACTGCTGACAGAAAAAGAATGTGAAGCAGCACGGGTATCCACGGCTACTCCAGACGCAAACGAAGTGATTGCTGCACTAGACAAAAAGGGTGTTCAGCAAGCAATTGTGACGAACAACTCACCCCTAGCCGTGGCAATTTACTTGAAAAATGCAGGGTTGGCTCATTTCTTCCATGGAGATATTTTCGGACGAGACGAACCTTACCCTGGACATCTCAAGCCAAGTCCATATTTGATTGTGAAAGCAATGGATCTGCTTCAAGTATCTCCAGAAAATACCCTGATGATCGGGGATTCTGTTACTGACTTCTTTGCAGCTAGAAGTGCTAATGTTCGCTTTCTTGGCTTCACCCGGACACCAGATAAAGGTGCATTGCTGTATGAAGCTGGAGCTGAGATTGTAGTTAGTTCCTATAAACCATGGCTGCAACTGCTGCCACTGGTAACACTGGCTTGGCATTCTTAAATAGAAATTAAGCGAAAAAAGAGCCTTCCTTTGACAATTTTTCAAAGGAAGGCTCCAAAATATCTCCTCTAACGCCCCTTTGTTTCACTTATGACTAAAATACATTCCTTGAAAACCAAATTTTCCACACAACCCTCTTTTCGCTGTTCATTTTCCGTTCATAAAACTAAATTAAAATAAAAGAATCAACTCGTTGGAGGGAACAGTGTGACACAAAAAGAAAGACCGCCAAAATCCAAAATGCAATGGAAAAAATTTTTGGATTTGATTCAATTTCAAAAACTACCGAAATCGTTAATAGCACTTGTATTCGGTTTATCTTTATTTTCCACGATAGCAGGTTTGGTCGTTCCTTGGTTCACCAAAGATGCAGTAAATGTAATGACGACTAGCCATTTAACTATTACTACCATCTCGCTGCTCATCGGTGCAATCTTGATACAAGCGGTACTATCCAGTTTTGCAACCTACAACTTAGCATACCTCGGAGGAATGGTAGTAGCCAATTTACGAAAAAAAATATGGGCAAAAACATTATCTTTACCCATCCCATACTTTGATAAAAACCAATCTGGTGAAACGGTGAGTCGTATCAATAATGACACAACGATCATTCGTGACCTCATCTCCACTCAGCTGGTATCGATGTTTAGCGGGGTGATCTCCCTTGTAGGTTCCCTTTGTATTTTGTTTTACCTCGATTGGTCGATGACACTTGTTATGCTGATTGCCGTACCAATTATGGTTTTTGTGATGCGACCAATCGGCATGAAAATGAGAGGAATATCCAAAGGAATTCAAGAAAAAACGGCAACTTTCACTAGTCTATTGACACAAGTAATTTCGGAAATCCGCCTTGTCAAAGCATATGTAGCAGAACCTGTGGAACAAAAGCAAGGAGAAAAAGAAATCGATAACTTATTTCAATATGGATTAAAAGAATCACGCCTGACCTCGATTTTACAACCGTTATCCGGACTCATCATGATGTCCATTCTCGTGTTGATTATTGGATATGGCGGGATGCGTGTTGCTTCTGGAGAACTAACGGCAGGAGAATTGGTAGCCTTCATCCTCTACCTCTTTCAAATCCTCATGCCTGTTACCATGATGACCCAATTTTTTGTCGGGTTACAAAAAGCGATGGGTGCAACCGAACGAATTTCGGAAATATTAGATTATGAAACTGAGGCACAAGTAACGTCTGATCAAGTGGTTTCTGTTGAACCAAACCAACCAATATATGTTGAAAATGTCTCCTTTGCTTATGAAGGGAAAGATACTATTCTGCACAACCTAAACTTTACGATCCAGTCAGGCAAAGTGACCGCATTGGTTGGACCGAGCGGAAGTGGGAAAACAACTTTCTTTTCATTAGTAGAACGTTTCTATGCTCCTACTAGCGGCGTGATCCGTCTAGGAGAAAATTCCATCCATGAATTTTCATTAAGAGATTGGCGAAAAACGATCAGCTATGTATCCCAAGAAAGCCCGCTTTTAGCTGGAACCATTCGCGATAACATATGTTATGCAATGGACAGAGAAGTTACCGAAGAAGAACTGCTTCGTGCTGCAAAACTGGCTTATGCAGATGAATTTATTCTGGAACTGCCAGAAGGTTTTGAGACAGAAGTCGGAGAACGCGGAATCAAGCTCTCCGGAGGACAACGGCAAAGAATTGCCATTGCTCGAGCAATCTTGCATGATCCTAAAATTCTTATGCTCGATGAAGCTACATCAAACCTGGATTCAGCATCGGAACAAGTCGTCCAAGAAGCACTCCAAAACTTGATGAAAGACCGGACAACGCTAGTCATCGCCCATCGTCTTTCAACAGTTGTTGATGCCGATCAGATAGTAGTTTTAGAAAAAGGAGTATTGACCGGAACAGGGACACATGAAGAATTGCTTCAAAGCAATGTGCTCTATCAACAATTGGTACAACAACAGTTTAAGGTAGAATTAGCAGGATAAGTAGAATAAAATTATTTATACAATCCTTTCCTACTCCTTGAGGAGTACACAATGGACACCACTTTTGGTGAGTTTACACTTCGCAATTTTCATCAAAAGATCAATCTAGCGGAGAAAAACCAGACAGGAGTTGTGTTTCGAGCCCTTTCCTTGGGAAAGTTGGTAGACATCCAAGGACCAGATGGCTTGCATGCCACTTGCTTTCTAGCTCATATTGTTGGGGAAACAGGTTATTATGGACTGAAAAAAGTAAGCCTTCTGCAGCATGGAGTGATTGGAAATATTAACCGAGCAGAGTCTGTCAAATACTTCCCAGAACGAAAAGAATATGAAATTCATCTAGGGGAGAAGAAAAACTTTTCTGTGAACGGGATAAAAGTGGAAGCACCACGGAAAACAAAATGGATTGTCTACCAGGTAGATAATCGGTGGGTGTGGGAAAGGACTATTTAGTTTTTAGAAAGATCCCTAGTCTTCCTGTAAGATTAGGGATCAAAATAAATTTATAGGTATCTAGTGAAAAGAAACAATATTGACAACTCCATACGGCTAAAGCCGTTGGATTCTTGGGACGATAGCCTCATGACTATTTCATTACCAAGCTAACCCCGTGCGCCCCACGGTTTATGTTTGTTGATTTCTTCTTTGCCGCGAGCAAACTTGGTTTTCGTCTGTCACGACTATACATATATCACCATAGGAATGTTTGTTTGTAAACTTGCTTTTTTCCAAAGATTGAACTAGTGAAGGAAAATTCCTTACCCTCGTTCAACGCTCGCTTTCATCCCACGATTTAAACCGTTGGTTTTCTCGCTCGCAATGTTATAATTATAATGAAAGTGCAACTGATTCTCTGTGAGAAAGGAACTTCATGTCGATCGAGGTTCGCCGTGAAGAGAAGGCCGGCTACACTGTTTCAAACTTCACGAAAAAGTTCGAAACGGAAGGTACCGTTTATCGTGCGGTAGTTGGAGAATTTCTCCAAATCAAGGGACACTTTGTAGAAGCGTCTTCCTTCAACGCCCAGATCAATGATGATGGCATCCTCCACTTGGTTGATGTAGAGTCTTTCGATCATCCTGTGCTCAGTGACGTGTACGGTGCCACAGTCATCACCTATGATCCAATGAATGAAAAGTTTGATGTCTTCCTTGGTGAAATCGGGGGATTTTACGTAGAAAATGTACACAGGAAAGATGCACTTCCCTTTTCCCGCTGGTTCATTCGGTTCGACAAGAGCAATGAAAAGTGGGTAGCTGAGAAAATTAAGTGAATTTACTCTGATTCAAAGCGATTTATCAACAGCTTTGGATCCCTCCTATCGTCTAGTTATTTGATGGTAGGGGAAAGATAACTACTTCATTTCAATAAATAAAAAAAGTTTACTTTTCGAAGTAAGCTTTTTTTGACTTTTCATGTGGTTAAAGCACTATGAATTCAATGGTTTTTCTCGTTCGCAGTGTTATAATAAACGTACATCACAACCCCTCCCAGAAAGAGTTACCCATGTCGGAAAAAAACTTTGGCGACTACAAGGTACGGAACTTCAAGGAAATCGAAGACCACTTCGGTGGTGGAACCATTGTAAGGGCACTCGGTACTAGCAAACACATTCTGGTCACTGGTCCTAGGAAGCTGAAAGCAGAAGCTTACAGTGGACGATTCTTCGAGGAACGTAATGGTTCCTTGCATCTGGTTTCCGTCAAGGAATTCAAGAATGAAGTGTTTCATGTATGCAATGCTGCCATCGTCACCTACTGCCCTGAAACGGACGAATACTTCGTTTCCATCGGTGACACGGACGTGTTCACTGTCGGCGGAAAGCAGGTGGAAATGGAAGAGTACTACCCTTCATGGGTGATCAAGAAGATCAAGGGGAAATGGCGTGCACAGCGCTATGTGAATGACTAGGATAAGAGTAGTCTCTCTGATCCTCTCCCAACTTACAATAAAGTAGGGTGGGAGTCGAAAATAATACTTTCCATAGATCCAAAAAACTTGTCAATTTAGTCGGCAGGTTTTTTTATTTCTACTGACAGCAGATGTCAGTAGAGACAAGTTAAAATAATACTAACAAAACAAGCAAACACCAGAGGAGACATGATAAAAATGCAAATCAAACCTTTTCAAATTCAAATCAAAGCTGCCCAATGGAGCGATCTGCAAGAACGAATCAACAAAACCGTATGGCCAAGTGAACTGGAAGATTCCAACTGGGGATATGGCCCTACTTTAAAATATGTAAAAGACTTAGTACATTATTTGCAGACAGACTACGATTGGAACAAACAAGAAGCAAACATCAATCGCTATGACCAATTCACAACAGAAATTGATGGACAAAACATCCACTTTTTGCATGTCAAATCGATTGAAAAAAAGGCAACGCCTCTATTGCTTATCCATGGATGGCCAGGTTCTTTTGTTGAATTTCTAAAAGTAATCGATCCATTGACTAACCCTGTTGCACATGGCGGAACTCCAGAAGATGCATTTGATCTGGTTATTCCTTCTCTTCCTGGGTTTGGATTTTCAGGACCAACAAAAGAAAAAGGCTGGAACAATGAACGTATTGCAAAAGCTTTGATCGAATTGATGGATCGTTTGGGATATGAAAAGTTTGGTGTCCAAGGTGGAGATGCGGGAGCAATAATCGGACCTGAAATTACTCGTATCGCACCCGGGAAAGTAATTGGTCTGCATGTCAATGCTGCGACAATGGGTTTTATTCCAATGGGACCTGTGGAACCAAGTGAATTGGAAACTCTCACTGAACTTGAAAAGACAAGATTGCAACGATTGCAACGGTTTATGTCAGAACAATTTGGATTTAATTTTATTCATTCCCATCGCCCTCAAACCTTAGCATATGGAATATCAGATTCACCAGTTGGATTATTGACTTGGATCAGTGAACTTTTCACTAGTTTTGGAGATACCCCGGACGCAGTTGATCGCGATTCGTTTTTAACTAACTTTTTGATCTACTGGTTTACTGGTACTGCATCATCATCAATCCGCCTTTATTATGAAAACGCACATGATCCAAATGCATGGACACCAAAAGAAAAATCAAATGTCCCAACTGCTGTGGCAGCATTTAAAGAAGATGTGGCAATACGCAGATTTGGTGAACAAGCACATAACATTGTTCGTTGGACAGACTATGATCAAGGCGGACATTATGCAGTACTGGAAATACCGGAAATATGGAGAAAAGATGTAGCTGCCTTCTTCCAGGATCTTCGATCCCAATAATAGTCAAAAAGAGCGAAAACTATCGCTCTTTTTCATCATTTGACAACTCCATACGGCTAAAGCCGTTGGATTCTTGGGACGATAGCCTCATAACTATTTCATGACCAAGCTAACCCCGTGCGCCCCACGGTTTATGTTTGTTGATTTCTTCTTTGCCGCGAGCAAACTTGGTTTTCATCTGTCACAGCTATACATATATTACCACGGGAATATATGTTCATAAACTTGCTTTTTCCAAAGGTTGAACTAGTGAAGGAAAATTTTTTACTCTTGTTCAACGCTCGCTTTCATCCCACGATTTAAACCGTTGGTTTTCTCGCTCGCAATGTTATAATAATCGTAACTGCATACCTTCCTTTGAAAGGAACAGCAATGGCTGTTATGGAAGAGACTGTCGCCGGTTACGATGTTTTCGGATTCGAGGAGAAGCTCACCAGCAACAAGTCCGACAAGTCCGTCGGATTCACCGCTCCCAAGTATGTCCCTCCGACTGGCGAGGAAATGCTGGTTGGGATCGAAGAGTTCGGCGTCGTGGCACTGGTTCGCGGCAATGCATCTGCCAATGGAAAGTCGTCCATCCAGAACGGCGCGCGAATCAACGATAAGACCGATGACCCGGAACTGACCGGCTACGTGCACTTCCTGGGAGTTACGGAGTTTGTCCACCCGAACTTCTGGGTAAATTCACCTGGTACCAACCTGTCTTTCTACCCGATGAGGGATAAGATTTGTTTCGCTCTGGGTGAATCGGGAGTCTTCTACCTCAACGGCGAACGTATCGAGCAGCGACCTTACAGTTGCTGGATTGTCTCTCGCGATGAGAATGGGCACTGGGCCTATCGTCCAAACCATCCTGTCTCTGCTGATTGACAATCACCTCGGAAGGTATGGTAGGTTTTCTCCTGTCCTGCTAGATCGCAGGACAGGAGACCGAAGAAAAATAAATTTTATTTCATAGATGCAAAAAGAACCCATATCAACTAGAATTGATATGGGTTCTTGCTTTAGATCTAAGATAACTCTGCTAGAAAATACTTTTTCTTCCCTCGGCGAATGACAAAATATTTTTCATCGATCGCTTGCAGCGTATTTACTAAAACGCTCGTGTCTGTTACTCTTTCATCGTTAACAGTAATAGCGCCGTTTTGCATAAATTCACGGGCTTCCCGTTTGGACTTTGCTGCTCCTACTTGAATCAATACATCGATAAGCGGCAATTCGCTACTTTCAATAGATGCAGATGGTACATCCTGAAATCCTTCTGCAATCTCAGAAGAAGTAAGCGAACTCACTTTTCCTTGGAAAAGGGCAGCGGTGATATTTTGTGCGCTGACGAGTGCCTCTTCTCCATGCACTAATTTTGTCATTTCTTCTGCTAGTGCACGCTGTGCTTGACGTTGTTCTGGTGCGGTTCTGACAGCTTGCGCTAATGTTTCAATTCGTTCCTTGGGCAGAAAGGTAAAATATTTGAGATATTTGATAACATCTGCATCATCGGTATTTAACCAAAACTGATAGAATAAATATGGAGAGGTCTTCTCTCTATCTAACCAAACTGCACCACCTTCGGTTTTTCCAAACTTGGTTCCATCACTTTTGGTTACCAATGGAATGGTTAATCCAAATAGCTCGTCAGACTTACTTCCTGTTCTACGGATTAATTCCGTTCCAGCAGTGATATTACCCCATTGATCACTGCCGCCGACTTGTAGTTCGCAGCCAAATCGACGGTGCAGTTCCAAGTAATCATACGATTGGAGAATCATGTAACTAAACTCTGTAAAAGAAATTCCTTTTTCCAGTCGTGAATTTACCGATTCTTTTGCTAACATGTAATTAAGAGAGAAATGCTTTCCTATATCTCGTAAAAAAGAGATGAGATCTAACTCTCCTAACCATTCATAGTTATTAGCAATGAGCGCAGGATTGTCACTCTTATCAAAATCAAGAAAACGTGAAAGCTGGGAACGAATTTGGTTGGAATAACCTTCTACTACCTCTTCGGTGTTTAAGGTTCTCTCAGCTGCTTTTCCGCTGGGATCGCCGATGAGCCCTGTTCCTCCTCCAACCAATGCAATGGGCTGATGACCATACTGTTGAAATCTACGCAACATCAATATTGGGAGCAAATGTCCAATATGCAAACTATCTGCGGTGGGATCAAAACCACAGTAGAGGACAATTGGTCCTTGTTCCAATCGTTGTTCGAGCTTTTGTTGATCTGTACTTTGATAGATAAGTCCACGATAAGCTAGATCTTCTAGTAAACGCATGTATTGGCACTCCTTTTGCTTTATAAAGTTTTATTTCCTGTTTAGAGAGGGATTTTGTGAAATGGCTTGCTTTTTTATAAACAACTCTGTAATAGGAATTGCTTCACCACGTTGATATTTTTTGGTGAGCATCAATTTGGACAATGCATCTGCAAGTGTTACTTTTTTTTCTCGTGTCATGTTGACTGCTCCTTTTTAGGAGGCCTTCTTTTGTAAAAATAATTATGTTAGTGCTGATCAGGGCACAAATAGAAAAACTCCGTCCCTAAAAAGGGACGGAGCTATGCCCGCGGTACCACCCTTGTTGAAAACAAAAAAAGTTCTCCACTCGAATAAGATATAACGGTTCAACCGTGCGTCTAAAAACGCAAAAGCTTCCTAAGTGTAATTTCAACCTATGTGTTCGACTGGTTCACACCAAACAAAACAATCTTAAAGTTTTGTACCACCAGCTCTCTGAACGATACAAACATAGGACTACTCGCTTAGTTCAACGCTTTTGTTTATCAAATTATGTAACAATATTACCCTATCGTCAGGGAGGTATCAAGGTGAATCTACCAAATTGGCTAAAAAAACCTCAAATCAACAGCCGAAAAATGCTGCGTTGGACCATACGTATTTTTGCTGGTCTTATTATTGCTGCTCTGACCATTTCAGCTGTTGTGCTTGGTGCTGGTGCAGGTATTGTTTCCGCAGTAGTAAAAGATGAAAAAGTCAGAACGAAACAAGATTTCGATAAAGAGTTAAACAATTTATTTCAAACCAGTTATGCTTACTTTCAAAACAAAGATACAAATGGAAAACCCGTTGCAATCGGAGCACTACGATTTGATAACGATCGCGGAATGATAAAAACCGTAAAAGACGTGAGTCCTTACCTTGTAAATGCATTTATTTCAGTAGAAGATCGTGACTTCTATACGCACAAGGGCGTAGTGCCTCGTTCCATTTTGAGAGCAGCTTTCCAACAAGCTATCGGCAGCGAAGTTACCACAGGCGGCAGCACCTTAACTCAGCAGTTAGTAAAAAATATTGTCCTCAAAAACCGGACAAAGGACATCGAACGAAAAGCAAACGAAATTGTCTTGGCACTGCGTATGGAACAAATGTATTCCAAAGATGAAATATTGGTCTATTATATGAACAGCGTCTTCTTTGGAAAAGGTGCAAATGGTCGAAAAATGTATGGAGTTCAAGCCGCAGCCAAAGGATTATTCAATAAAACGCCAAAAGAATTAAATCTTGCACAAGCAGCATACATAGCTGGCATGGTTCAACGGCCAAACGCATTAAACCCACTGGATGAAGATCCTAAAAACTATAAACGTGGAATGAAACGTTTAAAATTAGTATTAACCGAAATGCTTCAAAATAAAAAAATAACACAAAAACAATACAACGAAGCTCTGCACTTTGACATCAAAAAATCGTTAGCAAAACCAAGTGATTTTAATAACGGTTATGAAAAATATCCATTTATCATGTTCGCAATGGAAGATGAAGCTGCTGAAACATTAATGGAGATGGACAATCTCAATGTAGAGCAGCTGAGCAAAGAAGGAAAATATCGTTCTACCCTTGAAGAATACAAGAAAAAAGCTGTTACAGGCGGTTATCGGTTTTATACTACAATCGATGAAGGATTGTACAACGCTGTTAATAAAGCTGCTACAGAAGGATTGGAATACACCGACCGTACATATGGCGGAAAAACGTCGCATGAACAATTAGGTGCAACAATTATCAACAATAAAACTGGCGCAGTGTTGGCTTTTGTGTCAGGGACAGAGTCATTTGAAGACAACCAAAAGGATCATGCACTTCAAGTACCCAGGCAACCTGGCTCGTCGATCAAACCTTTACTTGTATATGGTCCAGCGATTGAGGAAGGTATCGTTTCACCTCATTCACAAATATTAGATGAACCAATCATGAAGAGTGATGGATCTGGTTATTACAAAAACAGCAATGGAAATTACAAAGGATTTGTAACGGTTCAAGAAGCTTTGAAATGGTCATACAATATCCCGGCAATTAAAACATTTAATGCTTTGGGTCATCAAAAAGGATTCAACTATTTAAAAGAACTAAATCTCCCGCCATCACCAAAAGATGGAGAAGCAGCAGCTATTGGAGGAGCCACCAACGGATATACAGTTGAAAAAATGACAGCCGCCTTTGCAACTTTTGCAAATCAAGGGCTGTATAACAAACCATATATGATCTCCAAAGTAACCGACGCAGATGGAAAAGTATTATTTGAACGCAAAAACAATACACGGCGAGTATTTTCCCCACAGACTGCTTATCAAGTAACTGGTATGTTAAAAACAGTCTTGGATGGTACAGCATCTTATATTGGTTCACGCTTGCCTTCTGGTTACGAAGTTGCTGGAAAAACCGGAACTACCTCTGATGAAAAGGACTTATGGTTTATCGGTTACACACCTGAAGTCACCATTGGAGTTTGGAGTGGTTATGATTACAACTTCCCAATGGAAGGTGACGATAAATTTTCAAAAAAAGCTTGGATAAATATTTTTAAAGCAGCAGTGGAACAAAGTCCAGACATCATCCCGAAAGGAACAGACTTTGATAATCCAGGAGATATTGGACCCGAAAAATGCGGTTTTGAATGCGGTAAAAAAAGAAGTTATGAACAAGCAACAAAAAACAAAGAGAAAAAAGAAAAGAAACAAGGCAAAAAACATTCATTGGGCAACAAACCATCTACTGAGCCATCAACCCCACCACCCAATAAAGATGAAGATGGAGATAAACCACCTTCAAACAATAATGGCAATGGCAGTGGCAGTGGAGATGGCGGGAACGATGGGAATAACAATGGCGGAACTGGTTCTGGAGGAAATGAAACTTCCAATGGAGGGACCGGTGGCAATGGTTCCAATAATGGAGGAAATACCACGAACGGAAGCAATGGTGCACCAACTGATGGCGGTAAGACTTCCCCTGATTTAAATGCATAAAAGCCTCTAGGGGCTTTTTCTTTTTTTAGAAAAATATTCCTTCGAAAAGTCAACATTGTCACAAGAAATCTATAAGCTTAATTATAACTACCTGTGTTATAATTCGTACATATGAGGAGGGGAAATCGGTCAAATGCAAGAACAAAACAATATACCAGTGCAAGCCAAGAAACGAAGCAAATTACAGATACTCTTGGTCACACTTTATGTCATAATAACCCTCGCCTTAGTTGCAGCAGTAGGTGTACTAGGTGTTGGGGCTGGAATGGTGTCAGCCTATACGAAAGACGAGAAAATACGTACCAAGAAAGATTTTGATGAATCACTAAATGGCTGGTCTGAAACCAGTTATGCATACTTCCGTGATGCAACTACAGGCAAGCCAAAATTAATTGGAGCGATGCACAACGAGAAAGACCGTGTTTTAGTTCGTAAATTATCTGATGTTAATCAAAAATTACTAGATGCATTGGTATCTACAGAAGACAGAGAATTTTATT
This sequence comes from Shimazuella sp. NTD247, assembly GCF_059510415.1. Taxonomy (NCBI): domain Bacteria; kingdom Bacillati; phylum Bacillota; class Bacilli; order Caryophanales; family Thermoactinomycetaceae; genus Shimazuella; species Shimazuella sp. NTD247. Next base: position 112,246 of record NZ_JCAJZU010000005.1, on the reverse strand, counting down.
CTCATAACGGAATCGTACCTTCGTCTATTTTGCGAGCAGCTTTGCAGCAAGTTACTGGAAGTGAAGTGACTACAGGTGGTAGTACCCTTACCCAACAGTTGGTTAAAAATGAAATCTTAGGAGATCAACACAAGTCATTTGAACGTAAAGCCCTAGAAATAGTAAACGCACTTCGATTGGAACATTATTATTCGAAAGAAGAAATTTTTGTAAGTTATCTTAACAGTGTTTATTTTGGGAAAGGTGCAAATGGTAAACACATGTATGGTGTGATGGCAGCTGCAAGAGGGCTATTCAACAAAGATGCGAAAGATTTAACACTTTCAGAAGCTGCCTATATTGGCGGAATGGCGCAGCGCCCAAATGCATACAATCCTTTCTCCACCAATGATCCAAAAAAACAAAAAGAAAATATTAAATTAGGTCAAAAGCGGATGAAACTTGTTTTAGATAACATGGTTATCAATGGTAAAATCACAGCAGAACAGCGTGATGAGGCCGCGAAATACGACATCACGAAATCTTTTGCTAAACCAAGTGATTTCAAAAACGCATATACTACTTACCCATTCGTTATCTCTGCAATTGAAAGCGAAGCAATTAAAACCCTGCAAGCAATGGATAAAAAGTATCATCCAGAAGATGCAAAAGAAAGACCTTATAAATATTACAGTGACAAAGTACGAGTCGGCGGATTAAAAATTTACTCCACTGTCGATCAAGCATTGTATGATAACATGAATAAATCAGTAGAAGGCATCGACTTCCCGCGCCGCAAAATCAATGGCAGAATGGTTCGAGAACAAATCGGTGCTGTAATGGTGGAAAATAAAACTGGATCTGTTCTTTCTTTCTTCGCAGGAACGGACTTTAGTGAAAATCAAAAAGACCATGCTTTCGATGCACAAAACCAGCCTGGTTCTTCGATGAAGCCGCTCCTCTCGTATGGACCTGGCATTAATGAAGGTGTCATCTCACCAAATTCAATCATTGTCGATGAAGCAATCAAAAAAGAGTACAGCTCTGTTTATTATAAAAATGATGGCGGAAACTATCATGGAGCTGTAACTGCAACAAAAGCACTACAATTCTCTTATAATATACCAGCAATAAAAGTCTTTCGTGCAACAGCTGACAAGCTTGGTGGAAAACAAAAAGTATTTGATTACATACGTGCTATGGGTATGCCACCAGATAAAAAAGATGGAGAAGCCTTGGTACTAGGTGGTGCAACATATGGTTATACCGTTGAGCAAATGACTGGTGCTTATGCTATGATTGCAAACCACGGAAAGTTTAATAAGCCACACTTGATTTCCAAAATTACTGATTCACAGGGACATGTTCTCTATGACTATGCAAAAGAAAATCAAGAAAAAGAAATTTTCACTCCCGAAACTGCTTACAAATTGACTGGAATGTTAAAACAAGTAGTAAGAAGTGGTACAGCAGAAGGCTTTATCGGACAAATCGGCGGATATAACATCGCAGGTAAAACTGGAACCACCTCCAGTCAGTATGACCTCTGGTTTGTTGGATACACCCCAGAAGTTTCAATGGGTGTATGGTCTGGATATGACTACAACAAAAAAGGTGATCATGATTTAGCGAAAACTGCTTGGGTAAAACTATTTAAAGCAGCAGCTGCAACGAATCCACAACTCATTCCAAAAGGAACAGATTTTCAAGACCCAGGCGGATCATCAGACGACAAATGCTTTGAATGTAACCGACAGGCACCTGCACAGCCAGAAAATAATGGATCAAATGATCAACAGCAACAAAACCAACAAAATACCGGTATTGTACCGCAGAAAAATGAAACAGCTGACAAACAGGAAAAAGAAAAAAAAGATACAAATAATAACGAACCAAAACAAAATGATGGACAATTATTTCCCAGCACTTGGGACAAAAAAAAAGAAAATGAATCTGCTGAAAACACCAAAAAAACCGAAACATCCTAATTCGAAACCCTCACTTCTAAAGAAGTGAGGGTTTATTTCATCCCCAATATTTCCCTCAAAAAAGAAAGCACTATCATTTCATTTATGTAGAATTCCGTTTTGTTTCTTATGTTATAATCCATATGACAGGAGGACAGTAGGAGTATGCGGGCAGAAAAACCAAAGAAAAAAATATGGAAGATTGTATTTGTTACCCTTTCTATTCTTATCACACTTATTCTAGTGGTAGCCGTTGCTGTAATTGGTGTCGGTGCAGGAGTCATGTCTGCTTATACCAAAAATGAAAAAATACGGACAAAGAAAGATTACGATGAACTGTTAAATGGATGGTCAGAAACGAGTTATGCTTATTTCCAAGATGCCAGTACTGGTAACCCAAAATTAATCGGAGCGATGCATTCGGAGAAAGATCGTATTTTGGTACGCAAACTATCCGATGTCAGCCCATATTTAATAAATGCGTTGTTATCTACGGAAGATAGACAGTTTTATACCCATAACGGGATTGTACCCACTGCTATTATGCGGGCTGCGCTTCAGCAAGTAACTGGAAGCGAAGTAACAACTGGCGGAAGTACAATTACGCAGCAACTAGTAAAAAATGAAGTACTCGGTAACAGACATCAAACTTTGGATCGAAAAGCAAATGAAATCGCAAACGCACTTCGTTTAGAAAGATATTATTCCAAAGATCAAATATTAATCGCTTATCTCAACAGTGTTTATTTTTATAAAGGTGCTAATGGGAAACACATGTATGGTGTAATGGCAGCAGCTCGTGGCTTATTCAATAAAGATGTCAAAGACCTGACATTACCAGAAGCTGCATACATTGCTGGAATGGTTCAACTGCCTATCTCCTACAACCCTTTCTCTGAAAACAAAAAAACAAACATCGAACGCGGTAAAAAACGAATGAAACTTGTATTAAACAATATGGTAGTAAACAAAAAGATTTCAGCTAAGCAGAGGGATGAAGCGTTAAAATACGATATAACAAAATCCTTTGCTAAACCTTCTGATTTCAATAATGCATATACAACTTATCCATTTGTTGTCTCCGCGATTGAAAGTGAAGCCATTAAAGTCTTGCAAGAAATGGATAAAAAACATAATCCTACGGAAGCAAAAGAAAGATCAACAAAATATTATACAGATAAAGTCCGCAGTGGAGGGCTAAAAATATATTCTACAGTCGATCAATCGCTCTATGATAGTATGAATAAATCCGTTGAAGGAATATATTTCCCAAAGAAAAAAATCAATGGAAGAATGGTTCGTGAACAAATCGGGGGAGTAATGGTGGAAAACAAATCTGGTGCTATCCTCTCCTTTTTTGCTGGAACTGACTTTGATGAGAACCAAAAGGATCATGCCTTTGATGCTAAAAATCAACCAGGATCTGCAATGAAACCTCTTTTATCTTATGGTCCAGGTATAAATGAAGGAGTAATTTCCCCAAACTCCATCATTATCGATGAACCAATCAAAAAAGAATATAGTTCTGTTTATTATCGAAATGATGGCGGGAACTATCATGGAGCTGTAACAGCAACGAAAGCTCTGCAGTTTTCTTATAATATACCAGCGATAAAAGTCTTTCGTGCAACATCTGACAAGCTTGGCGGGAAACAAAAAGTATTTGATTACATTCGAGAAATGGGCTTAGAACCAGATGAAAAAGATGGAGAAGCGCTAGTTCTTGGTGGAGCCACCTATGGTTTCACTGTTGCACAAATGACTGGAGGTTATGCTACCATTGCTAATGGTGGGAAATACAACAAACCTCATTTAATCTCCAAAATTACAGATTTGCAAGGAAATGTAATCTATGATTATGCAAAAGAAAATCAAGAAAAACAAGTATTCACTCCCGAGACTGCTTATCAATTGACTGGAATGCTAAAGCAAGTGGTTAGAGGCGGTACAGCAGAGAGTTTTATCGGGCGAATTGGCGGTTATAATATTGCAGGAAAAACGGGCACAACTTCCAGTCAGTATGATTTATGGTTTGTTGGCTATACACCGGAAGTCACAATGGGTGTCTGGTCTGGCTATGATTATAATAAAAAAGGTGATCATGACCTCGCCAAAACAGCTTGGATGAAAATGTTTAAAGCAGCAGCCAAAACCAATCCATCACTAATTCCCAAAGGAACAGATTTTCAAGATCCCGGGGGTTCAACGGAAGATGAGTGCTTTGAATGCTCGAAACAACAGAATAATAATGAAAATCAAAACAACAATAATCAACAGCAAAATACAAATCCCTTTAACTTACCGGATTTAAATCAGTTACTGCCAGGTAAGTCTGACGATGAAACCAATAGTAATCAAAATTAAATACTTTTCCATTAAATGAAACTCACTTTGCTTTTAGAGCAGTGAGTTTTTCTTTTATTTCTAATAAATAGGTGTAAAAACTAGATGAAATAACCATTCCAAATCTTCCACATTCCCATAATATATCAAAAATAAACAGTTACTTTCTATAAAGGATGTGGGTAATTATGAGCAGAAGAATCAAGGCTCATTTAAGAAAACCATTTTACAAAAAAAAGCCTATCCCCAAAAAGATAAAGCACATTGATAAATTATATGTATCCATTGAATTAGCAAATAAATTATCATCAAAAAACCTTCCTATCACCGTTAAATTAAAAGATAGTGATGGAGAAAAAGAATTAACATTGGCAATGCTTGATGAAGATAAAAAATATGCTGGCCGGATTTCTGATGATGACGACGATGATGATGATGACGACGATGATGACGATGATGATGACGACGATGACGATGATGACGATGACGATGATGACGATGATGATGACGATGACGATGATGACGATGATGACGATGATGACGACGATGATGATGACGATGATGATGATGATGACGATGATGACGATGATGACGATGATGACGATGATGACGATGATGACGATGATGATGACGATGATGACGATGACGATGATGACGATGACGATGATGATGACGATGATGACGATGATGACGATGATGATGACGACGATGATGACGATGATCAAGTTAACACTGTTCCTCAAAATGAAAAAGCTGATAATATCGAGAATCATATACCTAGAAGAAGAAAAAGAAGAAGATTGCGCCAGTTACCAAGAAAAAGCCGCGGAATACAGAAAAAACTTAATGGAAAAAGACATACACGCAGACGATAAGAACTTTATAAGCCATTCAAATCATAAAAAAGCCACTGCATATGAGCAAATGGCTTTTTTCCTTTACATAAGGGTCATCGCGATGCTCGGTTGATCTTTCCCTAATGAAATTTCTCTATTCAATTTCATTTTGCTAGTCTTCCAATGTAGATAAATCACCTGTTGGCAGTCCCAATTCCCAAGCTTTTAATACCCGCCTCATGATTTTCCCACTACGTGTCTTTGGCAATTTATCTCTAAATTCAATTTCACGTGGTGCAGCATGAGCGGCTAAACCACTCTTTACAAATACTGCAATCTCCTGTTTTAATTCTTCTGAAGGAGTAAAACCATCACGCAATGCGATAAACGCCTTAATAATCTGTCCTCTAAGTTCATCTGGTTTTCCAATAACACCAGCTTCTGCTACCGCTGGATGTTCTACTAATTTACTCTCTACTTCAAATGGGCCAACACGCTCTCCAGATGTATTGATAACATCATCGTCGCGCCCCTGAAACCAAAAATATCCATCTTCATCTTGATAAGCAGTATCCCCTGACAAATACCATCCAGGAATCCGGAAGTATTCATTATATTTGTCAGGATTTTTCCAGATCGAGCGCATCATCGATGGCCATGGAGTTTTTACAGCCAAATTTCCCATTGTATTTTGGGGAAGCTCAACTCCATTATCATCAATAATTGCTGCGTGGACTCCAGGTATTGGTCTCCCCATGGATCCGGGACGAATTTCCATTTGAGGATAGTTTGCAATCGTAATAGCTCCAGTTTCGGTCATCCACCATGTATCGTGAATTCTCTTATTATATACTTGCATTCCCCAACGAATTACTTCTGGATTCAGTGGTTCTCCAACACTCATTATGTGACGAACTTTACTGAGGTCGTATTTTTTCACAACATCATCGCCAGCGGCCATCAACATACGAAAAGCAGTGGGAGCACTATACCAAACTGTCACTTGATTGCTCTCTAGCGTCTGATACCAATCATCCGGGCTAAAACGTCCACCTCGAATGACATTCGTCACTCCATGAAGCCAAGGTGCAAAAATTCCATAAGAAGTTCCAGTTACCCATCCTGGATCAGCAGTACACCAGTATATATCATCTTTTTGCAGATCAAGTACCCATTTCCCTGTTTGGTAATGTTGAACCATTGCATGATGGACGTGCAGTACACCTTTTGGTTTCCCTGTAGAGCCAGAAGTATAATGAATAATCATTGGGTCTTCTAAATCTACCCATTCTATAGAGAAATCGGATGATTCACTGGTCATAGCCTTTTCAAATGAGTAATGACCCAATGCAGAATTATCTTCGCCACCTACTAAAATAATTTTTTTCAAATGAGGCAGTTTATCCACTGGTACCCGTTTCAACAGCTGAGGTGTAGTAACTAGTGCCACCGCTTCACTATTATCCAGACGATCTTGTACAGCGGCGGTCATAAAGGCCTCAAAAAGAGGTCCTACTACTGCACCAATTTTTAATATTCCAAAGAAACTAAAATAAAACTCTGGTGTACGTGGTAAAAAAACAAAAACACGGTCCCCTTTTGCAATATGTAAGCGGTTTAAAAAATTAGCAAAGCGATTTGAATTTTGTTTTAAAGATTGATACGTAATATTTTCTTTTCGATCAGGATCACTATAGGCAAGTGCGATTTTATTTGCTTTTCCTTCATCCACATGTCGATCCACACATTCGTAGGCGACATTTACCTTTCCTGTATGATGCCATGAAAATTCTTTATCTACATCGGCCCATTGAAAGGATTTTTTAGTTGCTTCATAATCCTCAAGATTATTGTTTGTTGTTAATGGTTTAATTGATGTAAGTTGTTTCAAAAAAATCGCCTCCTTACACCTATGATAAATGAAAAACCAGCTTCTATCCAGATGTAAGAATTAGAAGCTGGCTTTTTTGATTAGTGATGTTTTGGTTCAAAGGTATGACAGTCTGTTTCCTCTGTGTTGCGAGCCCTCTCTTCTTCTGCATGGCTCACTACATAGATTTTATCAGCTTCACATAAGTTACCTTTACCCCAGTAAGTACAACTGTTTACTTCACACATCACGTTATCCGGCATCAACGACACCTCCTCATCGATTATTGAGTGGCTTTCTTGCTTGTTGATGCAAAATCTATGCTAAACGAGACTGGCTCGTAATCATTAAGCTTCCCCGATTTGGTGGATTTGATGTAACATAGATGTTACCAATTGGCAGGAACGGACTGCTGCCAGCTCCGTAAATTTTACAAAATCAACGGGCGCCTCATGATCTGCACGGTCAGACATAGATCGGATAACAACATAAGGTGTATTGGTGAAGTGACATACATGAGCTACAGCCGCACCTTCCATCTCTACACATTCTCCTGTAAGCTCTTCATGTAAGTATTTTACAATGGCAGCATCAGATATGAATTGATCACCAGAAAGTACTTTTCCAGTACGAACCGAAATCGAATCTAATTCTGTTGCTGCAGTTAAGGCAATTTCGACAAGTTTGGAGTCTGCTGGATATTCTGATATTGATTGAAAAGGAACAGTTCCACGAGGGAATCCAAGTGTACTAGCATCCAAATCATGTTCCTGACAAGAAGTGGAAATAATCATATCTCCAATATTTAAATCAGGATGAAGTGCCCCTGCAACACCAATAAATATAATCGATGTAACCTGAAAATCACGGATCAGTGTTTGACAGGAAATCGATGCATTTACTTTCCCTACACCTGATTTTGTGATGACAACAGGGACATTAGCTAGTTTTCCGGAAATGAAAGAATTACCATATATCTCTTTGGATTTTGTATTATCCATTTTTAATAACAACTGTTCGATTTCAACATCCATTGCCCCCATAATACCGATCATAGGGAAGCTCCTTCAGTTGTTACAAGCGGCTTAGTAGAGCTTCGTAACTTCAATGAATGCGGTAAAGTCACTTGCCCTGTTTGTATCTCTTCCCCATGCATATATTTTGTTAATAAACGCATTGCTACAGCTCCCAAATCATACATAGGAACATCCACTGTACTTAACAGAGGACGAACTTGGGAAGCGACCGGGATGTTATTATAACCAATGACTTCAATATCTTCTGGTACTTTTTTGCCATTATCCAAAATAGCATGTAAGGCTCCTACCGCCATTTCATCACTTAGGACAACAACAGAAGTTGGAATATCCGATAACCCAAGTAAAGTAGACATTGCTTGATATCCGGAATCATAACGGTAATCCCCAATTCGAATTAAACGTTCATCAAAATCAATTTTATGCTCTTCTAATGCTTGTCGATAACCCAGATATCTAGGATAACCTTTTACCATATCCGTTAGTGGCCCACCGATTAAAGCAATATTTTTATGTCCACTTTGGATAAAGTGAACAGTTGCATCATAAGCTGCTTCCTGTTGGTCGATTCCAACAGCAGGTAATGAATTATCTTCCACTTTTGTAGCTACTAAAACGACTGGAACGTTCGTATGATCATAAATCCGGCGATGTTCTTCGCTTACATTTCCACCAAGAAAAAGCAGTCCATCTACTTGTTTTTCTAACAATGTTTCAATCAGTTGTGTTTCTCTCTCTTGTTGTAGATCAGAGTTACACAGTATGATGTTATAACGATACATCGTTGCAATATCTTCTATTCCGCGTGTAACTTCCGAGTAAAAAGCATTGGAAATATCAGGAATGACGACACCGACTGTTTTTGTCTTTTTACTAGCTAGTCCACGTGCCACAGCATTTGGACGATATCCTAATTCTTCAATCACATTAAGAACTTTTTTACGTGTTGCCGGTTTTACATTGGAGTTTCCATTTACAACTCGCGAAACCGTTGCCATGGAAACACCTGCAACACGGGCAACATCATAAATTGTAATAGTCTCTTTCTTTTTCTCCATGTTCCTGACCTCTTTACTATAGAAGTATCATATGTAGTATAACAAATTGCAGAAAAAAAAGACCTAATGCAGCTATTTTTTGAATGGATTTTTGTAATAACAATCATTGCCAAATTCAAAAAATAGCCACATATGGTCTGTTTTTTTATTTTTGTGCCATTAACTGCAGGACATATGGAAGTGTATCCCCCATAATGCTGGTCCATGCATCTGGAGATCCGCGATTTATCCAAATAACACATTGTGTCGGTGCTAATGCTTTAAACAATTTTTTAGTAGAAATGAGTCTTGGAACCATTTTCGGTAAATTTTCATTACGTCGGTGTGCCTCATCAATCAATGTTTGAGCATATGCTTCAGATGTAAAGAAATCGGCAATTTGATTTTCATCTTGGCTTGCCAAAATTACCATTTTTCCTTCCATATCAACAATGACCCATATACGTCTTAGATCAGCCAATGCTCTACATACTTCCCAACCGTTTGCCATCCCCTGGCCTTCATTCGTAGCTGTTTCCAAGACACGTAACCCATATTCGACATCTTCTGGTATGAAAGTAGAGCTTTTTTCTGGCAAAGGCGGCTCCACCTTTTCAGATTCAATTACTTCTTTGACTGGTGCTTCTTCTTTTATAACGGCTTGTTGTGAATGATTGGTAACAATTTTCTCAGATTCATTATCTAAAACTTCTTCTTTTTGATCTTCTTTACTATTTTGCTGATTATTCGCAGAATCTGCTTTATTCTCCGATTGGAAAAATAAACTTGCTTGAGGAATTTGTTCTGCAAATCCATCGTCATCGTCATCCCAAGGATTATCAAAAGCGGAAAATGTATTTTGCGTAACTGTTTTTTCTTCTTGTTTCTCTTCTTTTTGTACTGGTTTCTGGTTTTGTTCTTCCTTTGGTGTAATGGCTTTTTCTTCAGTAGATTCCAGTTTTTCTAACGGTTTTTGTTCAACTGCCGTTTCAGGTTTTATTAGCTTGTGTTCAACCGCTGGAACTTCATCTATAACTGGTGTTTGTTCTTCCATTAATTCTGATGTTGCAGACTCTTCTTCATTTGATTTCACTATTTCATTGGCTTTAAGAATATTAGGTTCATCTATTATTTTTTCGTTTGTAGCTGTTTGACTAGTATTGCCTGCTTGTTGCTGTATTTTTTCTGCCATTGGTATATATGTATCATCCGTCTTTCGATCATGTCCAAAAGTCAAAGGTTCCTCTCCAGCAAAAGCAGCTTCCCAATCTTCTTCATCGGAGGGTTCCTCCACATGTGCAACCTTTTCTTCTTGATCTGTATCTTGATCATTATTCATTAACTCTGGTAATTTCGAACCTTCTTCACTTGGAATCGGGATATCAGGTGCATCAGGAATAAAGGAATACGAGTTGGTTGTTTGCTCTACAAACCCCGTTTTGGAACCATTTTTAATTTCCTCTACTTGACTTGGATTGAGCAAAAATGCTTCTGGTAAACCAAAGTTGACATATAACGTTTTCGAACCAAGTCGATCCAAATATTGAAATATTTTTTCCCAGCTTACTGGTGTAGCAACACCACCACTTTTTTCTGCACTTTTTCCTGCATCTTCTTCACTAGTATAAATAGCAATGGTTGAAAAACCGGGCTGATAAGCTCCTTTTAATACAGATGAGCCAGCACGTATTACCCAAACCGTCGATTGTTTGGAGAACATATGAATACAATAATAACGAATCCATTCCAATAATTGATGTTGAACAACAAAAAATTTAGAATCCATTCCAGGATTAAACATCAAACCTTCGGCATTGGATCGGTATGCTTTTAATAAAAAAGGAAGAGCTGGTTCAACGGTTACGACCAAATGCTCTGGTTGTTTTACTCGAACGGCCTTCGCTGCTTCTTGATCAGTAAAAGCAACCACATATTTCGCACCCGGCCGATTACTTCTTGCTAACAATGGCTTTTTACCCATTGGTGATTTTTGATATAAAACAGTCAGCTGCAATACGTTCTGAGCAAAATATTGAAACAATTCCTCCGGCTTTACCTGATAACGATTTGCTTTTTCCAGGTATTCTCTCGCACTCACGAACAATCTTCTCCCATCTATCTTTCCTAGTATAGTAGATTAATCATACCAAAAGGTTGTGAGGTAGCCAAACGATAGTATGAAAGAAAACTTGGTATTAGAAAAAATTATGTCATAAATTTTCGAAGTAAATATTTTACAAATAAATACTATGAGCATGTATGTATGTCTGATATATTGACATTAAGAGGTGATAATGACGGGTCAAGAAAATCCAAAAAAATATCCACGACGACTAACAAAAAACGGCAACAGCATGGCGTTTAATATTCCTCCCGAACTAGCGAAAGATTCAAAACCAGGTGATTTGTTTTATATGTATGAAGATAAAAACGGAAACATTGTCATCGAAGAAGCAGAGCCTGCAACAAAAACAAGGAAATATAAATTCGAAGAACTTATGTCTAAGGTAACGAAAGAAAATATGAATAAATTTGACTGGGGTAAGCCAATGGGGAGAGAAACTTGGTGAAGTACATTCCGCAACAAGGCGATGATATTTGGTTAATTTTAATCCACAATCCGGCCATGAACAAGCAGGAAGACGACCTGCACTTGTTTTATCTTCTCGGGAATATAATGGGTTTCTGGGTTTAGCCCAAGTTTGTCCAATTACAAGTAAAGTGAAAGATTATCCCTTTGAAGTTTTACTTCCGGAAAATGTAAAAATTACGGGAGTGGTGTTAGCAGATCAAGCAAAAAGTGTTGACTGGGGAGCGAGAGAGGCTGTTTTTATTGATGAATGCCCAACTGCTACATTGACAGAGGTATTGTCTAAATTACTTGTTGTTATCGACCCCGATGAATTACTTTTATAATTTTCATCTTAAAATCAGCGGGGCTCACTCGTTGTAGCATGAGCGAGCCCCAGCGACAGCAACATGTGTGCTGTCAGTTGGTGTGGAAGCCACCCTCGAACGTGACAGGTCCGTCGTGGATGGTCACCTCACCGATCAGAGCGGCGCTGATGCCGGCCACCTTGATCGGCGACTGGCTTGACGGCTCCGGCGCGCAGGGATTCGTGCTTGCCGCGACAGAGTCGGGCTCAGCGAATCGGCTCGCGTCGACGGAATCCGTTGAACCGACCGGCTCACGCTCGGAAGCGGAGCTCGTGGTCTCCTCAGTGTGCGCCGAATGGGGGAAGTAGTCACCCTTGACCCTGTTTCGGGTGAAGGTGATACGACCGCCCTGTCCCAGATAATCCTTGTAAACAGCCATCGTTCCTCCTGTTTGAACGATTCAAATGGTGCTCCAATTTATATCATTATATATTAATTAGTTCTATCGTTGTATTAGTATTTCATAAATAAAAAAACCCAGACCATTTTGGTCTGAGTCATGTTTACCTCAAATTCCTATATTACTTTGCTTCTACTAATGATGGTAACAACTTCGATTCATGCAAATCACGCATAAATTGATCAAAAGTAGGAATATCAATTTGCTGTTGTGCATCAGATAGCGCTACTGCTGGGTTTGGGTGGACTTCGACCATCACTGCATCAGCACCTGCTGCAAGTGCTGCTTTCGCAAGTGGCACCAAAATATCTCGACGACCTGCAGAGTGTGTCACATCGACAACAACTGGCAGGTGGCTTTCATTTTTCAGTAATGGCACAGCGGAAATATCGAGTGTATTGCGAGTCCATTTTTCATACGTACGAATTCCTCGTTCACAGAGAATCACATTTTTATTTCCACGATGGACAATGTATTCTGCTGCATGTAGAAACTCTTCCATGGTAGCAGATAGACCGCGTTTCAAAAGAACAGGAGTATTCACATTTCCTGCGGCTTTTAACAGTTCAAAGTTCTGCATGTTCCGCGCGCCGATTTGAATAACATCTACGTATTTGGTAGCAAGTTCAATATCGCTTGGATTTACGATTTCACTAATCACTTGGAGATCAAATTCATCCGCAACACGGCGGAGAATTTCCAATCCTTCTACCCCAAGTCCTTGGAAGTCATAAGGAGACGTACGTGGTTTAAATGCACCTCCACGCATCAAGGTAACACCGTTTTTCTTCAGGGCCTTTGCAACTTCTCTCACTTGCTCTTCGGATTCTACTGAGCATGGACCTGCAACGATGGTAGGGCGTCCATTTCCTACTTTTGTAGAACCAAGAGTAACTACTGTATCTTCTGCTTGTTTTTTACGGCTGACAAGCAAATGCTTTTTGGAATCATCTTTTTGCAGTTGCAGTGACGCCTTAAAGATTTGCTTAAAAAGATGCCTTACTGCTTCATTTTCAAAAGGCCCTTCATTATGTTCAACCAAACGGTCGAGCATTTCTTTCTCCCGTTCAGGATCAAACTTTGTTATACCTTGTTTTGTCTTTATATCAGCAATTTCTTGAACAATACTCGCTCTCTTGCTTAAAAGGGAGAGTAGTTCCAAATTAATAGAATCTAACTCCTCGCGTAATTGTTTCACATTTGAATCACTCAAACTTACTCGCTCCTCTCAACTCTACTAAAATATCCATTCATTTTAACTGAAATATGGCATTATGTCATCCACATTCAGAAAAAAAGGCAACTAATATAGTTGCCTTTTTTTGTTACTTCAATGTATATATATCTTCTTCTTTTTCCGCATCTTCGTCCAACTTAATTTCGGCAACACTTTCACCAAAATTATCTTTGATCGAACTAATTTTATTTTGCACTTTATCTTTTACTTCTGCCATTTTTCCAATCATATCTGTACTCTGTGTTTTCACATCGAGTACTATTTTTTGGCCTTTATCTCTTACAAAGTCGATGCTTTTATTAATATCTTTTCTTACCTCTTTACCCGCTTTTGGAGCAGTTAAATATGCTAGTGTTGCTCCTAAAGCGACACCTACTGCTGCACCGATCATAAAATCTTTTAAATTAATTTGGGAATCATTGTTTGCCATCTTGCATTCTCCTCTTCTCATTATTTTGTCGCCACTCTTGGACGAGATTCATCGCAGCACCTACAATCGCGAGAACTCCTCCTAACTTCTCCTTATTATCAGCAGCTGCTTTAGAAACAAAGGTTGAGACTTCATTAATTTGCTTTCCCATCTTGTCTATTGCTTGAAATAATGTCTGTGTATTATCCGCTTTACTTTTTACTGTTTCTACGACTGTTCTCGTTTCCGTAATCAAGCCATTGGTATTGGTAAGCAAATCATGTGCATCTTTTTCCAAAATAGAAGCAGTTTGATTTACTTGTGTCAGCGTTTTTTGCAGCTTTCGCAAAGTGCTGATCAAGTAAATCACTAAGAACACTACAGCTACAGCAATAACTCCTACACTTACTTCGATAATCAACTAAAACTCTCCTTTATCTCATTTGCAATACTGCATAAATTTGGATTACTTTTCATTTCTAGTCTCACACATGTATTATAGTAAGTGAGCACAATATATTAACATGAGGTGACAAAACACATGGAACATAAAATCGTTGTAATGAAAGGCGACCAAACTGGTCAAGAATTATTAGATGAAGCGCTTCGAATCTTAGATCCAAGTGTCATTCAATTTGATTTACAATTTGAGACATACGATCTTAGTTTAGAAAATAGACGTGCTACCAAAAATCAAGTGGTGCATGATGCAGCCAAAGCAATGAAACGTGCCGGTTTTGGGTTAAAAGCTGCGACTATTACTCCTGAAGAAAAAGGAGATATTGGCAGCCCAAATGCTATTTTGCGTAAAGAAATCGATGGTAAAGTAATTATTCGTACTGGAAGACGTATTCCTGGTGTTCGACCAATCGGTGGTACATATGCTCCAATTTCTGTCATTCGCATGGCTGTAGGCGATGCTTATGGAGCCAAAGAATGGCGCGAAGGTGATGGAATCGATGAAATAGCTTACCGCACAGAAACCATTGATCGCAAAACCTGCCGTGCAGTTGCCGAGTATTCTTTTCGCCATGCTAAAAAAATGAAGGCAAAAGTGTTTGGCGGTCCAAAATACACAGTAAGTCCAATATACGAAGGAATGTTGAAAGAAGAGATGGATGCAACAAGCCTTCGTTTCCCTGAAGTTCGTTATGAACCACAACTTATTGATGCTACGTATGCATTGCTTCTCAACCATTCAGGTGATCCCTTGGTTATTCCTGCATTGAACCGTGATGGAGATTGTTTAAGTGACATGGTATTGCAATTATTTGGTTCTTTAGCAGGTGCAGAATCGATCCTCCTCAGTTTCGATGATAATTTTGAACCTAAAACCGTCATGGCTGAAGCTCCCCATGGGACTGCTCCTTCCTTATTTGGGAAAAATATAGCAAACCCCATGGCTATGATATTGGCTGGTGCGTCTCTACTGACTTATATGGATGATCCAAAAGCACTCACTGCTTCCCGTGCTATTTATGAATCAACCATTGAGACTGTGCGGGAAGGTATTCGGACTGCTGACCTATCTGGTAGTGCAACAACTACTGAATTCACAAATGAAATCATTGCCAAAATCCAAACCAAACTAGAAGTATGGAATACATTGCAAGGATTTTAAACAAAAGCGACGGGTATATTCCGTCGCTTTCTCATTTGCTTTTTCATTAAAGATATCCATTGATTCTTATCTGATTACATAAAATTTGCTTGTCAGATATAAAACCAATCTGATAAAGATTGCAACATATCAACCAGCCTTCAGCTAATTTTTTGCTTGGTTGGAAAGTAGCTCTATTGTAATTATAGAGTACGTCCTTACAAGATGTATTAGCATGTTTAATGCTTATTATAACAATTGAAAGTATTCCGTGCAAACATTTCGAATACATTTTTAAACAAATTCGTCCCTCAATTCAAAATTTGGATAAAAAAAACAGCCTTTGTATCTTCACAAAAGCTGTTTTTCTATTTATTTTTTCTTCCCCTGCTTGATGCTTTTTTTTCCCTCTAAAATATCTCTTCCCAATTGGGGATTTGAGCGAATCGTCTCAGCAAACTGTGTAACTTCTTCTTTATCCACATCTGCTTGAGTTACCTTCATCAAGTATTCAATAACAAATGGCATTCCGCCTTTATCAAATGCACGTTTTGCTCCACTCATTATCTGCGCTAATTGTTGTTCACTCAAAACCCTTTGCCCCATGACACTATTGATCATTTGCGTCAATTGCTTCAAATCTGGTTCATTAGCCATACTTACACCTCCATCTGATCTCTTGGCTATCTTATGCCCATACCGAAAAAGTGGGTACGGTTTTTTGCCTAAATCTACAGCAACATAGGTATGCGTTTGATCAGAGTGAAAAAAAACAGAATACAGTGAAGTTAATCAAATAATAAACTTTATTCTAAATTCAATCTTGTATCCTACCTGAAGTCTAGTTAAGTCTCCCGAACAATTACCTAAATTTTTATTATAGGGCAAATACCTGTACAAAACGGGATATTTCAGCATAAGGTAAACCAGCAGCCGATACACTTCGGAGCTAACGAACAACCAAGGAGGTTTTTCCTATGAGTCGATTTGGAGGAGGTTTCTTTGGCTGGCATCGTCTCTTAATCTTTTTAATGGTAATTGCCACTATCTTCGTCTTCGCTGGAGGTTTTGGTTTCGGAAGAGTCTGCTAGCTCTCAGAAGAAGTCAGGATTGATAATAAAAACTATCTTGTAATCATTAGTCTTCTTTTGAAAGGAGGTGTTAAAATGGGTGGTTTTGCTGGAGGATTCTTCGGTTGGCACCGTTTGCTAATCTTCTTACTCGTTATCGCCACTATCTTCGTTTTTGCTGGTGGTATTGGATTTGGCGGTGGATGTTGCTAATAAATTACATTTTCAAAGGTAAGGAGGTGTCAATATGAGTGGATTTGGTGGTTTCTTCGGTTGGCACCGTTTGCTAATCTTCTTACTTGTTATCGCTACCATCTTTGTTTTTGCCGGCGGTATTGGATTTAGCGGTGGATGTTGCTAATAAATTACATTTTCAGAGGTAAGGAGGTGTCAATATGAGTGGATTTGGTGGTTTCTTCGGTTGGCACCGTTTGCTAATATTCTTACTCGTTATCGCTACTATCTTTGTCTTTGCTGGTGGAGTTGGCTTCAGAGGATGTTAGTTCACCTCGCCTAGTAGATCAAAAAGGAGGTGCAAAAAATGGGCGGTTTTTCTGGAGGTTTCTTTGGATGGCACCGTTTGCTAATCTTCTTACTTGTTATCGCTACCATCTTTGTCTTTGCTGGATGCTTCTAAATAGATGCTAAAACAGTCTAGCAGTCGCTAGGCTGTTTTTTATCTGCAATTTGATATCTCTTATCTGACTAAACGTAAAATTTTTAGGACAGTAGTTTTTTGGGTCATTAAAGCTTATTCCATAGAATCCCACGATTTAATCTGTGGTTTTTCCCTCGCAAAAATTATAAAACCCCTCCATAAATGAAGGGGTTTGACACTATGGGAGATGATGCAGACGAATTCCTGTTTTGTCTTTTTCTAATATTTGTAAAAGCAAATGATACTCTTCCAATAACATCGATTCAAAAAAACGCATTTCTTTTTTTAGTTTTATTTGCTCATTTTTATACAAATCTAACTCTTGCTCACAAAAAGCAAGTTTCTCCTCAATTTCCGTTAATCTTTTCTGTAGTTGTTCTTGTTTGTTTGGAATTGCTTCCACCTCTTTTCCTCATCTGCTCTCTTATCTTATGTAGAGGGGCGCAAATCTGTTTTCCCAACTATATCGTTTTGCAAAGAAGTAAATTGCGCTACATTTGTTTCTTGTTTTACTTTCTCAATCAACTGTAAAAGTTCTTCATATCTTATTTTCACTTCCTTCTGTACCCATTCTACAGAGTTGTTGTTCTGATGAAATTTTTGGTTATTCTCTTTCATCTGTTTCACTTTTTGTTTTGTTTTTGCGATCAATTGCGTTAGTCTAGTAATTTCTTTCTGCTGCTTAATCCATGCCTGTTCTGTTTGTTTTAATAATTCAACCGCCTCAGAAAATGTATCGACTTTAGATTTACGTTTTTTCTCTAGCTGCGTAAATACTCTTTTCTTTTTTGCTTCCGTATAAGATGTAGGATTTTGATTTCTCAGCACTGCATTCCAGCGAAAACCACATGCTCCAGCAGTTCTGCCTATTTTTTTGCCAACTTCCGAAAATGCAGTTAATTGCGTCCCACCATGACTAATAGTCTGTAAAACTAAATCACTTAATAATTGATCTTCCTCTGGAGTCCAACGTCTTCCTTTCATCGCACCATCCTCCTCGTTTCACAAATATGTTCTCCTATTAAATTGAATATGTTTTGTTTTATAAAAAATGCCCATGTTCACAGAAGAAACATGGGTTTAATATTTTATATTCTATTCACAAAAAATAAGGACTAATCTTCATTAATCACTGGTAGTTTGCAGATGGGAATACCTAATTTTTGCATTTCATCTAACTCTAAAATTTTTACTTTTTCTGGTAATTGTTTCAAACAAAATCTTAGCCACTCTAAAACCTCTGCTACCGAAACTCCTTCGTTATTTGGTTCATAAGGAGCTAGATAACCAATAGCTGATTGTGACAGCTTTCGTGCTCCAAGAACTTTTCCACGATTGAGTTGATGCATAATAGCAGCTACTTGAATCAATCCATGATAAAAATCATTGGAACGATCTTGTTGCCAAAGCTCTTCTAAAACTTCGTGTGCTTCCCAATACTCACCTTGATGGTAATGCCGAAAAAATTGAATGTATAAAGGATGATATGCCATTGTATTCCTCCAAAAGAAAAAGACCAGATTTTCTGGTCACATGAAAGAGGGTCAAAAAAAGAAAATAGAAGCGTGGTAGCTTTCACTGCTAAAAAAGCAGTTTCCTTTTGTAAGTAAGGAGGTCAGCCTTACTCACAAGCGTTATTGTATCATACCGAACTTTTTTTGTCGATATTGTGACTGTTTATTTATCTTTTTTTTGGTAATAAACTATAAAATTTATAAAAATTTTTGTTTCTATTTCAGCAACAAAGCATGGTCTACTTTGATGCATCGGTTCATGATGACCATTAATCCATTTTCCCTCGCTAAATCTGCAGCTTCTTCATTTTCCACACCTAATTGCATCCAAATCGCTTTTGCTTTTATTTTAACCGCTTCTTCAGCGACAGGGTACACGGTCTCACTTCTTCGAAATACATCGACAATATCAATGTCCTCTTTAATTTCGAGCAGACTGGCATATGGTCTCTCTCCCAAAACAGGTTCAGTTAACATTGGATTAACTGGAAAAATGCGATAACCAGCCTGTTGTAAGGCTTCAGCTATCATATAGCTTGTCCGTTCAGGCTTATTGGAAAGACCAACAACCGCAATATTTTTAGCTTCTCTGAGCAATTTTGCTCGTTCTTGATCAGTTGGATTCATTTTCGTCATCCCTTTCTTTTACGCTTTCCATTATATCCAATTTAGATTACTCCCACTAGCTTATTAAATTTTGCAAAAGGGTTGTGAGTAACATTCTGCTTTGTGGTACGATAGTTTCGATTACTATGGGTGCAAATAAGGGGTAGACGGATGATACAGACATCGATAAACATATGGCTAGACCGATTAACTTTGCTAATCGAAGCCGTTTCTGACAATAACCATGAAATTAAAAACAAATGCATCGACTTCATGCAAAAAATAAATAAAAAAGAGCTATCCATCGCTTTCACTGGTCATTTCTCAGCAGGAAAATCTTCGTTGATGAATGATCTGTTCGGCATGTCTCTTTTGCCAACGAGTCCCATTCCTACAAGTGCTAATGTAGTGAAAGTAAAAAACGGACCAGATAACATTCAATTTCGCTACCTGGATGGCAGTATCAAACAAGTTTCAGGCAGTTATACAGAAGAAGCATTTCAAGCTTTATGTAAAGATGGTGATCGTGCTGTCGAGATTATGATTGAGCGCAGCGATATACCATTATCTCCAGGAATCGAGATCATCGATACTCCCGGGGTTGATTCTACCGATGAAGCACACCGTTTGGCTACGGAAGCAAATCTTCATATTGCTGATGTTATTTTTTATATGATGGATTACAACCATGTACAAGCAGAAGGGAACTTGCAATTTGTAAAGGAACTGACCAAACGGGGAAAACAAGTTTATTTGATCATCAATCAAATTGATAAACACCGAGATACAGAACTTCCCTTTGAATCATTTCAACAAGGAGTTTCTGCTGCTTTTCATGCATGGAACATCAGTTTATCCGGGATTTTTTATACCAGTTTGAAACAAAAGAAACACCCATACAACGAACTTGATCAAGTAAAACATCTGCTCCAAAGCTTATACACGCAAAAAGAAAAATGGATCGAACAAAATATTGCAAATGAAGTCCGTTATTTGATTGAGCAATATATACAGACGAAAATGGATGCTCTTCCCCAATCAACATCCCTATTAGAAGAGCGAGAAACAACACAAAGCAAATATGACGATCTCCAAATGCAGTTGCACCAATGGGAGACCGAGAAAAACCAGATCAGCGGACAACTACAAAAAGACACCGATCATATTTTAAAAAATGCATATTTAATGCCCGCTAATTTGCGTGAGCAAGCAAAGAATTACCTAGAATCGATGCAAGATAATTTTAAAGTTGGGATGTTTTTCACAAAACAAAAAACAGAAGAAGAACGATCACGTCGTGAAAATATATTTTTGCATTCCTTACAAGAAACGATCACTACCCAACTAACAGGTCATTTAGAGGAACTTGTAATTGAACATGCAAAAAAACATCAGATTTATCAAGCATCGCTAGCTGATGATATTCATCAGAACATCCCAGCAGTCACAACACTTTTACTGAGAAAAACCATCAAAAAAGGTGCAGGGGTCAGTGGCAATTATGTGCTCACATATACCAGCGATCTAGTAGAAGTAATTAAATCCCTTTATCGCGGAGTAGTACGGCAATATTTAACAAATAACTTAACAAAACTAGAAGCAAATCTGCAAATGAAAATAAATGAGGGAACAGTCAAGCTACAGCAATGGCAATCACATCTGGAGGAAATTCAGCAATCTTTGCGACTTCATGACAAAATCATATCTGAGAAAAAGTATTTGATGGATCTTTTGCGAGAAGAAGCCCACATCGTTCCAGAAGAGTCTATTCAAAAATGGTTACATAGCGAGCAAACGATTCAACAAACTACACTAGAATTAGAAAATGTTTCTTCAACTTCTATAAAATCTCTATCAGTAGAAACAGAAACAGCTCCAAAGCAAGAAAATAATAAAGGAACTCAGGAAACACTTTTGGAAGCAGAAAAGGTAATTGGTATGATTCCATCGCTGCAACCTTTTTATGAACAGTTACAGCAGAAACGCAATCAGATGCAAGAGCAGCAATTCACTGTCGCTTTATTCGGAGCCTTTAGCGCTGGAAAATCATCTTTTGCTAATGCACTATTAGGTGAAGCATTGTTAACCGTATCGCCAAATCCAACTACAGCAACTGTCTGCCGCATTTGCCCGCCAACCGATGAACATTTGCATCAATCAGCTGTTGTAGCATTTAAATCAAAAGAGACACTGCAAGATGAATTGAATCAACTTTTCCAACTGTTTGATTGGAAACCGAATGATTTCCATTTAGAGACTTTCATCGATGAAATTCCCATCCTTCTACAGCGGCCGTTGGAAACAAGCCGGCAGAAATTAGCAATACCATTTTTACGTGCGATTTCTGCTGGCTATCAAGAACATGCTGATCTTCTAGGTAAGTGCATCAATATGCAGCAATCTGACGCGCTTATTTATATGGCAAACGAAAATAAATCTGCGTTTGTGGAGGAAGTTTCCTTATATCTTGATTCTCCATTAGCAAAATTAGGCATTACTTTGGTCGATACACCCGGAGCAGATTCATTACATGCCCGTCATACTGATGTTGCTTTTCGCTATATGAAAAACGCTGATGCCCTTTTATTTGTCACCTATTACAATCATGCTTTTTCACGAGCAGATCGTGAACTATTGATCCAATTGGGAAGGGTACAAGATTCATTTGCCCTTGATAAAATGTATTTTATTGTCAATGCAGCAGATTTAGCTGCATCCTCTGAAGAATTACAGGATGTCGTTTCTTATGTGTCATCACAGCTAAACCAATATGGAATCCGACATCCTCGCTTGTTTCCTGTGTCAAGCCTGTTGTCTTTAGAAGAAAAGCAAGAAAAACGAAATCTCAATCAGCAGTTCTCTAACTTCGAGAACGCATTTTTCAGTTTTATTCAAGAAGATTCTCGAGCAACAACGATTGCAAAAATGACCACAACAGTGGAGCAATCCATTCAATGGTTAAATGAAATGATCACAGCTCTACAGAAAAGCGAAGAAGAGAAACATATGCAACAGCTGAAATGGGATCAGGCAAAAGAGAAACTCTGCCGTGACTTTTCTAATTTGTCAAGCGCGACAGAAGAGCGTGGTCTTGCCCAAGAGATAAAAACACTTCTCTATTATGTTGGTGAGCGAATTCGTTTACGGTATTATGATGAATTTGCTGTCTATATCAATCCATCAACGATAAGAGAATCAGGCAAAATGGGACGAAAACAATTGATTACGGCATCAAAAGAATTACTTTCTTTCCTTGGTAATGATTTAGTTCAAGAATATCGGGCAACTTCTTTACGAGTCGAAAAATGGTTAAATCATGCACTATCCACTTATACGAAACAACTAAATGTACAACATGAGTCCAAATTATTCGGATTATCTCTCGCTGGGGTTGAACAAACCCAGTGGGAAGAATTAACATGGTCGTATCCGATTTGGAATGAAAATGATCCTGTTTTCCAAAAAGTTATATCCATATACAAAAACAATGCTGCTTTCTTTGAGCAAAACGGACGAGATCACATGAAAGATCAATTGAAGTCTTATATTGATCCAGTGATTACTGCGGAAATCGATAATACATGTGCGAAAATGGTTGAATTCTATATACAAACTTGGCAGCATACACTTGAAAATTGCGTAATGAGCTGGAAAAATCAAGTCTCTGACCATTTCAGCCGACTGCACGCCAGTTTGCAAGGCATAATTGAAGAAAAACCTCTTTCTGAAGCAAAAGAAAAACTAGAAATACTGCTAGAAGATATCTATTAACAAAAAAAACAAGCAGACAATAGATCTGCTTGTTTTTTTACTCTATTGATGGCTATTTTTTTGTTTTCCATATCGAAAATAATAATAGATATAACAAAGTAAGACGAATCCTAAGCCGTAAAACAAACTATTCCGCTGTGTTGCATCGTAAATCGGAAAAACCAAGAAAATAGTACACATGATTAAACATAAAATAGGAAGAAAGGGATATAGTGGTGTGACATATTTTAAATCACTGAGTTTCCCGCCATCGCGTATAAATTGCTTACGGAAATTGTATTGAGATAATGCTATGCTCATCCAAGCAATTGTCACCGCAATGCCCGAGATAGCAGTCAAACCAACGTAAACGGTATCTGCCGCATATATGCTGGTCAATAAGGAGAGCAGGGAGAAAGACATTGTTAAAATTAAAGCAGCAATGGGAACACCGCGAGAAGATAGTTTGCCAAAAACCTTTGGGGCCATATTGGAGTGTGACAATGACCACAAGAGCCGCGTAGATGCGTATAAGCATGAATTACCAACTGATAATACTGCCGTTAAAATTACAAAATTCATGATGTCTGCTGCAAAAGGAATTCCTACAGAATCAAATAGTGATACAAAGGGGCTCTCTAGAACACCTAACTCCTTTGCTGGAAAAATAGCAGATAAAATCACTACAGAGGAAATGTAGAATACAAAGATTCGCACTAGTACATTTTTTATCGCTCGAGGAATGTGTTTTGCTGGATTCTCACTTTCTCCTGCTGCAATCCCGATTAATTCCGATCCTTGATAGGAAAAAACAACATTCATCATCGTAATAAACACGATCGAAATACCAGCTGGGAACAAATTACCACTCGTAAAATGTGATAAAAAAGGAGCTGCTCGATTATCCATATGAACCAATCCAAATATAGCGCCGACTCCGATAATGATAAACAGTATGACTGCTACCACTTTAATCCCTGCAAACCAATACTCCGATTCAGCAAAACCTCTTGTCGTTAAAACGTTTAAAATAAATAACAGAACGATAAATACAGCACACCATATCCAAACAGATACATGTGGAAACCATCGTTTCATCAAAATTCCTGCTGCTGTGAACTCAACGCCTGCCGTTGTCGCTGATCCCAACCAGTAAACCCACCCGATTGTAAATCCTGTAGCTGGACCGATATACTTTGTTGCATAGGCCTGAAAAGCACCTGTTTCCGGCATATGAACAGATAATTCACCTAAACATGTCATGACGAGGTATAGAAGTAATCCACCAAATATAAAAGATAAAAGCGCACCGCCATAACCTGACTGATTGATAATATAACCTGTGTTAAGAAACAAACCTGTCCCAATTACTCCACCTAGCGATAGCATATAAAGATGACGACTCTTCATCGAACGTTGCAATTGCGTGTGTTCTTGTTGTTTCATGGAGTACTGGCTCCTCTCCCTGTATCATGGGCTCATTTGATATATACGTGTTTGCTAATTTCTAAAAACAGGTGCAGTTAAGCAAGTTGGACCTCCTGTACCCAATAAGGATATTTCTTCTCCTTTATACTCCAAGACTTCCACTCCTGCTGTCTGTATCGCTTCTTTTATTTTAGGATTACCAGCCATAATTAAACATTTTCGTGGAGCTAGTGCTAACACATTGCAACCAAGATTCTCATACTCGGTTTCATTGACTTCAATCAGCTTTATGCCGCGGTCAATCAGCATTTCTCGCAGTACAACAGGCATAAGCGGTGAATAAACTACAGCTAAATCATTATCAAGCAGACTAATAAATGACATGAGATGTAAACATTCATCAGGTCCATTGCCATGCGGAAGATGTACAACTATAAATTGATCTACTATATCTTTTGTTATATCCCTTAATTGCCGGATGCCTTCGTCATTGGTTCGATACCCTCTGCCAACAACTAATGTAGATTCATCTAACCAGACCACGTCTCCTCCATCTACTCTGCCATCACCTGTGATTTCACCCAGAATGGGAATTTCCAATCCAGCAAATATATTTTTCACCGCTTTGGCTTCTGGTCGGCGTAGTTTCTTTCCTGATCTAAGAAGGATTGCTCCATTTTTCGTTATTTTCACAGGGTCATGAGCGTAGATGGAATCCAATCCAACTTCATCAGATTGCGGAAGAAAAAATAGATCTGGAACATGTTTTTCTAAAATAGATAAGAATTGTTCATATTCATTTACTGCTTCTTTGTAATTTGGGCAACGAATATAGTTAAATTTTTTCCAATTTTCTAGTAGATGTTCTTGGCTGATAAAGGCATCTTTAGGATGTTTAATCATCACAGCTTCCAGACTTCCCACCATACTCTGGCTTCCATATCGCATAAAATGGCCTCTTTCTTCCTACAGATTTAAAATCGGAGTGATAAACAGCTTAATCCGCCATCTTGCTTTTGTATCTCGGTCATATCTAATTCGATCACTGTATACCCAGCATCTTCAATTTTCTGTTTGCTTTTTTCATATCCTTTTGGAATGATCACATAATCATTAATGCGGATACAGTTGGCACAATATTCTTCGTTTGCATCCACCACAATTTTATGAAATCCTTCAAATACTGGATGGTTAATAAATTCTCCTGCGACAACAAGATCGTTATTGCCCAAGTAAGCAATTCCTGTTTTAAGATGGAAAAATTTCTCTAATGGAACAATCGTTGTTTCATAACCATATTTTTTTTGAATTTCAGCAAATTGTTCTGCACCAGTTTGATTCGTACGTGCTGATAAACCTACGTAAAAGTGCTTGTCTACTTGCAGTACATCCCCACCATCTAAAAAACCTGGTGCTTGAATACGCTCTATATTATTTTCCTCATAAAAACTTTTTAGAACTTCACTTATTTCTACTATTTCTCCATTGCGACTTTCTGCTCCGGGATTTGTTACAATCGCACATTCATCTGTCAATACAGCAGTATCTTCTACAAAAGTCGAATCAGGGAAGGTTTCATCTGCTTCGAGAACAGTGACTTCCAATCCACTTTGTTTTAATGCTTCTACATATTGTTTATGCTGCTCAAGAGCTTTTTCATAGTTTGGTGTTCCTAGATCGGAAGTGGTTAATCCATTGACATAACTTTTACTTATTTTTTTCACAATTGCTCTTCGAAACATGCAAAATCCCCCTATTAGTCCAATTATTTTTACTGTTTCCGCATTATGAAAACGCTTTCTAAAAGAAATCTTACCCTTATTTAAATGATATTTATAGGTCATGTCAATACACAATAAAAAATAAAATGGATATAAAATAATTTTAATTAGATAAAACAGGGAATTTGCTACAAGAATAAAAAAAACAACCAATGCAATAAAGCTTGGTTGTTACATAATGAAAATTCCGATTATATTCTTTGCATTTTCACGTATCGTTTACAGAAATTGTTTTACATGCACTGGTACAGCAAACACATCATAGCTATTACCCACGACCTGTACCATCTTTTCATTCAACCGCTTATACTCAATATCTAACAATTCAATACAAATCCGCTTCCCATCAACCGTTTCCAAATAAATATGAGATATTTCACTCATATATTTTCCTCCGTTTCCAATTCCACTAAAATACTTGAGACCATCTTATCCATCTCATGTATTTTATTTAGCTCCATTTCACTGATAAAACCCAGCATTTTCGCATGTAATTCATGCACTTTTATCATATCTTCTTGATAAATAAAGTCACAAATCTCGTTCCATTCCTGCTGCGTAACTGGTAAAGTTTTGCCATTCAGAGAAAGTCCATATTTTAAAAATAAGCGTAGAGAATACGAGCATTCTTTTCTCGTTCTAGCATCTCGAAAATATTCCATCAAATGAGTATATTGCAATCCATCACAATCATAAACAATAAACGAAGCGATTTTTTTGCAAATCATTATTATTTTTTCCATCAACGTCCCCCTCCGTTAGTAGAGAAACGACCGAATATCAAATGATGAATAATGTTTTTTGTATATAGAACAGATCGGAGAAATTCAAATCGTTACGTATCATCCTCTCTCCAAATACACTATATAAACGATTGTTACAAAATCCGTTTTTATAATTTTAGAATATTTATAAAATAAAGTCAATTTTAATTGTTTTCTTCCTTCTTCTTACACTCTTTTGTTAAATAAGAAGGATTATTCTACCAGTGTCTCTAATTTTAAGAATAAAACATTCTATCGTTAAAAAAATCGCAAAGGAGGAGGAAATTTTGATTAATCTAAAAGTAAGCAAAGAAAAAATGGGAGAAATTTTTCGCCTGCGCAGGAAAGAAAGAGGCTTACGGCAGCAGGATGTAGCAGAACAAGCTGGAGTTTCCATTTCGACAGTAAGCAATTTGGAACTTGGAAATCATACAGTGAAGGAAGAGAGTATTCTGGCCTGTGCACAAGTACTGGAAGTCGCAGATGATATTTTTGGTCTATTATCCGAAGCAGAGCAAAAAGAACAGTGGGCCAGAAGAGAACTAGAGAAAATCGAGGAAATCACCAAGGCAAATCCAGAGGAAGCACTAGATCAACTAATCCATTTAAATGAAACGTTCACTTTTGAAAATAACAAAACATTATATCCTTTTGCTAACTACCTATGGGGACGCTGTTATTATGAAAAACGCAAATGGCAGCAGGCAATGAAATTTTTCCACGAAGCAGTCCGCCTAATCGAACAACAAATTGACCAAAATGAAGAACTAAAAAACTCTAACTTACTAGCTGCTTGCTACAATAGTTTGGGTAGTCTTTATTTCTATGAAAATAACTTTAATCAAGCTTTAACATATGCAGAAAAAGGGCTCGCTTCCTTCCTTTCGAATGGGGAAAGAGAATATTTGTTTTACTTTCTTTTATTTAACAGAGCACTTTTTCATCAAAATATAAATAATCTAGAAAAAACAACCGAGTCATTGGAAATGCTGCAAAAAAAAATCACCACTTTCGAAAGAGAAGGTAACCTTTTAGAAAATATAAGATTATCTGTCATTATCCAATACTATGATTCCTATGCAAATGTTTTAACCGAAATGGGAATGACGGAAAAGGCTTTAGAATATGCAAAAAAAGGAGAAAAAATAGCTTGGTTGAATCAAGAATATGATGCACTATTGACGCTTTGGACGACAATAGGTATCATCTTTGCTAATAAAGATAATCCAAAATTAGCAAAAGAATATTTTCAACAAGCTCTTCATCTCCAACATAAGGTAAAACGCAAAGTTTTATTGATTCCAGTTCACACCCACCTTGGACAATTATATTTAAAGCAAAATGATTCCACTACTGCAAAAAAACATCTAAAAAAAGCTTTGGTCATCAGCAAGAAACATAATGACATACAAGGGCAGGTCCATGCACAGCAAATTCTTGGACATTGTTACCTTGCTGAAAAACACCTTGATCAAGCAATTCAAGAGTTTGAAAAAGGATATCA
Source organism: Shimazuella sp. NTD247 (assembly GCF_059510415.1). Lineage (NCBI taxonomy): Bacteria > Bacillati > Bacillota > Bacilli > Caryophanales > Thermoactinomycetaceae > Shimazuella > Shimazuella sp. NTD247. The sequence continues at coordinate 83,519 of NZ_JCAJZU010000005.1, read as the reverse complement.
TTTAGCACAGCAGCATAAGATCGCTGAACTGGAATTGAATCTGCTGTTTGATCTAGGCAATATTTATGATCAACAGGGCAAACGGGAAAAGTTTCTTTCCTGTATTGAGGAAGCATATCGCATTCGCAGCAAGTCCAAAAAACGGCTAAAGGAGAGAAGTAGATGAAACGCTTTTTCGGATATCCAGAAGAATAAAAAGAAATTATTTGCATATTTTTTACATACTACGGACGAGCTTTCGTCCGTTTTTCATTTCATCGCGCGACAAGGGGACGGTTCTCTTGTCGCATAATTCATGTTCAAATGTAGTTCTTTTTTGTATCCTGCTCCCTAGATTATTTTAAAAAGGCTAACTAGCAATAGTAAAAGTTTTATCTGCTTAACTCTCTATTTCTTCATCGCTGGAATCGAATATTTACTAAAATCCTGTCTATGAAAATAGAATTGCTCCTCAATAAGAATCTTCTCCCTTTTCTAATCATATTTGCTATAATGGATTTGTCCATGTCAGCACTTGCTGGCAATATCTATAGAGAAAAGAGACGGACAGTGGCAGGCAAGCAGCACACCAGCGCCAACGACCTCCGCAAGCATTTCGACAAGAGGTTCAAGACTCTGGGTCTGAGCGACGAAAAGGTGATTAGTGACATCATTAAGGCGTCACTCATCGATGCTCATGGATTCATCGAGTGGCAGGAAGCCAAGAGGGTCTATGAGACTTTTGAGCGAGAAGTATATAAAGCTGAAGCTACCTCTGGTTTTAATCCGAAGAAGCTGAAGGACATGCAGACTCGTCTGGCAACGTTGAAGACGAGGGAGGAACAGAAGTCAATCGCTTACGGTAGGACTAAGGGTGTTAATACAAACCTGAAGAAGATCGGCAAGTTGATTGATCCCCATGGCACAGAAGCCAGTGTTCTGTGGAGTGACATGAAGAGGTACGTAATTAAGCGGTATGGTCTTGATGTGTAAGTAGCCTGAACCACTGTGACCCCTCTATCCTTACGGATAGGGGGGCATTACTTTTGCATGATAGTGTTAAACTAACCTCACTCATTCTACTGGAGGGGGCTGACTTTTATCAACAATGATCGTTAGCCTGCTAATGTTTCACTTTCCTTACTCTTCCTCTACAATCCAAAACGACCTCTTACTCCACACCAAATAACAGCAACACCTTTTTATTCCAGCCGAATTCCCTCAAAAACCACAAAAACACCATTTCCTTAGTTGCTTTGTATAAAACAATACTCTAGAATCATAACTATACTAATAGTAATCATTTTAACAATTGAACTTATTTTACTTAATTTTGCAAAAACTACCTCAAGGAAGGGCATTTGATATGTTTTCGTTTGTTATCCCATGTTACAATGAGGAACCGATTTTACATCGGTTTCATAAAGAAATAACGACTATTTTACAAGAAAGCAACTTGCCATATGAACTAATCTTTGTGAATGACGGCAGCAAAGACCGAACATCAGAGATCTTAAAAGAAATTTGCCAGCATGACTCTCGTGCTCATTTTGTATCTTTTAGCCGAAATTTTGGGAAGGAATCTGCGATGCTCGCTGGATTGAACTTCTCATCTGGTGAAGCTGTGATGATTATGGATGCTGATTTGCAACATCCTCCACACTTGATTCCGGAAATGGTCCAATTTTATCGTGATGGATATGACCAAGTAGTCGCCAAACGCAGCCGCAAAGGGGAAGGCGGGATTCGTACCCTTTTCGCCAAATTGTACTATCGTTTGATGAATGGCATGATCGATGTCATGCTCACCGATGGAGTAGGCGATTTTCGATTGCTCAGCAGACGGGCTGTCGATGCCTTACTATCCTTGCAAGAGTACAATCGATTTTCCAAAGGACTCTTCTCTTGGATCGGCTTTAAGGAACATATCATTGAATATGAGAATGTCGTCCGTGATTATGGCACAAGCAAGTGGACATTTGGTAAGTTATTAAACTACGCGATTGATGGGCTCATCTCTTTTAATAACAAACCACTTCGTTTAGCGATTTATATGGGAATGTTTGTTACGAGTACTGATATCTTTTATATTCTCTATACTTTTATTCAAATATTACTAAATGGTGTAGTTGTCCCTGGTTACTTTACAATTATTTCTTCTGTTGGTTTCCTCGGCGGGATTCAATTGATTTCCATTGGAGTCATCGGAGAATACATCGGCCGTATCTATTATGAATCAAAGAAACGACCGCATTATATCATTGCAGAAAAACAAGTAGATCCCCAAACAGATGAAACTCCGGCAGAAAATAAACTCGTCTTGAATAAATAAACAAACAAAAAGACTTACGGAAAACAACCGCAAGTCTTTTTGTTTTACATTTTTACTGTCTCATAGCCATTGACAACTACATCTAATTTTCCTGTTTTTGGATCAATCACCAGTCCATGTACAGCAATGTCTTTTGGAAGCAAAGGATGGTTACCCACCATAGACACACTGTGTTTGACGCTGTCTTCTACACAGTCAAATCCACGCAAAAATTCATCAAAATTGACTCCAGCATAAGTAAGCAAATCCAGATTTTCTTGACTTACTCCACGATCTTTCATTTTATTAAGCATGTTATCAGCATTTAAACTCGCCATTCCACAGTCATGATGACCAACGATACACACTTCTTCTGCGCCAAGCTCATAGATCGCAACCAAAATACTTCTCATGATACTCCCAAAGGGATGTGCAACGATCGCTCCTGCTGTTTTAATTATTTTTACGTCCCCATTATGTATATCCATTGCTTTTGGCAGTAATTCAACTAACCTAGTATCCATACAAGAGACAATGACCAGCTTCTTCTGTGGAAATTTATCTGTCTTGAATGGGCGGTATTGTTTTCTTTCTACAAATTCATGATTATGTACTAAAATATCATTTAATAATGACAATGATTATTCCTCCTCTATATTTTTCATTGAATTAATAAAAGACCTTGCTCTTAGTTTACCATCATTCGAATAGTGTTTCGATACATAGGAGATTCACTCATCCATTTTTCCACATTTCTTTTTAAATTAGCCAATTATTCATAAAAACCACTGAACTCATTTTGCTCAGTGGTCTCTCTTATCTTACGAATATATAATAATAAAACACCCAGTATCGTTGTGCCGAATGACAAGTACATCTATCATTCAGCATCAACTGAGACCCGTAAGTCCCATGTCGTCACTCACTTGGCAGCAACGGTGTTGGTCTTGGCAGTAGATCCTTCTGTTCTCCAGCCTTTTTTCTTGATATCCACAAAATAAAAATAGCAGACAACCAAGAAAAAGTAGAAGATCAGCAGTTCTACGGTCCACTCCGATACCAAGATGGTCATCCACCAAAAAGCAGTGAAACCGGCGCTCACTCCAAGTGCCCCACGTGAGGTGAGAAGTTTTTCGCTCAAACCAAACTGCACACAGAGGAAGGGGATATACAGCAGCAAAATTCGCGCCGACATCGCGCCGTAGCCGGTAATATCGATGATTCCTGCGATGACTGTCCCTCCATAGAAAGGGATACCCAGTCCGATATTCATCAAAAAACCGATGCGCCAAAGCCACTTATTCAGTGTTTCCATTGGGACTCCAAGTCTCAGTTACTTGTAAATTATAAAAATTATATCTCTTTTCTATAATCTCAGCAAGTTTAAGGAGCGTAGAGATTATCATCTTTCCTCGAATAAAATCGAAAATGATAAAGAAATTTCGTAATTAGTGTTCTTTCTATACAAATTAAATTTCAGAAAAAATTAATCCATATAAAAAAAGAAACTAGTTTCCCAGCTTCTTTTGTACAAAGTACTATCCTTTCACGTGCAAAACCATTTTCCCTTTGGATGTTCGATTTTCAATACTTTCGTGTGCTTTGGCAGCTTCCGATAAGGATAATACATCTGTAACATCTACTTTTACTTCCCCGCTTGCCACATATGGAAGTGCTTTGGCAGCAGCTTCGGCTACTGCTTTTGGGTGATAGACACTCAATAACTGCAAATTAAATCCTCGCACTGACTTACTGCTGAACCAAAGCTCATTTGCAGAGATAGAAACATCATCAGCTTCACTCGCGTTCCCCATCGCAATAAGTCTGCCAAGAGGAGACAATAAAGATAAGCTGACATTTCTCGTTTTCCCTCCTACTTGATCAACGATAATATCGACCCGGCTGCCTTTCACTGCTTCTTCATACTCTTCTCTTAGGTATACTTCGTCATAACCGAGTGTTTTTGCATATTCAACCTTTGCTGTACTACCAACTACACCGATAACTCTTCCTGCTCCAAGAGCACGAGCCATCTGACCAATCGCACTGCCAACTCCGCCTGCTGCTGCATGTACCAGCACTGTTTCTCCTTTTTTCATGTTTGCAACATCATTTAGGACCATCATTGCCGTAGTTACATTGGACGGATAGGCTGCCGCTACTTTCATATCAATCTCATTGGCGTAGGTATTCAGCGGAATAACCAAATCAGCACTCACTTTTACTATTTCTGCATAGCCGCCTCCGTTTACAATAGTCAAAGCTGCTACGGCTTGGCCAATGGAAAATCCAGAAACTCCTTCCCCTATCTCTCGAATTGTTCCTGAAACTTCGATACCTGGTACAAACGGCAATGGCAAGTCTGCTACGATTCCTTTGCGAAACAACACTTCCGCATAATTTACCCCCGCATATGCTACATCAATCGTTACTTCTCCTAAATCAGCTTTAGGTACAGCTGCCTCGACTTCTGATAATACGGATGCATCTCCAAATTGGGGTATCGCTACTGCTTTCATGTTTCATTTCTCCTTTTATTTGATTTCTTTATAATTCCATTCTATTTCGATTGAAAATGTTTACGAGGTTTTCGTTATACTAGTAGTATCAGTAATACCTTTTAGGAGAGATAACCTTGTTGAACGAAAAAAAGAACATCAAAATACTAGGGGAATTTTTGAAATCTAGAAGAGCAAAGATTTCGCCTGAAGGTTTACAAGTCGCAACGGGAAGCAGGAAACGAAGAATATCTGGACTGCGAAGAGAAGAAGTAGCCTATTTATCTGGAGTAAGCAACACTTGGTACACATGGCTGGAACAAGGCAGAGATGTAAATGTATCCAAAGAAGTGTTAGCAAGTATTGCTAATACGCTCCAGTTAAACCAAGAAGAACAACAGCATATTTTCCGATTGGCAGGATATCCATCTTATTCACCTGCCCAACCAATAGAAAAAGTCATCAATAAGGAATTGCAATTGGTTATCGATCATATTCCTTATCCAACATTTATTGTAGGGTTTCATACGGATGTGGTTGCATGGAATAGATGGTATCCATTGATTTTTCCAGTAGATTTCACATCAACGGACGACAAGCTTCGCAATATGACATGGTTGATTTTTATGAACAAACAATTGCGGGAGCGAATCGTCAATTGGGAGGAGTTTGCTCAATATACTGTGGGTGTATTTCGCGGATACTACGATCAAAACCAAGATGATCCTTGGTTTCGCTCATTTGCTGAAGAACTGTTAGAAAAATCGCCGGAATTTGCTTGTTGGTGGGAAGATCACCCTGTTAAACAGAAATCAGAAGTCAGATTATCGATTCGCAGTGCGGATGGAAAACATATGGTCGAATACCGGATTGTATCCTTCTTCCAAATCAATGGAGAAGAAAATGTACACTGCTGTATTTATACACCGGTTGTAACGGAAGATAATATGGCAGCATACCACTATACCGCCCAGAATAATCCCCCAAGTGACAATTAAACTTGGGGGGAACAGCCTAGGAAGAGGATCTGCTCGGCTTGGTTACCAATATTTTTTTCGATACCAAATACGTAAAAGGAATCGCGATCAAAGATGCAAGCAATGGAGAAATATTTTCATCCATTCCGAGTTTATCTACTAGCAAATATACACTGCTAGTCGTTATGGTAACATTTACTACATATGTCAAAGGAAATTGAAAAAACTTTTTTAAACTCGGTTTTGTCTTATAAGTAAAATACGTATTTAAAAAGTAAGAACCGATCATGCTGAGTACGAATGCAGTGACATGAGAAACGAGATAAATCCAGCCGAATACATGTAAAAATAAGAGATAGAGTGCATAGTAGGTACCTGTATTTACAACACCGACAATACAAAAACGAATCAATGGATATAACTTTTGTAAGTTCATGGTTGATACTCCTCAAAACAAATTATCAGGCCTTATTATAGCGCAAAAACGAAGAAAGATGACTATCTTTGTTATTTTGTTCTTGAAGTCCTTCTTTATAAATTATATAATTTTTATCAATTATTTAGAAATGGGAGAGAGACAAAATGACAACCAAACGCACGATGTTTGACAAAATTTGGGATTCGCATGTTGTTTATCAGGAAAGCGGGAAACCATCTCTCCTCTACATAGATTTGCATCTCATTCATGAAGTAACATCTCCTCAAGCTTTTGAAGGCTTGCGCTTAGCCGGACGATCCATTCGCAGACCAGATCTCACTGTCGCTACAGTAGACCATAATATTCCAACTACGGATCGGTCATTACCAATCGCAGATCCTATATCGAAACAACAAATTGAAACGTTAAGAGAAAATTGTCAAAATCATAAAATTACTTTATATGACTTGGACAGTAGAAATCAAGGCATTGTTCATGTCATCGGTCCAGAACTGGGGCTTACTCTACCCGGAAAAACGATTGTTTGCGGTGACAGCCATACTTCTACTCATGGTGCTTTTGGTGCTTTAGCTTTTGGAATTGGTACAAGTGAAGTGGAACATGTCATGGCAACCCAATGTCTTCCACAAGCAAAAGCAAAAACAATGGAAGTGCATTTTAAAGGGAAACTCCCCTATGGTGTAACTGCCAAAGACGTTATCCTTCACCTGATCCATAAAATTGGTACTGCTGGTGCTACTGGACATGTCATCGAATATACGGGAGAAGCAATCCAACAAATGTCCATGGAAGAGCGCATGACCATTTGCAATATGTCGATTGAAGCAGGAGCAAGAGCTGGTATGATCGCACCTGATGAGACTACTTTCTCCTATTTGAGAGGAAGAAAACATGCTCCAAAAGGAGAAGCTTGGGAACAAGCAGTTGCAGCGTGGAAGCAGCTTGTTACAGATGAAGGGGCAGAGTATGACACAAAAGTTGAAATCGATCTCACAGAAATCGCCCCTCAAGTAACATGGGGAACAAGCCCGGGGATGGGAGCAGATATTACCAAATCGGTTCCAGAGCCAGCTTCTTTTTCAACGAGTACAGAGAAAAAAGCTGCGGAACTAGCCCTGCAATATATGGGGCTTACTGCAGGAACTCCAATGTCAGAAATCGCTATTGATCGTGTTTTCATCGGCTCCTGTACGAACTCTCGAATCGAAGACTTACGTGCTGCAGCAGAAGTAGTTGCAGGCTACCAAGTCGCAGCCACGGTGCAAGCAATGGTCGTTCCTGGCTCGCAGCAGGTCAAAGAGCAAGCAGAACAAGAAGGACTTCATCAAATCTTTTTGGATGCAGGATTTGAATGGAGAGAAGCTGGATGCAGTATGTGTCTAGGTATGAATCCAGATATTATTCAGCCTGGTGAACGCTGTGCCTCCACCTCCAATCGCAACTTTGAAGGAAGGCAAGGAAGAGGGGGCAGAACCCACTTGGTCAGCCCTGTCATGGCAGCAGCTGCCGCCATCGAAGGACATTTTGTAGACATTCGCAAATGGAAGTTCAATCGAAAGGAGCAGAAAAATGGAGTCCCTTCGTAAACATACAGGAATTACAGTTCCTTTGGATCGTGCACACGTCGATACTGATGCTATCATCCCAAAACAATTTTTAAAACGAATCGAACGTTCAGGGTTTGGCCAATTTTTATTTTATGAATGGCGGTTTGATGAAAAGGAAAACCCGAATCCCTCTTTTGTGCTAAATAAACCGGAATACAAAGGTGCCTCCATCCTGCTCACGAGAGAAAACTTTGGTTGTGGTTCTTCTCGGGAACACGCACCTTGGTCCTTATCTGATTATGGTTTCCGAGTAGTCATTGCTCCTTCCTTTGCAGATATCTTTTACAATAATTGTTTTCAAAATGGCATGCTGCCGTTGATCTTGTCCGAAAACCAAGTACAAGAGTTATTTGAACGAACTGCAAAATACGAACGCTATCAATTAACTGTCGATGTGGAAAATTTAGTCGTTTCGGATAACTACGGATTGCAGTATTCCTTTGAGCTCGATCCTTACCGCCAATACTGCTTAGTCAATGGATTGGATTTTATTGGTCTAACGCTCCAGCATGAAGATAAAATCACAGCATATGAGAAAAACAAACAACTGCAGTCCAGCTAAAAATAAAAAACCGTACAGAGATTGTCTGTACGGTTTTCATCTTATCCATTTTTATGAGGGGAAAAAGCAGGAAAGGCCCGATAAAGTAAAAGACAGATACCGGCAGCGAATGCTGCTATGATCAATTCAATTATCAAAAAAGAGTCATAATACTGAAAATAATACGCAGGATCAATCGCTAGTTTCAGCACATACATCACCCAAAAAAGCGAAACAATATTCATCACCACAACCCACCCAATCACATAAAAGAAAAACAGACGTAACCATCCGATTTGCGTTCTACCTGCGATTTTAGTGAGGCTTCCAATTACAAAAATCGAAATCAAATAGCCTATAAAAATGCCTCCTACAGGACTGGAGAGTAACGTTTCTCCTCCTATGCTGCTCGCAAGCTTTCCGAATACGGGCACTCCACTGATACCTAGTATGATCCAAAACAAAATGCTAACCGCTCCCCGCCGCGCACCCAAAATGCTGGCTGCGAGCATAACAATTACACCATTAAAATTAATTGGTAATCCACCAATAGGAATCACAATCTGTGAACTAATACTCAAAAATATAATAAATACTAGTGAAATAACTATATTTCGAACGAAAAGAATACTCAAAAGTAAAATTCCTTTCTATTAATATTTAATATTATGATATTTTAAAATATATAATAAATAAAGAGAAGAGCAAAAGTGCATGGATACAGTATCCATGCACTTTCTTTATATAAACAAGAGATGATTATCGATCCTGAACAGCTGCTTTTTGAAACGCAGTTGTTCAGGTGTACCCAATGTGGTACATTACGCAGAAGATCCTGTGCCTTCACATCTTAATTTTCTTTCGGGTGAATCTTCAACACACCATCGTCCCCATAAAAAAGGAGAGCCTCGGAGCCTGGTGCATCGACAAAGAAATCAAACTTGAATTCTTTGGACTGACCATTCTCCTTGTAACGGATGGTCTTACCATCGATGATAACACCCTTTATGAGCTCAGAATTTGACACAGCAACCTCTTGGTAAGGTAAGTAACTCCTCTTTATGTTACTGCTAATGTTCACGTTTTTACAAGACTCTTAAAATGTTTTCTTTCATATGTAAATAGATACTAAAACAAAAAACGTATGGCTTTGTCTCCCATACGTTTTTCTTTATATCAACATAAATTAATTATCGAGCCCGAACAGCCGCTTCTTAGAAGCAGGTGTTCAGGTGCGTTCCATATGGAGCGCATCTACAGGAAGTCCTGCGGGCTCTGCTCGACTAGCTCTTCTGGGCGGGGGTCTCGGTCACCTTCCCGTTCGGGAAGATGGTGTACTCGATGCCCGACTCGCTCCAGTAGTGGAACGAGCGGCCGGTCAGGTCGGAGACGGCGTCGACGATGTCAGCCACCCGGTGCTCACCCTTCGCGTCCACGAAGTGGAGCTGCCGGTTCTCGTACGAGAACGCAGTGTTGCCAGGAACAGGAGCGGAAAGCGTCGCGATGGACACTGGAACCTCCAGTAGATTGAATTCAACTTAAATTATAATATTCCCCTCCCTGAAAAACAAGAAATGTTTTCTCTATTCGCAAAAAGGGATTCTAAGCAATAGAGAGGGCAAATCTAGCTAATTCCGGTATGGTTTCATAAAAAAGCTTCTCATGTACTTTAGCAAAAATAACACTAATAGACTTATAACATTGCGAGCGAGAATACCCACGGTTTAAATCGTGGGATGAAAGCGAGCGTTGAACGAGGGTAAGGAATTTTCCTTCACTTGTTCAACCTTTGGAAAAAGCAAGTTTACAAACATATATTCCCATGGTAATATATGTATAGTTGTGGCAGAAGAAAACCAAGTTTGCTCGCAGCAAAGAAGAAATCAACAAACATAAACCGTGGGGCACACGGGGTTAGCTTGGTAATGAAATAGTCATGAGGCTATCGACCCAAGAATCCAACGGCTTTAGCCGTATGGAGTTGTCAAAAAGAAGGTATAAAACAATGAGATGATAAATTTGAAATTTACCTATTAAACAAAAACCGTATGGATTTGTTTCCATACGGTTTTCTTTATATCAACACAGCTTAATTATCGAGCCCGAACAACCGCTTCATAGAAACAGTTGCTCAGGGTACTTCATGATGAAGTATTTTTCTACAGGAAGTATCCTGCGGGCTCTGATTGATCATTCCATCTGCGGCGGGGAATTTTCTTCACCTTCCCGTCTGGAAAAACGACGTACATGTTTCCCAATCGATCCACATAAAGCTTGCCGTTGCCGTCGTCAGCCGGTCCAGCTGCAGCAAATTCGAACTTTTGCTCATTCCCTCCTGAATCGACGAAGTGAAAATGAGTCTTACCTAGGTAGAAAGCAGGATTGCCGGGTACCGGATGGAAAATCGATGGATTCGACACAGAGACCTCCTGTAGAATCAATGCGTTACTTTATTATACAATTATTTTTCCGTCCGACGGATTTTTTTCCTCTCTTGTGGTGCAAAAGAAGGCATTGCCCGATAGAGAGCAAAGGTCAAAATCGTTGCTAAAATCGCTTTAGCAATATCTCCTGGCAAAAATACTACAAATACTTTATTAAAAATATCCATACTAAAAGGAAGATGAGAAACAAACAAAAACCAAGGAAAACCAATTGCGTTAATAACTCCAACTGCTCCTATTAAGAAAACAAGCAGCAGCTGCCACCAAGCTGCCGGTCTATTTTTTCCCAGCAGTTCAATCGTCCACCCCACTAAAAATGCAGCTAGAAGAAACCCAAAAATATAACCGCCTGTCGGACCGAATAAAACGCCTATTCCTCCAGTAGCACCACTCAGTACAGGTGCGCCGACTGCTGCCAGCAATATCCATACCAATACACTAATTGTTCCCCAGCGAGAACCTAAGATTGATCCAGCTAACAACACCATCATAGTTTGCAATGTAATCGGAACTGGGCCGATCGGAATCGCAATTTGTCCACTGACTGCAAGTAATGCAGCAAATAAAGCCGCTAGAACCATATTTCGAATAAGAATAGATGAAGATGACATAAACATAATTCCTTTCTTTCTTAGCATCAATATTAGAATAATTTTTTGAATATATTATGTCAACTATTTTTATTTATAAAGTTTACAATAAGTGGTTTAGATAAAATACTTTTCCCCAAAATAAAATGCTTGTTCCCATTAAAACAAGCGAATCCCGGATATACCGGAATTCGCTTGCTATTAACGTATCCGCAACTAAACGGCAACGCTTTTTTGGATTTGCCGGCATGTATTGGGTTGCGACCAACAACTCATTCCGTGCTCGCTTTCAGTGCCTCGCTCATGGATATTTTCGCGAGCTTCCTCCCGCACAGCCACTTGGTTACTTCGTACACGGTGAAAATCACTACAAAACTTATCAGAACATACCATGGGTTCACAATCATGGGCATCACCATATTGATCTGTTCCCCGAGATAACCGTACAGGGTGTTCCCGACAGCCAGCATCAAGGGCAGTCCAAGCCAAAAACCAATAAATACTACCGGCGTGGAACTATTGAGAATCAACCTCGCAACCTCTTTTCCACGATAGCCGAATACCTTCATGAGCGATATCGTGCTGCGGCTTTCCTCAATCATCATCGATGTTACAAGAAAGATAATGATTGCCCCAGCAAGACTTGCAACGATGGTGATAAGCGCTACCGATGCCGTCATTGTCATGGATGATGTATCATCCATTTCATCGAGTTTACTAAAGTCATGTACTCCAGTAAGCATATTTTCGTCCATATCAAGCTTATTTTTGCTTAGCATCCCAAGATAACTTCCCAGCGTGTTACCGGTCATGCGGTTGAACTCATCAAGGGGCATATAGAGATATTGCCCGGCGTAAGTTTGGACGATCCCTTCTATCTTTAGACTGAACGATTTTCCGTCCACTTTGCTAACGATGTTAATGGTATCGCCCACCTTTAGCCCCAGCCTGTTCGCTAAGAGATACGTGATATTTACCTGATTCTTTGGCAAATTGTTGCCGTTCGAGTCACGCATCGTAATTCCGATGGAATCCGGTTCCAAGCCCACAACATAAAACTCCGCCTTTTCGTTTCCCTTGGGATAACTGCGAATTGCGTTGAACGGCTCAGCTCCTTTTGGAACAGCTCCATGCTGTATTTCTTTGAATGTAGTTTCTATAGGAAAATACCTGTCGGTTCCGGCGCTGTCCATTAAGACTTGCATCGAGTTGTGGACAGTAAAGCCAAGCAGCAGCAGCATCGACGCGGCGCTAACGCCCAACAGCAAAAACAACAAACGTGGTATGCTGCGTATCTGTTCACGCAGTTTGAATTTAGTGGTGAATTTAAACCGCTCCAGCCGGAGTCTGCGTTCAAGGAAATTCACCTTCGTTTTTTGTTCATCGCCTTTCATCAACTCAGCCGCAGATTTCTTTAGCACTCTGCGTAGAACGAAATAGCTCGAGAGACTCAGCAGAGCCAGAGGCATCAGCACTCCCAGTGCCATGCTCAATGGCGGGAAGGATAAGCCAGTTACAGGCACATTGTAAGCAGACGTCAGCAGATCGATGACGGGTCCTACAACCGGCAAAGCAAGCAGTGTGCCCGCAAGACCGCCTGCAATAGAAAGCAGAACCGGGATCGCCATATAGTGCTGGATCAGTTCACCCCGGCGATATCCCTGCGCGTACAGCGTACCAATGACTACGCCATCTGACTTGACCATACGTTGGATCATCACACCAAGAATAAGACAGCACAGCAGGAAAACTGACGCTGCCACAGGAGCGCCCATGGTCTTCGCACCTTCAATGTTCCCTTGCACCATCGCGATGCGTGCATTGGTTTCAGCGTTCAACCATTCGGAAAGGGAATATCCTTTTTTGGTTAAGAGTCCATTCAGATTGGCAGCATTTGCTTTTACATTCTCCCTGTTCTTCACGTATGCTGAGTATACCGTGGTCGCCTCCGGAAACGTCTTAAAGTCCTCATCGGAAATAAGACCGATACCAAAACCGCTCGGAGGATAGGCGTCATAAACGTTCTTTAGTATATAAATGTAATTGGGTATAGCTACCGTGCCAACAATATGGAAAGTTTTGCCGTTCAGCTTTATTTGATCACCTATCTTCAACCCATGCATCTGGCCAAATTTCGGGTCGATCAAAATGTCCCCCGGATTTTTAAGGCCATGTCCTGATGTTACCGCCGGGATATTGACCTTCGTGCTAGGGCTGAGAAGACGCAGTTCTCCGTTAGGCACTTTTACGTCGTATAGCCGGTAAGCGTCGATCAGCGCACCGGATTCTCTTTCCAGTGCCGCAATATTTTTCAGTGGTTTATTTGACTTAAACGTAATGTCTTCCTGCTTGTTTTTTTCGGTAAAGTCGCTGACCAATTTCCCCATGCTGCTGCCCACTCCCGCAGCTCCGATAAAATAAAAGCTCCCCAAAAATATCAAAAGAAAGATTCCGATATACCGACCTTTGTTTTCCTTTATGATACGCCATACACGTTTTCGCAGCGCCATTACCATTCAATCCTTTCCGCCGGGATAAGCTCGGAATTTTGCCCAACTTCCACAATCTCGCCGCTTCTCATTCGGAACACGGCGTGCGCCATACCAGCGATGGCGATGTTGTGGGTGATCATCAGGATGGTCGTGCCAAACTGCGCGTTTACTTTTTGGAGCAACGACAGCACGCCCCTCGAGGTCTCGAGATCCAGCGCTCCAGTGGGCTCATCGCAGAGCAGGAGCTTTGGATTTTTGACGATGGCTCGTGCGATCGACACGCGCTGCTGCTCGCCGCCAGAGAGTTCCCGGGGGAAACGATTCTTTTTGTCGGAAAGTCCGACGGCAGAAAGCACTTCGTCTGTTTGAAACGGATTTTTACTAATGTTCGACACAACCTCGATGTTTTCGGCTACTGTGAGGTTCGGCACAAGATTGTAGAACTGGAAAACAAAGCCCACGCTCTCCCGACGGTATTCAACCAGTTGTTTGTCATTTAAATTCGTAATACGCTCGCCGTCCACTTCGACCGTGCCGCCGTCCGCCCAGTCTACGCCGCCAATAATGTTCATCAGCGTAGATTTACCCGAACCAGAGGGGCCTAATATTACTCCGATTTGTCCTCTTTCCATTTTCAGGCCTACACCTTTAAGTACATGGGTAATAATCCCTGTGTTATAGCTTTTCGTAAGGTTTGATACTGATAAAAACATCCTGACACCCCATTCTGTTTTTTATATTCGCTGTGAAATGTCAGCATCCAGTGCACCATAAAAGAAAGAGCCGGTAACTGTGAATAATCTCACATGTTATCGGCTCTGCGTCTTAGCGTCTGGCTCTTTGATAACTGACATATTCAATTGCTTTACATTGATTATTGTTTCCTGTTTACATTTGGGACAATATAGTGGAAAGTTTTCAAGCACCGTATCATCACGTATCTTGATTCGTGTTTTGTTGCCGCAGACTGGACATAATATCCATTCGTATTTACTCACTCTATCATCCTTTACTTGATGTTTTTGTTGACCACCATCACCTTTAATGCCTGCCAACATTAAGCTGCTTTGCGTTTATAAACCCTCATTGTAAATAGATATGCGACGATAGGGATACCAAGGCACAATGCAAGTGCAATCCAAATATCACTTCCGAAGTGCTCAATGCGTCACCTCCTCAGCAACAATATAATTACTTTACTCTCGTTGTTTTTGTTAAAACGAGTCATAGTTTGGGAGTATTCCTTAGACAGATAGCCAGATTAAGTGAGGAATACTTATGTTCATTTTCCATTCAGCCAAACATTGTCTTCATTCCTGTTTTTATTTTGGACTTGAAACTGTGGTTTTTTTCAAAATTATTTGAAAAATAATAATCTGTATACTCAATGGCTTAGCGAATACCAACTTTTTGGATTTCTAAACTCTAAAAAGGTACGACATCGAGCAGAGCGAAGGTGGTGCCCTTTTTCACATGGAAATGAACATCATCCAACACCTTCACATTTTTATAGGGTTTTTTTAGCTCACGAACCGAAATAGCAGTATGATTTTATGTCATCGTTATTATTCTTTTTCGAGCTTTTTACGAATGTTTTCGCTCCATTGTGCTTTATTTTTTTCGGTCCATGTCTGTACTTGAAGCTCACGTAACAGGTCATCACAGAAACCGCCAACATCCTGACCCACTACATCAAATACATCCTTTCCCTCTTGTGCGCTTGATTCAAATAGTTCTAGTACATCTTGTAGTGCTTTATATATGACCATAGTAGAGTCTGTATCGGATGCAAAGGACAATAGGTAATTCTCCATCTCTTTTATCACGATCTGATAATCCCTTGGCAGATCATTAATCTGTTTTTTGTATCTTTTATATTCCTCTTTTTCTTGTTTCCATTTCGCTCCAATAGCCAAATCGATTAAATTCGAAAAAATATTTTTCTCCATCTTGATTCTCCTGTCATTCATTTATTTTTGATGTAATAAAATCCTATTTACCCCAAAAGGCTTAAAATCATTTCATCCCACAGTGTTCATGGTGTAGAATTTACGTAATCCGATTTTCCAAAAATTTATCTACTCCGTAACACCGAGTACTTCTATATAGTAATACAAAGTAGATAGCCATGTCAATAGTTTGATTTATTTTTTCTAAAAGAGTCGCAGTATATGATATTGTTATTATCCTTGTCTTAGTTTTTTGTGTACTATTTGGTTTAGTTGTTTCTTTTTTTGATCTTCCCATGTTACAATCTGAACTTCTTTCAGAAGATCATCGCAAAAGTCACTGACATCCTGCCCCACAACATCCAGTACATCTTTTCCCTTTTGAGCACTTGAATCAAATAGTTCTACCACATCCGTCAAGATCTTAATCATACCCCTGCCACCGTCATCGCCAGACTCAAAATTCCATAGATAACGCTCTATCTCTTTCATCACCATCTGATAATCGCTTGGTAAAGCATTCATCCGTTTTTTGCAACTTTTATATTCGGCTTTTCCTTGTTTCCATCTGTCTAAGGTCGAAAAAATATTATTTTCCATCTTGATTCTCCTTTAATTCATCCATTTTTGATGCGATAAAATCCCAGTTACGCCAAAAGATTTGGAGTTGATTCCGTCCTGCACTGTTGAGTGTGTAAAACTTTCGGGGTGGTCCGATTTCCGAAGGCTTTTTCTGAATGTCGACTAAATTTTTCTTCTCTAGCCGCAGTAAAATCGTATATACTGTTCCTTCAACAACATCTTCAAAGCCGAGCAAATTCAGGTTTCTGACAATCTCATAACCATACGTTTCTTTGCGACTGATGATTTCCAGAACACACCCTTCCAGAACCCCCTTTAGCATCTCGGTCAAATTTTCCACAACAAGCACCCTTTCTACTTCGTGAGACTTAGTACTACTACATAATAATACTAAGTAGATGATCGTGTCAATAGTTCGATTTATTTCTCTTCTTGAAATGTCGAGAAGAGGGTCATCCTTGCATCAATGAGAGGTAATAAGGTAAATACTTATATTCATTTTCCATTTAACCCAGCATTGTTTTCGTTTGTATTTTATTTTGAATTTTGAACTTCGGATATTTCTCTTTTACTTGTTCGAAAAACTAATATCTATTTGTTAAAAAACATGGGAAATTACGACTTCCGTATTTATAGGAACTTCTAGAGAGGAATGACATATGAAAAAACACTGGAAAGGGTGTTGTTAAAGAAAGGATTGGGGAGA
This sequence comes from Shimazuella sp. NTD247, assembly GCF_059510415.1. Taxonomy (NCBI): domain Bacteria; kingdom Bacillati; phylum Bacillota; class Bacilli; order Caryophanales; family Thermoactinomycetaceae; genus Shimazuella; species Shimazuella sp. NTD247. The sequence goes on along the minus strand of NZ_JCAJZU010000005.1, from coordinate 66,404 downwards.
GAGAAGGGTCATTTTAGATTATAAGCTGTTTTCTGTTATCGAATATAACACATAATGAAAATTTCACTTTAAATACTGGTCCCCCGTGCTAGGAAGCATAGGGGACTTTGATGACCTTCTTCGCTTTCCTTTTAGGAGAAGGTTTAATCACGAATTACTGAAGGGCATAGAATTCGCAGCCTTTTTTGCTTCTTCAAAGGATGAGAGGGCGATACCAAACAGAATCGCTACTGCACCAAATGTCTGAACAAAGGAAACCTTCTCGTTCAAAACTACGAAAGCACAAAGCAGCACCATGGGCAGCTCAACCGAAGTCAGCATCCCAGTCCAACCTGAGGAGATATGCGGCGCACCCTTGTTGAGGCAAAAATGAGTGCAGACGACACCGACCAGCGCCAACAAAGTAAGCCAACACCAAAGCTTCGGATCCATTCCATCTGTCATTCGAATTTCCGAACGGAGAAACAGCGAGATACACAGAAGGACAAATAGCACCACACCGCTGACTTGGATCGCACTCTTGAGCGTAGGCTGCATCTTCGGGGCAACCTTCTTGCTGACCAATTGAGAAATCGTAAAGGACACCGCGCTGGCTAGGCCTAGGAATACACCCGTCAAATCCAGATCAGTGAAGTCACTTTGCTGAACGCCAGCGGACAAGCAGGTACCACCGATGATAGCCATCAAGGCAAACCAACGACGAGATTTCAGCCATGTCCTTGTCTCTGCCATCTCGACAATCTGTGTCATCCAAGCAGATTGAAACAATAGAATAACAGCAATGGATGCCGGGATCTTGCTGAGGCAGAGAGTGTAGGACACTTCCGTGATCCCAAATGGAATCCCTGAGAGCAGCACTTTCCCCAGTGTCTTTCTGGATGTGTTCGCGAGTTGATTCCAGTGGGGATACGAGCCCAGCCACAACAAAATACATCCAACAACCACTTGGAGAGTGATCTCAGCAGGAGTGATCTCATCTCGATAAGCCAACTTGGTGATAGTGGAAATGGTGCCATAACAAGCACCGGCCACTAGAACATACAGGGCTGCATGCCAGCGAGTCATGTTATGTCCTCTCCTGATGTTTGGGTTTGAAAGATTATGGGTCTTTAGTTAACTCCTATATGATAGTTTACCATGAATTTCGAATATTATTATAGGGAAATCAGAGTCAAAGAATCCATATAAACCGACAGTAGATTTTGAGAAATAGGAGAATCACGCACATTTTCTATATTTGTTCTGCAATATATACTAATAGCGTATCGGTTGATGCACTAGTTCGCTAACGATCGATCTGTGAATTCGTAAACAATCACATAAAAGTTTCACATATTTGGCTTGGTTTTCTTTCTTTCCTTATCTAACTTTCTGTTGTACCATTGGATAAGTCAGAAGGGGGAAACGAACGGATGTGGGAAATGTTTTGCGGGTTTATACTCGGTATGGTAGAAGGATTAACCGAGTTTGCCCCTGTTTCATCAACTGGACATATGATTTTGGTCGGCGAACTATTAGGTTTCAAAGGACAAATTGCTTCTACTTTTGAAGTAGTAGTGCAGTTGGGCTCGATTACTGCGGTTATTTTTGTTTTTCGAAAGCGAATCCTAAATATATTGAATTTACCAGAACAATGGAAACTAATGAAAGATCAGTGGCATGGAGTCAAGCGGGATCGAGAACCTCGCCTCAATCTTTTGCATATTTTCGTTGGTATGATTCCGGCAGTTATTTTGGGTGCTACGCTGTCTCATGTCATTAAAACATATCTCTTTTCTACCACAACGGTTATTATCGGACTTGTTGCTGGTGGAGTATTGATGATCATAGCAGAAGCTTTTCGGATGGCTCGACCGGTTACTACACATGTCGATCAAATAACTTATAAACAGGCATTTATTGTAGGCCTGTTTCAATGTTTGGCTCTCTGGCCTGGATTTTCACGCTCCGGATCCACTATTTCCGGTGGGCTGCTCGGTGGAATGAACCACAAAGCTGCTTCAGAGTATACATTTATCTTAGCAATTCCCATGATGGTAGCTGCAACAGGAAAAGACTTGCTGGATAATATGGGAGCTCTGAACATGAGTGATCTTCCTTTGTTTATTGTAGGATTACTCAGCGCATTTGGCTTTGCCCTTTTCGCAATTCGTTTTTTCTTGAATTTGATCGCGAAAGTCAAATTAACGCCTTTTGCTTATTATCGCTTTGTTGTTGCCATTATTTTCTCACTTGTTATATACCTTTGATCGTGATCCCCCTTATACAAGGGGGATCACTTTGATTGAATCACTGTTTGAACTTTCTCCACACACTTGCTGACATCTCGATTTATTTGGGAACCTTTGAATCTAAGCAATTTCCAGTGATGTTTTTTGCGAATATAATATGCCTTTTTGCGGTCACGCACTTTCTGTTTTTTGCTGCTATGAAATGCTTCTCCATCACACTCAATCACCAATTTATACTTCGGTATTGCTAAATCACACCGATAAGCACCCATCGTATATTGTGCTTTCACTCGATATCCTGCCTGCTTTAAAGCTACATAAAGACTTCGTTCAATCGGGCTCTTTCGTGTACGTATATAGTGAAGATCAGGAATTTTGGAAGTTTTTAGCCATTGATAAAAAAATAAGCCAATCGTGCCAATATCATCTCGAAATCGAATCCACTGGATATATAGTGGTGGCAAGGACGACACTCCTAGTTGTAAATGTTAATCTATATAATTTTGGACTCTGGCGCAAGATTTTTTTGAATATTTCGCACCAGAGTATTATTCCTTATTCCCTATGAAAGATATTTTTCGATCGTAATAATCAACACTTCTTTACTTTTTTCTTTTCTTTCTCTTGAGGAATAAAAAACCCACAAACAACGATACATTTGCATCGCCAACTCCACCAAACAAATCCTTTCCTTCCAAACCAAATCTGCTTTCAGCTCTACCAACGATTCTTGATACTCACGAAACGACTCATGATAACGGTCTGCATGAAAAGTACTGGTGGGGAAAGTATCAGCAGGCATGGACTGAAGTACATTTCGCATGTGTCTCAGGTTTCGTTTCAATTGATTTACATCTCTGTCCTTGTTACTTAGACCAGTTTTAATTTTTTCAATTGGCTCAAAGACATCTGTTTCCAGTTGACGAAGGACTGCAACCCATGTTTTTGCCATTGTTTCTTCCTTAGGCGATATATGGATGATTTAATTTTATTATAATATAAATTTTTCTTTATTTGTCTGCGTCACTCCCTCGCTGGCAAAATGTTTATTTATGCATTTTAATTCATTTTTATTCCATTATACACAGCACCAAAAAAGCAAAAAAATCAATGAACAAACAAAAATGCAATTTGAATAAATAACAAATAAAATGTATAATAATCCATTATGGCGCATATAAATTCATAAATCCGTATGGAAAACTACCATTGGAGGTCCGCTTTCATGAATACATCTATCATCCCCCATGCTTTGTCAGCTTGTAAAGGAAGAAATTTACTGACTTTACCTGATTTCTCACCAGAGGAAATCAATGCATTGCTTTTATTTTCTCATGAACTTAAAAAAATAAAAAAATCTGGAAACGCCTATCATTCTTTGTCAGGGAAGACACTAGCAATGATTTTTGATAAACCATCTACACGGACTCGTGTATCTTTCGAAGTGGGAATGCTGCAATTAGGAGGTTTTGTTGTAAACCTCAATCGCCAAGAAATTCAGTTAGGCAGAGGAGAAACCGTGGAAGATACTGCACAGGTACTTTCTCGCTACGTAGATGGAATTTTGATCCGTACTTTTGAACATTCTTTGGTGGAAAAATTAGCGGAAGCTACAACTATTCCTGTCATCAATGGATTAACAGACGATTACCATCCTTGCCAAGCACTCGCTGATTTGCTTACTCTACAAGAAGAAAAAGGCTATTTGATGGGGCTAAAAGTCGCCTATGTCGGCGATGGAAATAATGTCCTGCATTCTTTGATGCATGGTGCCGCAGCTACTGGAATACATCTTGCTGTTTCTACTCCGCGAGGGTATGAACCGCAGAAATCAGTTTGGAAAGAAGCTGAATTGATCGCCAAAACAACAGGTGCCAGCCTTACTTTTTATTCTGATCCATTACAAGCAGCACAAGATGCAGATGCGATTTATACGGATGTCTGGGCAAGCATGGGCCAAGAGGAAGAGAAAGAAAAACGCCTGCGGGACTTCACCGGCTATCAAGTAAATCAGACGATGATAAACCAAGCCAAAGCGGATGCGATCTTCCTTCACTGCCTTCCAGCTTATCGCGAATGGGAAGTATCCACAGAAGTACTGGAAGGTCCTCAGTCCGTCGTATTTAATCAAGCAGAAAATCGTCTTCATACACAGAAAGCTTTACTTGCTGCATTACTTGGTGATGATACAACAAAAGGATTTTAGCGTTCTTTTCCTTAAATTATTAGTGATACTAATATTTCTCTCGCCAAGGTATCCTGCATTATTTTAATAAGGCATAGTGACAGAATTCCATTCTAGTCCACTAGATAAATCCCAAAAAGGGGGCTCGCCAACATTTTGTGAAAATCCTACGCTAAGAAATATCCGTAAAAAAAGCCGATTTCCTTTTACTTTTATACTAAGAAAATCGGCTTTTGAATTTCATATCTTTTTAAAATTGCTTATGTAAAATCAGCCGGACGCACGAAGAGTCTTCGTGCGCCCGCGACCTCAAAAGTCAGTTGATTGGCATGGCGAATACCTTGCTCTCAACACCGAGAAGGCAAGAATTGAACACAAGTTCGTGTTGTCCGATGCCGTTGATCCTTCGATAGAAGGGATTGATTCCTTCCGGTACCTCCCATACGAGGACACGGTAGCCGTTCTCGGGAATGAGGTAATCGTTCTCAAGAACGACCTTTCCCTCAAGCCTGAAGGAACCCAAGTTGAGAGTAGCCCCAGCTTCCAGCTCCAGCAAAAGCCACTCTTCTTCGAAGTTGGTGGGATCCTGCCCTAGATCGAAGTCGGCGATTTCATTGAGCTCGACCTTCAGAACTACCTTCCCGTCGTGATCCTTGAAGCTGATCGACTTCTTGTCCCCGTCGAGGTTGAAGAAAAACTGCATGATGGCTCCCTAGTGTTCTCAGGTTGTTTGAGGTCAGTTACATCTATTGTAATACTTTAAATATCACTGAACAATATATAAAGTGTGTTGATTTATATAAACTTGAAGTCGTCAAAGTTCAAATAAAAGCAATGCTAAATTATATCGTAGAAACTACATTCTGCGATATAATTTGATGCGTATATGTCGCAGAATACAGGCGATATCTTTTAGAACGATGTAAACCTGCTACGATCAACAAAAACCTCGTTACCTTGAAATGGTGTTTTAAATTGCGGCATTGATTCTGAACCAGTCTTATCCGCTCCAGTCTGTACACAGCCCATTAATAAATAAATAAAACTCAAAATAGAAGGGTTAATCTTTTCACTTTTGTATCACCTCTAATCTAAGGAAAATTATATCAAAACATTCGGTAAAAAACGGAAAATAAAAACTCAGTTATTCTCTATAACTGAGTTTTTATTTCACTCCCTATTTATGACACAAACAAACTATCATGTTGTTTTCGCTTCCAACCAAATTGATAGTACAAATACAATACAAGCAGCATAACACCGTCTGAAATGGGATATGCGAGCCAGATTCCCAGCAAACCGAGCGGTGCAGATAAAATAGCAGCTACTGGAACCATTAGTACCCAAATACAAGCAATGGTAATAATCGTAGGAATTACTACTGTACCGGATCCTCTCATAATACTCGATAAGATCATCCCATGACCAAAGAGAATCAAAGCCCACAGCACTGCGAACAATACATCTTTTGCCATTTGAATGGTGCTATTGTCAGTCAGGAACCAATGCAATATAGCTTCGCTAAACAAATAAACGACCCCAACAATCACTACACCAATGACATAGTTGAGAACGAGTGAATGCCGCCGCAACGATTCCAATCGATTTCTTGCTCCAGCGCCAATAAATTGAGAAGCAAAAACTCCTGCTGCCATACCAAGACTGAGCATCGGCATTTGCACAAAATTAACGACTTGAATCACTGCGCCATATGCTGCTGTAGCTTGTTCCCCATGTTGGTTTACTAAAAAAATTACGGCTACTTCAGACAAAGAGATTGCTATCATTTGAATACCAGATGGCAGACCGATTTTAATTAACAGTTTTAAGATAGGAATATTGAGTTTCCACTGTTTCCAAAATGTCATGTCTAATCGCAAGGCATGATCCTTCCACTGCAAATAAAATAACAGAAACACAAAAGTGATCAAAGTGGATACTACATAAGCCAATCCTGCACCAGAGACGCCCATTTTCGGTAAGCCAAGCCATCCAAAAGTGAAAAATGGTGTAAGTAAAATATTTAGTATTGTACTAATCACCAAAAATAGAAATGGTGTTTTGGAATCCCCAGTCCCTCTTAAAATCGTAGTATAACTTACATAGACAAAAGTGAGTGGAAGACTAGCAAAAATAATCTTGCCAAATTTCATTGCCTCTGGTTGGATACTCATTGGAGCACCAATCAATTGTAAAATTCCTTCTATAAAAACAACACCGATAATCGCCATTGCAATTCCAAGCAAAAAGGAAAACTTGATGGTCGTGTCTACTGTTTTGCGAAGTTCATTCGTTTTGCCAGCTCCAAATGCCTGTCCAATCAAGACAAGACTCCCTGAACCTAGGCCGATCACAAGAGAGATAAGAAAAAAATTGACAGGTAAAATCGTGCTGGCTGCTGCCAAAGAAGTCTCTCCTAATCCACGACCGATGATTATTGAGCTGACTACTCCTCCTAATGATTGCAAGATATTGCTGAGCATCATCGGAATCAAAAACACGATAATTGGTCTCCACATCGGTTTGTTCGGATCTAGTAAATCAGGGTGAATGTTTGATTGTACATCTTTTGGTGTTTCTACTGCAATTGGTTCCACTAACGGAGTAGGTGCTTCTATCACCTCAACTGAAGTAGAAGTGTCTTTATTTTCTGCCATTATCTCACACCCTTTTTTCCTGTTCTCACAAAAAGAAAACTTGCCAATTTGGCAAGCCTTTTTCAGGCGGAAAATAAAAATTTTGTTTCCTTTCTCGCTAAAAAAGGAGCCATATTGGCTCTTTTCCCTCAACTATCTTATCGGTATTTTGATATTTTTTCAACATATTTATAAATTTTTACTAGCGAGGTTTGCGCGGTCATGAAATTCAACATAATCAATATTGATATTGAGCAACATATTATCTCTGCCTGTAGATTGGTCGGTTACTAAAATAAAATCACGCCCGACTTGGCGTAGCACACCATATACCACACGGTTATTTCGTTCAGTATTTTTTTCATAGGTAAGATATACGGTAACTGGTTTGCCAACGTTTGTGGCCAGTAGATCTTCGGAATATTTCCTAGCGGTTCGCTGTGCTACATTCGGTTCCTGCGGCTGGTTAGCCAAATATGCACCATATGGATCATACCAATACATTCTCTTGACCTCCACTTTTCACCATTTAATATACATCTGGACACTGTGCTGGTGTTGGAATAAAGAAACAATGTGCTTTGTACCTTCCACTATTCGCTTGCCCAAACCACTTAGCCGGGCAATTTCCTGGAGGACGGAAAAACCAGAGGGAATTTGTCGCTGGATCAAGTCGTCTCCCATTTATTACCTGCTGTGCCAAACGCACATCTCGATCTCTTGCCCGCTGATAAAAATACGGTTTTTGGGTTGACTCAAACCCTCCTGGTGACTGGAATACCATCTTTGTAATCGTGCTGATATCTTTAAAATCCAAACATCTTACTTTCACACGATTGACTCCGACATTTCCCACTAAAAGCATTCCTGTATTGCCATCTTCTTCCGCTTCCGCCCGCATCAATCGAGCCAAAAGCTGCACCTCTTCTGGCTTATACCGTATAACCGCCACGATGTCATCACCTCTTAGCAAAACATATGCGATCCATCACACTTTTATCCCTTAGTGATTTCAGAGCTAGCGATAGTCATAACATATTTTTATTTAAAAAAAGCGTACTCTCTCTTGAGAATACACTTCATTTCTTAAGTTAGACTGTACATTCTTTTTTATCCGGTTTTTTCTTTAATCCAAACATCTTCTTTTGCAATATTATTCCTCTTAAAAATGGAAGAAGCGAGATCAAACCTAAAACAGCCAGAAAAAAACCCACCCACAATGTAGAAATCAAACCATATCCAGCATCAATAGTGAGTCCACCTATCGAAGAACCAACTCCCACGCCAAGGCTGATTATCGAACCATGAATTGCATTCACAAGTGTTCCTGTATTATTGGCTGTCCTCATTACCCTCGTTGCCATGGCGGGATTCATCGGAACTCCTGCTAGACCAAGAACGATAACACATACGATGATGATAGCGGAATGTTGAACAAAAATGGAAAAGACAAGTAGAGATATACTTATTAAAATTAGTCCGACAAATAGCGTCTGCATTGTATATTTGTCAGCAAGTCTTCCAGTTATCATATTTCCTATTACAGTTGCTGCCCCATAGATAGCAGTGATAATAGGAACACTCGCAGAGGAGAAACCGGTTAGTTCCGTAAAAATGGGTGTAAAATAGCTGAATGCTGCAAAAGTTGCGGCAATAATCAGCCCGCTTGTTGCAAAAGCTGCCCATAATCTAGGATATTTAAAAGCACCGAATTCACCGCGGAGACTTACTGACTCTGCTTTTGGCAGATTGGGAACCATCCATTGAACAACCAATGCTGCTATCAACACCAGACCGACAACCACCCAAAAACTAATGCGCCAACCGAAGTGTTGACTAATAAACGTTGACATTGGTAAACCAATCACAGTAGCGATCATTAAACCGCCTAACACAATAGAGGAAGCTCTTCCTCGCACATCTGGTTCCACCAAATGAACGCAAATAGCAAGGGAAACAGCAAACCCTGCTGCTGAAGCGATCCCTGTAATAATTCGTGCTGCCAGCATCATCTCATAGCTGACCGCCACTGCCCCAATTATTTGCCCGACTAAAAAAGAAATCGCAATCCACAAGAGTGCTTGTTTCCGTGGTACTTTCATTAATCCAATCGTCACCAAAGGTCCGCCTATCACCATCCCAGCAGCATAAGCAGAAATGAGATATCCAATATCGGAGATCGATACGCCAAATTCCGTCGCTAGTGCTGGCATCATTCCTCCTACCATAAACTCAGAAGTAGTCATAGCAAATATTAATAACCCTAACATATATACTGCAATTGGCATTTTCATCCCTCATTTTTGATTGATCATTACAAAATAGACCGCAAGAGGCTTTTGTATAGCCTCTTTCTTTAAAATGCTGCTAATGTACCTTCCACAATATCCAATAACATATAGCGATCTTGAACTACTTTTCCTAGTACTCGCAATCCATAATAACTACTTAAAAAAAGTCTAGCGAGCTCTAAAACGGACCGGTCCGATTTAATCTCTCCTGAACGTTGTCCAAGCGCGATCACATGACACAACGCCTGTTCTAAATTAGAAATGTGACGTTCGACCAAGGCAGAAACCGCAGGATCTTTTCCCCCAAGCTCCACCGCAGAGTTGACTGTCAAACAACCACGGCGTTCCGATTCTTTAAAATCTGCTTCGATCGCCCATTCCATCAAGGCACGAAGCCGGTCTTTAATCTTGCCTGATCCTTCAAGAATTTCTACTTGTTCCTTGATTCCAATTTCTTGATACCGCTTCAAGGCCGCTTCATATAACGCATGTTTGCTTCCGAAAGCATTGTATAAGCTTCCTCTGCCCAATCCTGTCTGCTCACACAGTTCCTGTGCGGAACTAGCTTCAAAACCTTTTTTCCAAAATACATCCATTGCAGCATCGACAACAAAAGTATCTTTAAACTCACGTGGTCTTCCACCCATGATAGAAAATCTCCTTTATTCGCTATAGCATTTTTATCTCTTCCTTTTTTTACCACAATTGTTCTATGTATTGTATAGAAAATCTAAATAAGAGTATATTCATTTTGTAATGATTGGTCAAATTTATTTCATGATCGTTTTTTTGGAAACATTTGCAGCCTACTAAGGGAACGAACATTTGCATATAATAATAACAACACAAACGTTCCCGGAAGAAGTGTTCGTAAATGATCTTACTAGTAGATATGCAATCTTTTTATGCAAGTGTAGAAAAAGCTCGCAATCCGGCATTGAAAAATCTTCCTGTAGTCGTCTCTGGTGATCCAAATCGCAGAAGCGGTGTTATCCTTGCAGCTTGTCCGATTGCAAAATCATATGGAATTCAAAACGCGGAAACACTGTGGGAAGCACAAAAAGCGTGCCCAGAAGTCGTTGTCGTCCGGCCGCGTATGCAGCTTTATCTCCAAGTATCACTGCAAATAACAACGATTTTGGAGCGCTTTACCGATTTGGTTGAGCCTTATTCAATCGATGAACAATTTCTCGATGTGACAGGGAGTGAGCGCTTGTTTGGAAATGCAGAAGAAATAAGCAAAAAGATTCAACAAGCGATCATGGAGGAAACACGAGTTTACGCACGAGTAGGGATCGGTCCCAATAAAGTACTCAGCAAAATGGCTTGTGATAACTTTGCGAAGAAAAACAAAAATGGAATTTTCCGTTTGAATAAATTCAATCTAAAAGAAACGCTATGGCCCCTGCCTGTGAGCAAATGTTTTGGTGTAGGCAGAAGAATGACGCGCAATCTTCAGCGAATAGGGATTACAACAATCGGTGAACTAGCCAATTATCCATTAGAAAAACTGCAAAAACATTGGGGAGTGAGCGGACATGTATTGTGGATGACTGCCAACGGCATCGATCTATCCCCTGTTACCTTGTCGTCTTTTAGCAAACAAAAAGCAATTGGTCATCATATGACACTGCCGCGCGATTACCGGACAAAAGCAGAAATCGAAGTGATCTTATTGGAGTTATGCGAAGAAGTCTGCCGCAGAGTAAGAAGACACCAGTTGGCTGGAATTACCGTTCAAGTGGGATGCAGAGGTGCAAATTTTGATTTTCCTACTGGGTTTTCCAGACAGCAAAAACTAGCCTATGCCCAAAATGAAACAATGCCTGTTTTTCACGCGGCGAAGCAACTGTTTCATCAGCATTGGGATGGAGCTCCCATCCGTTCTTTGGGAATGAGTTTAGGCGGGTTATCTCCTGAATCTCCTATGCAGCTCGACTTGTTTTCCGATCGAAACAAACAACGTGCATTGGGAGAAGCGATCGATCAAATCAAAGACCGCTATGGCAGTACTGCCATTTTGCATGCATCTTCGCTCACATCTGCTGGGCAAGCTTCTGAGCGAGCAAGAAAAATCGGAGGGCATTATCGATGAGCAAGTTGGACCGCAAAAATTTGTTATGGGAAGGAAGCCGGATGTTTTTACCAGAACATCGTAAAGCATTGCTTGAGCAGCGGAAAGAAGCTGCTAAACTCACCCCTCCTGCTCTAGATGAGCAGCAATGGGAAGCAATGGCTTATATTCTGCAAGAGGCAATCGAGTATGAACAACCTGTATTGGTTCACTATGTCACTGCATACGAAATCGTTTGTTTTTGTGGATTTGTGGATAAAATCGAGCCGATGGAAAGATATATTCAACTGAGCAATGGCAGTCAGACAGAGAAGATTCCATTTGCTGTGTTGGTAGATGTCACATGGCCTTAAGGAGAGGGGAGAAATGAGGCGGGCGCAGATCAAAGGTTTCCTTTGATCCACGCCCTAACCCTGCCTTATCGTTGAAGCTCGATGGTGATCACTGGACCATCCTGCGAATGCTTCTTAACCTTGACATGGTCAGGGAGATAGATATCCATCGTGCCATGGGGCTTCTTCTTGGCGCCCTCCTGGCTGATATTAGAACCAAACGTCAGCGCATCTCCCTGCTTCCCGAAAATCCAGATCTCATCCGGGTTTCGCAGAGGGACAGAGAACACAGCATCCGCGATTCCCGGCCTTTCAGGACCATAGATCTTATAGGAACCTGCCCAGCTCGAAATTCGAATCCGGGTAACACCATTCAGATCATGAGCATAACGCTGCTTGTCACCCATTTTCACTCCAAACACAAATAGACAGAGTTGTCACGCTAAGTATACTACATACAGCAGAAAGATAATATAGAATAGAATCTAAAATTATTCTGAAAAATTTATTATATTATCTCATTTCATTAAATTAGATTATTTAGTAATATATATATATTACCTATTTTTCTATAACATCTAGAGGGGGATTTCTATTGAAACAAGTAGGCGAAGAAATATTTACTTGGTTTAGAGAAAGTCGTCAAAACAATCCTGTTTATTATGACAAAGATTATCCACTATGGTTTGGGGCAACAGGTGCTTGGCATGTGTTTCGAAATGAAGATGTGAGATATGTATTTAGCAATCATCAAATTTTCTCTTCCGAATATATGCCAAAAATACAAGACAATTACTTAGATAAAGCAATGTCTTCCAATGACCCGCCCTTCCATAGAAAACTGCGCTTACTCGTTTCACAAGCTTTCACTCCCAAAGCAATGATGGATTTACAGCCTTGGATTGAGAGTTATGTAGATCAACTGTTGGACGAAGTAATTACCGATTCCGGTGAAATGCAATTTGTCCGTGATATCGCAGTACCAGTTCCTATGCAAGTAATTGCCCGCATGTTAGGAGTTCCAACGAAAGATCATGATCTGTTTAAAGATTGGAGCTTTAAAATCGTTAAACAACCTACCAATGAAGCGGAAGGTAGAGAGTTTATCGAAGCACAGCAGGCAATGGGAGAATATTTCAGAGTGATTATTAAAGAACGCTCTGAAAAACCAGAAAACGATATCATCTCACAATTGCTGCAAGTAGAGCTTGATGGTCAAAAGCTAACCGAAGATGAACTATTAGGATTTTGCGTAGTACTGTTATTGGCTGGTAACGAAACAACCACCAACTGGCTCAGCAGCACGATCTTGACGCTGGCAGAAAATCCCGATATTCAAGAACGTATAGCGGAAAATCCGGAAGATATCTCCTTGCTGCTCGAAGAAGTATTGCGCCTAAGATCCCCTGCTCAATACCAGACTCGTAAAGCAAAAGAAGATGTGGTACTAGGTGGACAAACTATCAAAAAGGGAGACCTAGTTGCCGCTTGGCAGGCATCCGCCAACCGCGATGAAAGCGTTTTTCCAAATGCCGAGCAAATTGATCTCGATCGAAAAAATATGGACCATGTCGCGTTTGGCCATGGAATTCATTTTTGCCTAGGAGCGCCGCTTGCACGTGTGGAAGCTAGCGTTACGATCAAAAAACTGTTACAACGAATTAAAAACATTCGCCTATCCTCAGAAGATATCGAATTGAATCAGAGTACAGTTACCTATTCCATCAAAGAATTGCCAATACGCTTTGATCGAGTTTAAATCATAATCAAAAAGCCCACCATCTCAACAGATGGCGGGCTTTTTGATTATGATTTATTTGTAAATTATTCTATTTATTAAATATAGATTTTATTCACAAAAAGAAAATATTATTAACAATAAGAAAGTAAAAACATAGATAATAAAAAATGGCATTCATCATGGATCGTTTCAACAAGAAAATGTTATTTTTTGCGATGGCGATATTGTCCTTAATTGTTTTCTTTTTCTCAACCAATAATGCATATGCATCCTATTATCAGATTCTAGAAAAGTCTTACAGAATGTATGCGTATACCTCTACTTTTACTTACTATAGTGGTGGACTAGGGGTAAAAGTTTGGTTTGAGACTCTCCACGACTAAAGTCGTGGGATTCTTAGGTAGTTCTGCTACGTGCGTCCATTTCTGTTTTGTGCAACTCCTAAGTTTGGGGCTGTCTCATCAGCCCATCCCATGCAGTTAGAAGTGTACCCACATGGGCGGAACGCCTGTTACCAGCGCTCTAGTTCTTTTCCTGCCTCTAATGGTTTTACTCGGTGGGAGACGTATCCATTTGCCACCGAAACCCTATACCACTACATTTTCAAAGAACAAACCTACTACCAGTAGGATGATCATCGATCATGTGTTCTAATATACAAAAGATTTGTTGTTCTTGCAACCCCTTTTTTTGGGGTTTCGAACAACGCTGCTTTTCATCCCACGATTGAAACCGTGGGCTTTCAACCAGCATAATTCTGTAAAAATTCTTCTGGTGATAGCCAAACGATGGAATTGCAACGATACATTGAGCCGAAATATTATTCAGGGGTAGAAAAAACAGTTTATTGTGGAAAAGGATCCTACACGTATAATTATTTTTATTATCCAAATGCGGTCAGCGGCGGAAGATACAGCCTATATTTTTGGAACAATGGTTACAACGGAGGTACCACTGTAGCCAGCTTATCCGATATCAAAGTACAAATAAATCCAAACTAATCAAATCCCCACTCATAAGAGTGGGGATTCTTATTGTGGAAGAAATAGGGCTACCTGCTTATTTATTTTCTCGTGCTTGTTCTTTTTTCTCCCTAAGCCGACTAAATAAAGAAGCGAGCACCGAACCAGAAATATTATGCCACACACTAAAAATAGCACTAGGAACTGCGGCTAAAGGAGAAAAATTGGCAGTTGCAATCGCAACACCCAGACCAGAATTTTGCATTCCCACTTCCAATGCTACTGCTTTTTGTTTGGCTAAATCCATACCAAAGATACGCGCAAGGAAAAAACCGAGTAAAAATCCCAAAACATTGTGCAAAATAACGACAGCAAAAATAAGCAAGCCAGTTGTAGCAATCTTTTCTTGGCTTCCAGCTACTACCCCTGCTACAATCATCACAATAGCGATCGTCGAGACAAGAGGCAGAGCTTTCACGCTTGCTGCTGCTTGTTTTCCAAAAAACTTTTTAATAATAAAACCAAGAACTAGCGGAATAATCACTACTTGAATAATAGAAAGAATTAAAGACCAGATATGAATATCTACCCATTTACTCGCCAGCAGTAAAATAAGCAATGGTGTAACAAGCGGAGCTAAGATCGTCGAGACAGATGCAATCGATACCGCAAGGGCAACATCGCCTTTTGCTAAAAATACCATCACATTGGATGCTGTTCCACTTGGACAACAGCCTACTAAAATAACACCAACAGCTACCTCTGCTGGTAAATTCAAACCCCATGCCAATAAAAATGCCAGTCCAGGCATGATGAGATAATGACAAATCACCCCAATTGCTACGTCTTTTGGACGGCGGAATACTTCTTTAAAATCATCTGCTGACAGCGTGAGCCCCATCCCAAACATGACAATTCCTAACAATGGAACCACATATCCTCCAATCCATTGAAAAGGAGCAGGCAGCATAAAAGCGAGAACAGCAAAAAGAATCACCCAAAGTGTAAATGTTTTTCCAGCAAAAGAACTAACCTTTTCGATGAAACCCATTATTATTCCTCTTTCCTTTCTCGTATGATAGATATATAAATATTTTAAAAAGGACGTAAATTCTAGAAAAAACAAACCATTCGACCCTCTTAAAAGTAAATTAATTCTACAATGAATGAAAAACAATTATTTTTCAATATCATTTTTTTCCAATCTGTTTTCCGATAATACAAAACCCAAGAGATAAGCATATCCCTTGGGTTTATCATTTCTAAACTAATACTCTTGTTTTGCCAACATCCAATGCTGCTTGTACAATTTGATGTGCAGCATCGGGAGAGGAAATCGGAAAAAATCGCTCTGCTGCATTTTGTTGAAATAAACGTGACTGAAAAAATTTTTCAATTTGCAAGCAAACCGTATCAGGCCTTGTTTTGAAAGCAACGCGATGATGCACCAGATATTGTTGGTTTGCTTCCTCTTGTCCGGGAAATGCTTCAAACAAAAGCATAGGAAGCTTTTTAGCCAATGCTTCTGTGATTGTCACACCACCAGGTTTGGTGACGAGTAAATCAGCAGCTGCCATGAACAGCTCCATATCTGTCCGATATTTCTCTAAACGAATATGCTGTCCATATCTTTTTCGTGTCAACCGATCGTACAATGATTCATTGGAACCTGTTAAGATGACAAATTGCATTTGCGATAAAGCATCTAATTTATCTACCACTTGTTCCAAAGGACCCAAACCAAGTCCGCCTCCCATGACAAGAACAACTGGGTCATACAGCGGAAGAGACAAGCGGGTTCGGGCATCTGTTTGACATGTATTTTCATAATACTTGGGTTCCACTGGCAGTCCAGTCTCTAGTACTTTCACACCAGATCTCCACCGCAAGCGATCAATAATATTTCGTTTTAACATTTTTTTGGGTACACATAACACATCTGGTAACTCGACTAACCACATTGGATGCAATTCATAGTCAGTCACTACCCCAATCGTAGGTACGCGATCCCATTCAGCAGGAAGCAATAAAAGAGAAAAAGGGTGCGTTGTTACAATTTTTGTCGGTTGAAACTGTTGAAGACGAGTGATTATTTTCTTGCGGATCGTGAGACCGATTTTTCCTACCAGTTCTTTGGATACATAACGTACTAAACGAAATTGATAAGTCCAGTCGTATAAAAGATGGTACAGCGACGGAAACTTGACAAGCATACCTTGGTAACCAGATTGCAACAGGGGATGGAAGGTCTTGGGAATCAATTGCAAGAGGTCAATCGTATCTGTCTTCACCCCATGTTGACTTCGAAATTGCGTTTCCAATGCTTTAGCCGCTGCATTGTGTCCCATCCCAAAGCCGAGGGATAATAATAAGACACGTTCCATATTCGGTTGATCCCTCCCTTATACCATATATCCCATTATACTGATTTCACCAAGAAAAAAAGAGAGTTTTAGAAAAAATTAAAGATTGCTTTTTTCATTTGTTTTTCTGCTGTAAAGACTGAAGTGATAATGCAACTAGTTCTTTTACCATCCTGCCGCCCATCGCTCCGCCTATTTTCCCAGCATCTTCCGAACGTAAATCCCGGTTGCTCCCAGCTTTTAATGGTACACCAAGCTCTTTTGCCAACTCCAATTTTGCTTCTTCTTTATTGGCAAAAGAATGCCCCAAATCTTCACTGATTAATTTTTTTTGTAAGTCATCTAATGCAGCCCTCGCTCCAGGAACGAGTGGAGTGCGTTTTCTTCTACGGGACATGGACATACACCTCCTCACCATTTAGTTTGCGAAAATAATACAAAATCATACTGGGCAATTGTCGGGAAACTTTGTATAATAGACTTAAATCAACTTCCGTCCAACTAGTTGGAAAGGCAAAACTGCCATGTTCGACATCAAGAACCGCTTCCGGGGACTCTCCTCGTCGGTCAACACCAAGGTCGACCTGAGCAAGGGTCTGATGACTCTGCTCACGGTCGCCGGTTCCTTCCAGTGGCTGAACGCCTTCGGGTGGCTGTCCGTCATCGGCATCGTCGTCACGGCCAGCATCGTCGCCGCGAACAAGGACCGGCTGTCCGTCGCCGGCCAGCTCGGCATCGCCTACCTGTCCGGACTCGTGATGGACGACATCGTCGCGCCGCACGTCCTACTGGACGGCTGGCAGCGGTGGTGGATCGCGATCATCGCGGCCTACTTCGTCGGCACCAAGCTGGCGGAGTTCGTCCGCGGCTGGTTCCTCCAGGGCGTCGGTGTCCTCACCGGCGGCGCGGGACTCCTCATGCTGGGGAGCAAGGTGTTCGAGATCATCCACTTCGAGGTGCGGGACTTCTTCATCGCAGTCCTCATCGCCGCGGTGGTGTTCCTCGGATTCCAGTACAAGAAGCTGGCGAACAGCAATGTGTCCGCCAAGCAGGCTGCTACCGCCCCGACTCCGGCCTCGTCGACTGCGGGTACTCCGGCAACCTCGGCTCCGACCTCCGGTTCCACCGGTGGTTCGGGTTCCGGTACCTCGCGTCGTCGCCGTCGCACTCGTCGTCCCGCCGCCTCGGCTGGTGGTTCCGCCACCGCCAAGACCGTGGTGATGACCAAGCCGGGTGCTCCCGCGGCCGGTGGTCTCAAGAAGACCACCAAGTAGCGCGCTAGCTCAACCAGTTCAACAACACAACAAAAGTCCTAGCTAACATCCGATCGAAAGAAAGGAAAAAAACACAACAACATTCATAGTTCCATACCCCCTGCTGAGGGGCCACGATTTTGGGGGGGATCGTGGTCCGGAAGCGAAAAAGTTGGACGGAAAGGTCAGTTTGTATGTGCTGCAGCATGTATAAACTGGCCACCGACAAATCACTTACCTTCATATAGATGAAAAGCCAAACAAGGAGAACTCCTTGTTTTTTCTTTTTGGAAATATAAATTGATATATCAAAAGAAAATACAGTTTGCTATAATAAAAGAAATACCGTCCCATCCAGCCTAGGTTGGATGATTACGAAAGGTTTCCCATGGACATCGCTGGTCTGAAGAAGGTCGGTAGCAAGGTCACGAACTACCTGAGCAACAAGATCCAGGAGAGGACGTCCCTGTCGGCCGGTGCTTCGAAGATCACTGCCATCGCGGCGCTGATCATCGTCCCGATCGTCATGCTGTCCATCGTGGGCAGTGTCTTCGGGTTCATCTTCGGCCTGATCGCCGCCATCTTCTCGTTCATCGGGTGGTTCTTCAGCCATCTGGTGCAGATCATCATCGGCGTGGCGCTCGCAGCCATCGTCATCTGGGCCATCCGGAATCTGAAGTAGCAGTAACTCGGACGGTGGTCTGTCTCCCCTGCAATGCAGCGGGAGACAGACCACAACAAATATTACTCGTCGTATCAACAAGGCTATTGAAAAAGCCTTTTTTATTTTTCTAAAATCACTTGCGCATTCTATTTTCCACATGCTATTCTATTTACGATTGAAATTGAAAGGGTGAACCAAAAGCCGATGATCTACTAATCCGCATTCCAAAAAAACATTTCCATACGAATTTTTTATCTGGATAGGATTGGTCTAGGCTTTTATATATATGTTTGACAAGGGATGGTGTATGTTCGCGCATACTCTCTCTTTGCTTATGCCTATTCCTCTATCCAGAAAATGGATAGAGTTTTTATTTTACACTTAAAAAAGGAGCGTTTTTCTTATGCAAATAAACTTTCAAACTTGGACTGTCCCAACTCCCCTCGCCTCTCCTTATGGAATAACTATCGATAAAGAAAACAACATCTGGTTTACGGCAAACAAAGGAAATGCCATTGGAAAGATCAACAAAGCTGGGGAGATAGAAACTATTCCCATTCCTACCGAAAATGCAGGTTTGATGATTATTACTGCTGCTTCCACTGGTGAAGTTTGGTTTAGTGAAAATCAAGCAAATCAATTGGGAAAAATCGACCAAACCGGGTCGCTGATCGAATATTCCCTGCCTACCGAAAATGCAGGCCCTTATGGTCTAACAGAAGGAAAAGACGGAGATATTTGGTTTACGGAACTGCTTGCCAACAAAATCGGCAAGGTTGATAGACATGGAAAAATAAGTGAATACGATATTCCAACAGCAAATGCCTATCCATCGTTTCTTACTTGCGGAGTAGATGGAGCAGTCTGGTTTACTGAAAACGGAGCAAATCAGATTGGGCGGATTACATCTGAAGGCAGTATTACTGAATTTCCTCTACCTGCTGGATTAGAAGGGCCAGTCGGCATGACTGCTGGAGCTGATGGAAACATTTGGTTTGCAGCCATTCAAGGAAATCATATCGGCAAAATATCAATCGATGGAGAAATAACAGCCTATTCGATTCCAACAATCGACGCTCGTGCCCATGCCATCGCAGCGGGAATCAATAGTGATTTGTGGTTTACCGAATGGGGCAGCAACAAAATCGGACGAATCACACACGATGGTTTCATAACAGAATTTGATATCCCAACTGCACATGCAGAACCGCATGGAATCACGGTATCTTCGGACGGAAGTATTTGGATCGCGGAAGAGTGCGGGCAGATTGAAAAATTAACCGTTATATCATGAAAAATCATCCCAACTGCAAACTGTGGTTGGGATGATTTTATAATAAAAAAAGAGTAGATCGATTCATCTACCCTCTGAAAAACAAATGGTTTCCAATTTTCACTGTTCTATGCTTTTTTGCTTCTTCAAACATCCAACCAGAAGTAGCGGTTTCTGGGTTGAAATAGTACAAAGCGCCATGCGTTGGATCATATCCGCGAAGTGCTTCTTTCGCAGCGCGGTACGCGTCTTTACTTGGTTTTAGATTAAACTGACCATCACTCACTGCAGTAAATGCTCTTGGCTGATAAATGACACCTCTTATGCTGTGTGGAAAACCTTTTGCCTCCGTACGGTTTAAAATAACTGCTGCCACGGCTACTTTTCCTTTAAACTTCTCCCCGCGAGCTTCACTATGAACTGCTTTTGCCAATAGGCGTACTTCTGCTGCTGTTGCATTTACCGAATTATCACTTTTTGGATTCGGATGGTGTATCTTCTTTGTCTTTATTTTCTTTTTTACTGGAGGTGTTTTTTTCGTAATTTTCGCTACTTGTGTTGGCTTCACTGTCTTAACGGTTGTTACTTGAACAAGTTTGCCTGTTGTCTCCGGTTCCAAAGTCCCATCGATTGGTAATTGATAATTTGCTTGAAACTGTGCGATACAATTTCTGGTATAAGCATCATATATCCCTGTTGCAGGTTTTTTATATAAACCTAACTTTTGGAGACGGCTTTGTGTATCTCTTACTTGTATGTTCTTGTGTGCTTGGGCATAAATCGTGGAAGATGCCATCTGTGGTGCCTTTTCACTGACAAATACAAAACTAATCAACGAAGATAAGACCAATATATATTTACTAATAAGCATTTGTTGTTGTTTCCTCCTCTTGCTTGTTTTTGGGACAAATGGGATTCGGAACACTTGATCCATTATAAAGGGAGCTGCCAAGTGTACACTACCGGCAAAGTTTCCCATCCAGCAATTGGATTTGACAACAAAAAAATACAGCCATGTAACTGGCTGTATTTTTTACAATAGAATGCTTATTTTGCTGCTTGATAACGTTTGTTCACTTCATCCCAGTTCACTACATTCCAGAATGCATTGATGTAATCCGGGCGTTTGTTTTGATAGTTGAGGTAATAAGCATGCTCCCAAACATCCAAACCAAGTACAGGAGCAGCACCATCCGTAAGCGGGCTGTCTTGATTTGCTGTGGAAGTTACAGCTAGTTTGCCATCTTTGACAACAAGCCATGCCCAGCCGCTGCCAAAACGCTTCACTGCTGCATCTGCAAATTGTTTTTTAAGTTCATCGTAGCTGCCAAATGTGTCGTCAATCGCTTTTGCGATTTCTCCAGTTGGAGCTCCGCCGCCATTTGGGCTTAAAATTTGCCAGAAAAAGCTGTGATTTGCATGTCCGCCGCCATTATTGCGAACAGCGGTACGAATGCTTTCTGGAAGTTTATCTAAATTAGCAACTAGTTCCTCTATGGATTGATCTGCAACATCTTGACCTTCCAATGCTGCATTTAGGTTATTAACGTATGTAGCGTGGTGACGATCATGGTGGATTTCCATGGTTAATGCATCAATATGAGGTTCCAAAGCGTCAAAAGCATAGGGAAGTGCTGGCAGTTCATATTTTGGCATTTTATATATCCCTCCAAAAAAGTAAGTTGCTAGTATTCTTTCTCCTCTATTATGCGAAAAAAATCTTCTTTTAGTCAAGCTGTTATGATCGTTCTCAGCTGCCTTACATCATCTAAAATGTAATTCGCACCCAATTCTTCAAATTTTCCCCGTGCAGCTTGTCCTGTCAGACCTGTAAGCATTGCTGCAAAGTGACAACCGATGGACTGGGCAGCAAGAAAATCAGCAACAGAATCCCCCACTACTAATACTTTTTCCCCATTTCCAATGGGAAGGGATAATTCCAGTGCCTTCTGCGCTGTTGCATGTTCCCCTAAATATCCTAACAAATACGTAAATGGATGCGGCTTTCCAAGCGGTGCTTCATGTGGATACTCTTCCTCTGCTGATACGACATCCGATGCGGTCACGATGCGTTTCGAATCAAAATTTGTCAACAATCCCATTTCCCGCAAGGGTACTTCCATTTCCAAATAAGGCCGGCCTGTTCCAATCCCAAGTGTGATCCCTTGTTTAGAAAGATCCGAAAACAACTGTTGAAGTTCCTCAATTGGTGCTAGTGGAATTTCTTGATATAAAAATCCTTGTTTTCCTTTTGTTCTAGCAAATCCTTCTTCTTTTTCGAACAATTCTTCCCCAAAATACCATTCTTGGTAAACGGAGCGCCCGAGTTCCCATAAACTGCTCACTCGGGAGAAATAATCCACATCGATGCCAAATCGCTTTTGGACATATTGATTAAAATAAACTAACAGTTCATCTCGATTGAGTTTTCCGTTCGATTCATCAAATAAAGTAGCGAAATAAGTAAAGTCAGGTTTGATACCATATGTATGTTTTTTTAATGCCAGTAAAGATTCTTCGGTAATTGGTCTCACGATCCAGTCCCGCACAAAAGCTGGATTTGCCTTTTCCAACAGCAGCATCAACTGCGTGCTGAAAACAAGATAGACCATATCCCAGTTGGCATTTATCCCGCGGTCTTTCATCCAATCTAGTATTGTATCGTCTTGGAATACTTCTTTGCGAATATATCTTATCCGTTCCTCACGAGGAGTTGTCGTAAATTCCCCTTCTGTCAGCTCTAAAAAATGAGGCCCGTATAACATTTCCCACACAGCTAAAGCAGATGCATCAAAGCACCGTTCCTCACTCAATAAAACCCCATCTACATCAAATAAAATCATTTGGTACATCCAATTCCCTCTCCTTATAAAAGCCCTAATTCCTTTATCTTAAATGAGTCTTCCTATAGAGTAAAGCACACTCATCCTTCATCTTTTCGCAAAGCGACAAAAATATGAAAAGCACAAAAAAGTTAGTACATTTTTAACAATTTCCTACTTCAAATTAATAGACAATTCGGTATGATAGAAATACCTCTTCTATTTGGGAAGAGCGTGGCTGAATTTGGAGGGAAATAATTTGAGAAAGTTTCGTTTCATTGCTGTTTTGGTAGCTTTTGCATGCATTTTGTCTTTTGTTGGGTTACCAAAAGCATCTTTTGCTGACTCCGTAATAACAAAAAAAATCGAAGTCAACAAAACTACCAACTATCTTTATTTATATGAGAACGGAAAAGTAGTAAAAACATACCGCGTTGCTACAGGAAAAACCAAAGAATTAACTCCAGAGGGAACTTTCCCGATTGTCGTAAAAATCAATAGTCCAAGCTGGAAAAACGTCCCACCTGGTCCAAATAACCCATTGGGTCCTCGCTGGAATGGTTTTAGCGTCAACGGAGATAATGGAAGATCTTATGGAATTCATGGTACCAATCAACCCAGCTCTATCGGAACACATGCCTCTCATGGCTGTATTCGTATGTTAAATGAGCAAGTAATTGATCTGTACAACCGTATTTATGAAGGGGTTCCTGTTTGGATTCACACAGGATCAAGCAATGGCGTTTGGCGCGGAGATATGAGTGTTGGTTTGAAACCAGCTACAGGATATGTAAAAACAACAAAAAGTACTACTGCATGGACAGGACCTTCCACTGGTTCTTTCAAAATTACTACAGTAGCAAAAAACACTACACTTACTCGTACCGGCACTTCCGGCAGTTACACACAAGTAAAACTGTCCAATGGCCGCAAAGGCTTTATTTACAACGGTGACCTCAATACAGGTCTTACCTTTAAACCGGAATCAGGCTATGCCGAGGTTACGGTAGATAATGCAAATGTCCGTAAATCACCTGACACTTCTTCCACTGTGGTGGAAAAAGCCAAAAAAGGTTCTCACTACGTATTGCTCGCAGACAATGGAGAATGGTACCAAGTGAAGACCGCAAGCGGTAAAGTTGCGTATATCAGTCACTTGGTCGCAAAAAAATGGGTAGTTACTGTTACCGCAAGTACAGCTAACATCCGCGCTTCAGCGTCCATGAGTGCTCCAGTGATCGCAAAAGCATCACAAGGAACTACGCTGACAAAGCTAGGGATGTCCGGAGAATTCCACAAAATCCGTCTATCCAATGGAACAATTGGATATATCCATCAATCTGTAGCGAAGTAAGGGAAAACGACTCTGTTAAAACGGAGTCGTTTTGTTATTGCTTATGTAATTTAAAACCTTTTTGAATGCAAGCTTTTATTTCAGTGCTTATATTCAATTGATCCAATTGATCTTCACCTATCCATTTTGCATCAGTATGGTTATCACTTAACTTTATCACTTGTCGATTCTTTTCATCTTTGAACTTTACCTTGTACAAAATTTCAACAGTATGTCGACCTCCGTTTTCTGAAATATATGAAAAAGTATGGTAGGGGTTTTCTACCTGTACATTCAAATTTACCTCTTCCTTGAACTCCCTTGCTAAGGCTTCAGCAGGATCTTCGCCAAAGTCAACTTTCCCACCAGGTAATTCAAAATATCCGGCTAAAAACTTTTCTTTTTGACTGCGTTGAATAACTAAAACCTTGTTTTCTTTCATAAGAAAACCTGTGCAAACAATCTTTTGTACCATTTTGCCCCTCCTGATTTCTGTTAGGTGAATTTTAACTTATCTAGTTTTCTTACTCCTGATATATTTACATTGCATTCCAAAAGAAACCTACTAATTTGATAAAATCAAATCTAGATACTCTGCTACATATTTTCAAAATAGATTTTGTATTTTTCAGTAGCTTTTACTCCATCAATAACGGTATCATTCAAACTACGAAAGTAGTTAATACCATCCACTACAAGGCTTTCACCTGGATTATTGGTTAGAAGGTCTACAACAATGTGAACAGGCTTATTGTAGTAAGATTTAAAATGTTCCCCAATAGCGAATGCAGACATAAAATTAATCAATGTTCCCACATGAGGAAAACTGTTCAATTGAGCACAGAGGTACAGATTGATACTTTCTTTCCCTTCCATTTTATACTCAATCAGACGAGCCAAATCCTTTGTAATATGATTCATTCCTACAAAGGGATAAAACACAGTATCCATTTTTTTAGCGAAATTCATCCTGTTTCCTCCTGTTTTCCTTAATTAATAAATGCAAACTTCCCAAGGCTCTACAACAGATAAATCATGGATTAGTTTGTCTCCTACTGGCTTTACATCATCTAGGTAATCTAACAACTTCGGAAGATTATTCAATATCAGATATGATCGAGGTGGTCTAAAATCAAGTACCACTTCTTTTAAGCTGGATAGGGGCACTTGATTTATTTCTTGAAATTCCAAGATAGGTATCGCGTACCGATTACCTCTTTCAACAAAATCATCTAACCTTTTCATTGCTTCTTCATGTTCTGCAAACTGTTTTTTCCAAGTTTCCAATTCAATTCTTTTCCCAAATTTTATTTTTGCGACAACTTGCTGCACTGGTGCACTTAAATACAAATAGGCATAACACTCTTCATTACGAAATCGGCTTCGATACTCATAACGTTTTAATCCTTCTTTTATAGGATCGTAAAACGGAGCTGGAGTAAAACTTAGAAAGATTGTTTTCATTTTTTAAGCCTCCTAAAAATAAATTTGCTAGCAGAGCAGCTCTATTAAATACCTCTCTTGCTGATGAATTTTTTCCAATTCAAAAGTAGAAATACTAGTGATGAGGGTAGACCGAAACTGACTAACTTTCTCAATATTCATAGTTAGGAAAAACCGAAAGAGATCTTCCATTTTTTTTGGTTCATGCTCTCCATTTTTTGTTTTAGATACCGATCTCCATAATGCAGTAGAATATAAACCGCTTCTAAAAGAGTGGATCGTGTATTGGCTTCTCGTAACCTTTCCACAAGTTACACATAGTCATCTCCCTCACCACATAATAAACAAAATATTCGGCTATTTCATCGCCTGTTTGTATTGCTTCACTCAATTCCATCTCAATTGATCTTTCTCTAACTCAACTACAGTGCAAGAAATTACTTCTACTTCGTCTTTCCTATCATGAATGGGATTAGCAAAGATATCGTATGACTTCCCTTGTATATAAACCATCCCATTAAGCATTTCCACAATTTGAGTATTCAACAATGAGAATTCAATATTCTTCCCATCTATTGTTCGTATCTGAACAATACTTTCTTTTCTTTGAAGATGGGACAGAAGATATGGATTCTCTTCCAACTGCATAACAACATGTAAATCCTTCTTTTGATCCGACTGCTCAAACACCATGCGATAATCATGAGACAATCGATACCCTGAAAAAGACTTTAAAAACTCCCAAAATCGCTTTACTTTTTCCAAACCTCCGGCAACGATAATCTGAAAAAAATTCGTTTCTCCTTCCTTACATCTCGGTAACGAAGGTAGTAATGGATTTACTTGATTAGTTTTCATAAAAATCCCTCCCAAATCTTGATATTCTTTGTCAATATTCTGGACAGTGCCCATGTACGAATTTTCCTTTTGGGTTAGAAGTCAGCATAAACTTTTCCTCAGTCTTGTCTTGATACCATCTCCTATTACTCCTTGTCTTGTAGAGAACGTCTAATTTCCATACGAATCAGCGCATGATACCATCTTTCGTTATCATCGATGCCATTAGGAAACAAAAACTTTATGATGTAAGTTTTACCAGATGAATGCAACTCTTTAATAATCAACGATTTTTGATTGTGCATCATACCGCAATTAAATTAATATTTGTCTACAATTTGCACTAAGGAATTCGGGGTATAGTTTTTTTTGATAATCCAATCCAATTCCATCACATTGTTGCATCATCCATTTCTTTGAGGATTACATTTTTCAAATTACAATCTAGATTTACACTATTCAGTCTATATTTAAATGGATATTTTTTCAATGCCTTTTTTCGTTTTTTTCTGAATTATGATATAGTCAGCAGTATATATCTAGATTGTAAGTCGATAAGGAGCAAAAAACATGGACAAATTCTCAACTTGGACTGATTTAAATGGATTAAAGATTGGTCTAATACCAATTGGATCATTAGAACAACATGGACACCACCTACCTATAGCAACAGATAGTATTATTGCTGAAGCTATTGCAAATAAACTGGGCAAATCTCTGAAAAATTCTTTTGTAGTACCAGTACTGCCCTATTCGGCTTCCTTTGAACATTCTAGCTTTCCAGGGTCTATTTCGTTAAAATCTACTACCATTATTTCCATTGTAAAAGATGTGGTTCACTCACTAGAAAGAATGGGAATTGAAAAATGTATTATTATAAATGGTCATGGAGGAAATTATCTATTAGGCAATATAGCCCAAGAAATGAATGTTGATAGATCTAGGCTATTAATCACACCTAATAGAAAGCATTGGGAAAATGCTTATAGAGAAGCTGGAATCTCATCTACAACATCAGAAGACATGCATGCTGGAGAAGGAGAAACTTCTATTTTGTTGCATTTATTCGAAGAAAAAACTGTAGTAAGAACAGAAAAATTCATAGATGTTAAATCGAAATCGAGAGAATTGCTAACTGTTTTGGGAATGAAATCTTATACAAAAACTGGAGCAATTGGCTTTCCAACACGGGCTACTGCAAAAAAAGGAGAATTGTTACTACACCATTTAGCAAAGCAAATCGAATTAACGGTAGAGGAGTTTATTAATCTTGACACGTAAAAAATGGTTAGACATATATGAAGTACTAAGAGATCGGATAATGCATTCTGAATATCCTCCAGGTGGAGAATTTCCAACTAATCTAGAGTTAATGAAAGAGTTTGAAGCTCATTCCGCTACGATTCAAAATGCAGTCAATACATTGATCCGAGATGGATTAATTTTTTCATCTGGATCTAATTCTAATCGCAGAAGAGTACGGCCCATTCCATATCGATCGAGTAGAAAAGGGGATTTCATCGAAGAACATGGAGATCCAGGCAAAGAAGTATTAATAGACATAAAAATATTATATGAAGATGAAGATTTACCTGATGATATAGCTAATCAAATGAAGGCTCCAATACTTTATTATAAAACTGCCCAATATCGAAATGATATCTTGGTTGCTGTCACACAGTCATATATTCCTAATGTAGTCCCATTGAAAGAATTGCGTACCATGTTAAAACAACCAAATGCAATGATTTATGATTGTTTGAAACAACTAGGTTGTAATCCAGTTGATTGTCAGGAAAATTTAGTTGCTTCTTTAGCCTCCACATCTGAATCGAAAGAATTGCTCCTACCACAGCATTCTAGTATCCCTATTATCAGGATAGTAAGAAAGGCTTTTGAATCTGATGGCAGGTTAGTTCAAATATGTTTTATGATCGATAGAGCAGACTGCTATGAATTTGAATATCGCTTTTCGTTATTTTAAGTTGAATTATTTATATATCTAACTCATAAAATCCGCTTAATGAATAGAGCTACAGCTTATTATTCATAAGAATGTTGCAAATCGTACAAAACGACTCTATTTTTACACAGAGTCGTTTTGGTTATTCTAGAACATTTTATAAAACAATTTAGAGTACAATCCTATCGATGCTCTTCAAATTGCTTTCCTGTACATTTGTTTATTTTTGATTCCACTTTGATGCCCACTTGTCCATTCCTTGTAAAACGGTTTGAAAATCAATCCCTTTTTCCGTTAAAGAATACTCTACTGTAACAGGTACAGTAGGAAACACTTCACGTTCTACAATTCCAAATTGTTCTAAGTGTCTCAGTACATCCGTTAGAGACTGGGTCTTGATAAATGGCACAATCCGTTGAAGCTGTTTAAACCTTTTTGGCCCCCTATATAGTTCCTCGAACACTAAGAGAGTCCACTTTGCACGAAGAATTTGCAATACTTCACAGATTGGAGGATTTACTTGTTCTTCTTCTGATATTCTCAAAACCTCACCTCCTTACAAAAAATAAGCTAGTCAAAACAAATGGATTATATCCAATTCATTTGCCTTCTTACATTAAATTTATCAGCATTTTATACTTCAAGAGTAGAGACAATCACTTTCTATGAAACGCCTATCTATATCGTATATCAATAAATTTCATAAGAAAACACGGAGGAGCGGATTCACTAATGTTAACAAATAGAAAAATCATATTAAAGAGCAGGCCAACAGGAAAACCGGATGAAACAAATTTTGAACTTATAGAAGAGTTACTTTCGTCACCAATCAATAACGAAGTTTCAGTAAAAACTCATTACCTATCTATCGATCCTTATTTACGTAATACGATGCATGAAAAAAAATTTGTAGGACCTCCCGCACAACTGGGGAAAGTATTTGGTGGCGGAGCTGTTGGAGAAGTAATAGAAACCAATAGCGATTTATTTCAAAAAGGTGAATATGTTTCAGGCTCCTGGGGTTGGCAGACATTCGCGAATGTAGAAGCAAATCAATTAAACAAACTAAATCCTGACCAAGCTCCTATTTCCACAGCACTTGGTGTTCTGGGAATTGCTGGTTTGACTGCTTACTTTGGAATGACAGAAATCGGAAAGCCAAAAAGAGGAGAAACAGTTGTCATATCCGGAGCTGCTGGATCAGTTGGCATGCTTGCAGGTCAAATCGCCAAAATATATGGTGCTCGAGTAGTTGGTATTGCTGGTTCAGACGAAAAAAATAACTATTTGAGGAATGAGCTTGGCTTTGATGAAACCATTAATTATCGAACTGCAGCCAATCTGTTTTCAAGCTTACAAAAAGCAGCACCAAATGGGATCGATGTATATTTCGATAACGTGGGAGGAAATATTTCTGATGCTGTTATGCCACTAATTAATCCTGATGCACGAATACCCATTAGCGGTCAAATCTCTCAATATAATCTAGAACAGCCTGAAGCAGGTCCAAGGATAGGCATGTACCTGGTCAAAAATGCTGCACTTATTCAAGGTTTTTCATTTGTCCAATATGAGTCCCATTTTCCAGAAGCGCTCAAAGCGTTGAGTGAATGGATTAAAGAAAACAAACTTAAATATAAAGAATATATTGTAGAGGGATTTGAAAATACACCAAAAGCATTTGAAGGTCTATTTTCTGGTGAGAATATAGGAAAGCTATTAGTAAAAATATGATCACATTAGCAGAAAACATAGCCTAATCATTTCGTTTTAATAGTATTTCATTTATTTTGTCGAGATTTTCATAAAACATGAATTTATTTCATCGAAAATATTTTCTGATGTAAAAATACATGTATCCGTTGAATCGGAAAATTCATTTGTGGTTAAAATTATTGGTCAACTTTTTTAAAATATATCCGCCTAGATGAGAAAAGAACCAACTCATCTAGGCAACATTGCTTAAATCGAGCTTAGACGCGATGTACGAAAAATGCTCGTAATCAAGCGGTTTGATCTAGATCAAATATCAATCTGGCGGGCGAAGGCGAGTAGCATAGAGTTCAAGCTGTAGCCCTTCTGGCTCACTAACTTTATAATATATGGAACAAGTAACTCCGTTAAGATTGATCGTGTCATTTCCTGTAGTGTTACTACGTTCACCATTTACATCAACCTTGACTGTAAAAGTTCCCTTAATCTCACCAGTGAGGCTGACACTGATAATTTCCGATGTAGAAAAATAACCACCTGACCATGTACCCTTGATGGTCAATTTCGCTTTTCCTTTGTTACCTTTTCTCCCATCATCGGAAAATTGCCAATTAACAGCAATGTTCACCACTCCGATACTCACAGCACCTTACCTTTCTTTGATATTATCCTTCTATTTTAAAATATCACATTACTAAAATTTGCTCTACCTATCGTTCTTCGCTTGAAATATATACTTTTAACTATAGACAAAAAATCACTTTGCCCACAACAGAGTAATTTTTTGTATGCCTTTTCCTTTTCATATATAATGGAAAAATAGAAATATTATAACATTTGGGGTGTAGCCTTGATGAGAAGGATAAAAAAAGGATTAGCTTTGTTGCTGCTGTTTTCCCTCACTGCTGTTGCGTCTGCTTGTTCCTTATTTGGAGATGGATTAGATGAAGCACAAATTGTTTGTGCGACTTATATAAGTACGATATATGGAAAAGGCGATAAATTGGACGAAAAAGAACGAATGAAAAAAATCGAATCCATTTCAACAAAAGATTACAAAAACAAAATTAGTGGTCTTGGTGCTCTCTATCTAGCAAGCATCATGAAAGCATCAATGAGGAGTGGACTAACAAATACCTTCTATATAGGTGATGATCCATCCAGTACACAAACAGATACCAAACGAACCTTAATCGTACGTATTCAGAAAGACAATATGCGCTATATGTTTACTGGTGAAGCGATCGGTCCTTATTATGAAAAGACAACGCTAATCAAAACGGGAGACAGTTGGAAAATCGAGAGTTCAAAAGCTATAGATGAAAAAGACATACAGAAGCAGCAGATAGACTGGAAAGAGGCAAAGCCTGCTAATTATTTAAATTAAACATGTTTCCCTTTTTTGAATGTTTCTTTTCTAATATACTAAAAAAGTACCAAATAAACACTTGAGGTGAACGCATTGAAAAAACAGTACCGATACGCACTTCTGCTCACTTTTTTATTTTCTCTTTCCATTTTTACTACAGGTTGTTTTGGCGGTTTGGATGACGCCCAGAAAGTAACTGCTACTTTTGCAAACAATTTTTATGCGAAAGCAGATACTCCATCTTCCGAAGAACGCTATAATAAATTGATTACTTTATTGTCTCCCACGATGAATAGTAATCTCGTTGATCCAGATAATAAAGATGACGTAATCAGTTATATTCAAAAATGCATGTCAAGCGGAATACAAAAGCCATACTATATCGCTGATGCACCAAACCAACCCCAATCCGATACAAGAAGAACGATTTTACTGCGTGTTCCTAAAGGCGGATTTGCCAACCCGAGTGAGCTAGACGCAGGGGATGGCAACAAAGATGAATATCAATCGTATGTATTGAATAAAGAAGGCGATGAATGGAAAATCACTGACGTCGATCGAATAGACGATCAAGAAGCACCAACTGGTGACATCGATTGGATAGAAGTCGATCCAACGGATTACTTAGGTTAAAAATGTTACCTTCTTTCATTATAACCAGACTTTAGCAGTCTGGTTTTTTTGTTTAAATAGGATATATATCGCTGCGATACTTTATGTCTCTCACAAAGTAAATCTATACGAAATCGAAATAGTAAATAGGCCCTATGCTTATACTATAATTTATTATATGATTAAAATGGAAGAATAATTCACCTTCTCACAGAGTGGGGCTATTATGAACATCGGTGATGAAGACCTCTTTTCAGAGGATCGTCTCAATCGTACTTCTGTCAAAAACGCTCTTTCCTTTCACAAGGATCTGCTTGAAAGTATTATGAGCAGTAAACGAGAGGATCTGGATGAGTTCAAGGCCCGTATTTGGGATGTCGCCAACAAGGATAAAAATAAAGAAAAAGCTCTGAAGATGTGCATTCTTTACACTCAGGAGTAAGTTGAAAAAGTGGGTCCATTCCAATTAGAATGGACCCACCTGCTATATCTTAATACATTAATATTATTTTCTCGAAAGCATCATAAACATTTTCATTTCCGTTTGACAAGCTGCGACGAAAATTTTTGGAGAGAATTTGATCTCTCTCCTTTTTTATTTGCCTGCAGCAAACATGCGGTCCAATGCTATTTTTGACCAATGAATAATATCTGGCTCCACTTCAATTTGATTTACCGGATTTCCTTCTACAATGCTCTCTAATGCCCATAACAAATGCGGACGGTCAATACGGTTCATTGTCAAACAAGGACACATGGTTGTACTCAACAACTCAATGTGCTTATCAGGATGTTCTTTGGCTAAACGGCCTACCAAGTTCACTTCTGTTCCAATTGCCCATTTGCTTCCAGCAGGAGCTGCTTCGATCATTTTGATAATGTAATCAGTAGAACCATTAAAATCGGACTGCTGGACAACTTCAAAAGAGCATTCGGGATGAACGAGCACTTTTATTTCCGGATCACGCTGACGCACTTGTGAGATATGTTCTGTTGTAAATTTTTGATGGACACTGCAATGTCCTTTCCATAAAATCATGCGAACTTCATCCAGGTCTCCTGCTACTGCTTCCAGTTCAGCAGTATGTGGATTCCAAATGACCATTTGCTCCAGAGGGATGTCTAACTGTCCAAATGCAGTATTCCGTCCAAGATGCTGATCCGGCAGGAACAAGATTCGCTTTTTCTGAGTAAAAGCCCATGTAAGGACTTCTTTTGCATTAGAAGAAGTACAGGTCGTCCCGCCATGTCTTCCAACAAAAGCTTTGATCGCCGCAGTGGAATTCACATATGTCACCGGAATAATTGTATCTCCAAATTGTTCAACGAGCAGTTCCCAAGCCTCTTCTACATCTTCGATATCAGCCATATCAGCCATCGAACATCCAGCTTGCAAATCAGGCAGGATGATCATCTGTTCTTCTGCTGCTAACGTATCGGCAGTCTCTGCCATAAAGTGCACACCACAAAAGACGATTACTTTGGCATCTCGCTCTCTTGCCCCTATTTGGGACAATTTTAACGAATCTCCACGAAAATCAGCATATTGAATAACATCATCCCGCTGATAATGGTGACCAAGTATAACCAAATCTTTGCCTAAAACAGCTTTTGCCCGTTTGATACGTTCATCTAATTCTGAATCAGAGAGCTGACGATAAACTTCTGGGAGCATGGTTTCAGATTGCAAATGGATCATTATGTTCTGTCTCCTCTTCCACAAAATCCAAACTAATATCAAGAGCAGTTGCCGAGTGAGTCAAATAACCAACAGATACAGCATTAACGCCAGTTTCTGCGACAGCCCGTATCGTTTCTGGTGTAATCCCGCCTGATGCTTCCGTCCACACTTTTCCGTTGACAAGCGAGACTGCTTTTCGCAAAGCAGCAATGTCCATGTTATCCAGCAATAGCGCATGAATGGGCAATTCCAAAATTTCTGCGACTTGTTCCAATGTATCTGCTTCCACTTCAATCTGAACCATATGTCCCACTTGTT
Organism: Shimazuella sp. NTD247; assembly: GCF_059510415.1. Lineage (NCBI taxonomy): Bacteria > Bacillati > Bacillota > Bacilli > Caryophanales > Thermoactinomycetaceae > Shimazuella > Shimazuella sp. NTD247. Next base: position 32,308 of record NZ_JCAJZU010000005.1, on the reverse strand, counting down.
GGCGTACTTTTTCCACTGCTTTTTGGACACTGCCGGCAAAAGCGATATGATTGTCTTTCAACATAACGCCGTGGCTCAATCCAAATCGATGATTGGTTCCGCCGCCCATACGAACAGCATATTTCTCCAGTTGCCTGAGCCCAGGCGTCGTCTTTCTCGTATCCAACACACGACAATCCAATCCTTCTAATTGATCGACTAATTGTCTTGTCAACGTTGCAATACCAGACATACGCTGCAATAAATTTAACGCAACACGTTCAGCAGTAAGAATCGCTCTCGTTGAACCTGTCATAACGGCGATTGTCTCAAAAGCCTCTACTTTTTGCCCTTCGCTAACAGATGGTTGAAAATCAAAATGGGGGTCTAGTTCTTCAAATACTTGCGCGATAATTGGTAGACCAGCAATAACACCAGGTTGTTTCGCTAACAAAATCGCTGAACTTTGATGATTGGGTTCCACCAATGATTCTGTTGTAATATCACCAGAACCAATATCCTCGTTCAACATATCACGAATAGATTGACGCAATTGAATGGGATTCATGCTGTTGTTTCTCCTCTATTTTATATTGTCGTAAAGCCCATTCTACTTGAGTTTCTGGGTAGTCAGAACGAAAATGAGCACCACGACTCTCTTCTCTCCATAAAGCAGATTTTATGATCAATTGTGCAATCTGTAACATATTTTGGGATTCTAAATATTCCCTTGGCAGTTTTTCAGCAAGGTTGTCTAATTCCTCCAGCCCTTTACTCAGACCCATCTTGGTTCGAGAAATACCTGCATATTTCCACATGGTATCTTGAATTTGTTTTTTCCAATGATCTTCCAATTGTTTATCTGTGCACAATCTTATCGAGACTTCCGTCAAATCCACTAAAGGGTATTCCACTGGTTCTAGTGATGAAAGTTTTTTGGCGATTTGACGTGCAAAGACTGCTCCTTCCAGTAGTGAATTGCTCCCAAGACGATTTGCCCCATGTACACCAGTGCAAGCAACTTCCCCACAAGCAAACAATCTATTCATTGTTGTTTGACCGGAAAGATCTGTTTTTATCCCACCCATCACAAAATGAGCAGCAGGGGCTACAGGAATATATTCAACCCTTGGATCAATACCAAAACTCATGCATGCAGCAAAAATCGTAGGAAATCGCTGATCAAATGGTTCCTTGATTTTTGTTGCATCTAAAAATACGCGGTGTCCTTGTATCGATTCCTGAAAAATAGCACGGGAAACCACGTCCCTAGGAGCTAAATCTCCCCAATTGGAATACTTTTTCATAAAGGGTTTACCATCTTCTGTTACAAGCACTGCCCCTTCTCCTCGAACAGCTTCAGAAATAAGAAACATCGGATTTTGTTCCACATCTAGTGCAGTAGGGTGAAATTGAACAAATTCCATATCGGTTAATGGGACACCTGCACGATAAGCCATCGCCAGACCATCACCAGTGGATACCCTATCATTTGTGGTATAACGAAACACTTGACCACAACCGCCAGTAGCTAAAACAACACCATAACGAGCATAATAGGACAGAGCATCTCCTGTACGATCAGCAGCAATAACACCTGCACATGTTTCATCTTGTACGAGTAAGTCCACTACCATCGTATGAGATACAAATGAAATCGATGGATGCCTCTTTGCATACGACAACAACGAATCAATAATTCCTTTTCCTGTCGCATCTCCTGTTACATGTAATATACGGGATTTGCTGTGAGATCCTTCTTTTGCAAGAGCATATTTTTCCCCTTCTTTATCAAATGGAGTTCCCCAATCTGCAAGCAATGAAATGATTTCTGGCCCCATTTGAACGAGCATTTCCACAGAATCTCCATCCGCGTGTTGTACACCTGTACGCATTGTATCTTCCCAGTGCAACTGGGGAGAATCATCATTCCCAATTGCCGCTGCTATACCGCCTTGTGCGTGATAGGAATTACATGCCTCTTCATTTGATTTTGTGATAATTATCACATGACCATGCTGTGCAAGCGATAACGCAGTAGTTAAGCCAGCTATTCCGCTGCCAATAACCAGAAAATCTGTTACTCTCGCTGTCATATTCGTGCATCCCTTCACAAAAATAATATCATTTGTTCACACATCTATCACTTTTATTTTCTCAGGATCTGCGATAATGTCAACAAAAATTTCATCATTTCGTTTCTGTATCTTTCCGCTATAATGGATAACATGAAGACAGCTCGTTTTCGTCCGATAAAGAATGGATGGTGAACATGGCTTTATATCTTGACTATGGGGCCACCAGCCCCGTCAGACCAGAAGTATTAGATACAATGCTTCCTTATTTCTCTGAGATATTTGGAAACCCGGGAAGTATCCACGATATGGGCAGACAACCTCATACTGATATACAACATGCCCGAGAACAAATCGCCGTGGCACTAAACGCCGCCTCTTCCCGTGAAATTATATTCACAAGCAGTGGTACAGAAGCAAACAACTTAGCAATAATCGGAGCCGCTCTCTATCATAACAAACGAGGAAAACACCTTATTACAACACAGATTGAACACCCGTCTGTACTAGAAGCTTGCCGCTATCTAGAAAAGCTTGGTTATCGAGTAACCTATCTGCCTGTTGATACGTATGGGATGGTTCGATTAGCTGACATAGAACAAGCAATTTCACCGGATACTATTTTAATTAGTGTAATGGCAGCAAATAACGAAGTAGGCACCCTGCAACCAATCAAGGAAATTGCTGCTTTACTAAAAAACAAAAGGATTTTATTTCATACGGATGCAGTTCAGTTATTTGGCAAATTACCTTGTGATGTCACTGACCTAGGAGTGGACTTTTTATCAATAGGAAGCCATAAAATATATGGCCCTAAGGGAATTGGTGCATTGTATGTCCGAAAAGGAATACGATTAGAACCCATGCTCCGCGGCGGGGGTCAAGAAAGAAACTGGCGCCCTAGCACCTTAAATACACCTGCCATCATTGGATTTGGGAAAGCGGCATCTTTGGCGACAGAAGAAATGAATGAAGAAAGTATCCGTCAAACCAATCTGAGAGATTTCTTCTGGCAGCAACTGCAACAATTAGGAGAAGTCAGCTTAAATGGCCATTTGACTGACCGCCTTCCAAACAACATCAATGTGAGCTTTAAAAGATTAGAAGGCCAAGCAATTCTTTTAGAATTAAATCGGAAGCAAATTTATGTTTCTAGCGGATCTGCTTGCAGTGCAGGAAAACATGCCCCCTCTCATGTATTAATGGCAATGGGCAACAACTTGGATCAAGCATATCAAAGCCTTCGTTTTACGTTAGGCAGAGATACAACAAAGGCTGATATCGATTATGTATTAACAGAACTAAAAAAAATTACACATTATTTAAAATCAATTATTTAGGAGGTCTCTTCTCTCTACCAATGTGGAATAATTTATCGAACTTAGCGCGTCATTTGCTGATCACTACTCTGCTTTCGGCTATTCTATGGGTTCTCTACATATTGATGCAACAATGGAACTATCATAAAGAAGACCAAGTCTATTTGATTGGTACCAATCTTTCCTATGGTCTATCTTTTGTTTTTTTCTTTGTATTGATATTATTTGTGCTTTCCTTTATCAATCAACGTTTTGACGCCAAAAAACTGCGAAGTCGCTTTATTTTCTTCTCTATTTTCTATTTGATCATGGGACCATTAACAGTACTTGGATTTGATAATTACCTCTTATTAACGCAAAAAGGTATTGCTTATAATAACTTTTTTGATATCGAAGATGCTAAAATCAAGGAATGGCATGAAATCAACCAATTAGAGCTGGATTACATGATAAATGAGCACGAAAATGTTTATACTCAAAATGATTTACGACTTCAATTTATCATTCGTTTTGATGATGGTACATCGGTTGATTTAAATAACTATAATTCTCCTTTATATCGGAGAGATCAATTTTTAAAGATTTACTCTGTCCTAAAAAAGAACGATATTCCAGTCAAAATAAAAACACCTCTCCCAAAAAATTTTAAAGATCCAGGATCGTTTTTAAACACATTATTTAACAACAAACCTACTTCTTAAAGAAGTAGGCTTTCTTTTCTATTTTTTTGTAAGCGTTTTCGAATTTCCCTTGCATATTATCAAAAAATTAGATAAAATTAATATGTAATTGCCCCTGCCTAATCCGAAAGGATTTGCTTGAACAGATCGGAGAGTAAAATGTACGACCCGGACTTCTACAAGAAGCAAATGGATGACATCAACAAAGGAAGGAATGGGTAACCTCAGTGGATACTGACGATAGTTATCCTCCATAGCGACGGCATGTAAACTCGTATGAGTGTGCATGCCGTCGCCGCAATTTATGAGAGATTTATAGCCGATTATGATCGACCTACTTTAACGCCTTGAAAGCGAGCGTTGAACGAGGGTAAGGAATTTTCCTTCACTAGTTCAACCTTTGGAAAAAAGCAAGTTTACAAACAAACATTCCCATTGTAATATATATAGTCGTGACAGACGAAAACCAAGTTTGCTTGCGGCAAAGAAGAAATCAACAAACATAAACCGTGGGGCGTACGGGGTTAGCTTGGTAATGAAATAGTCATGAGGCTATCGTCCCAAGAATCCAACGGCTTTAGCCGTATGGAGTTGTCAATACGTTTATTAATCAGCCTACTCTTCTATTCGAAATACTGATTGATGAAAGTATTTTGATAAATCAAGCAGGCGCTGGTGATTTTCACCAGCGTCTTGTGAGGTTACCGCCGAATCTGTCGCTTCAGTTCAGTGATCATCCTATCAAGGATAACCCTGTCAACCTGGAGAATATCAATAGAAACCTCAGTACTCAGCCTCGAATTTGTATATGATAGAGCATCTCGAACTCCCTTCAAAACGGGAGCTTTACCAACAATAACCCTATCAATCTCAATCACTTTCTTTGTATCTGACAGGATTGCAATCGCCTTATCACGGTCACGAATTGCGTCTTTAAATTTCTTGGCAAAAGCATTCAGTTCATTTAGATCAGTGATACAGTCTTCCTTATCTTTTTTAAAACTGTTTGGGTCGGAATTTTTTCGAGCACTTTCCAACAGAGAGATCACTTCTGGGAAATACTTTTTCCAAGAAGCTTCCCGCTTTGCAGCAGGAGCATTAAATTGATCCCATGCTGGCTGAAAATCGTTCACTATTCCTCCAGAGCTAAGGCACTGTTGTCTCTATACAGTGCTGTCTGAATTATATAACATTTAAATCTACAAAAAAAAGCTTGGATTTTTGTTAGAATCCAAGCTTTTACATTTATTTTGCCAATTCATAGATTGCTTGAGTATAGATTGCTATTGCGCGAACCAAATCATCTACTTCGATATACTCATCTGTTTGATGGGCCGTTTCTACCTTTCCTGGAAATATCGGTCCATATGCCACGCAAGTAGGCAGCGCTCTGGCATAAGTAGCCCCAGCTACTGCTAGAGATTGTGATGGCAATCCTGTCTGTTCTTCATAAACACGGGCTAATGTTTGCACCAATGGATGATTGTTATCGAAAGCATGACCTGGTTTAATATCGACATGCAGAAGCTCCAATCCATATTCTTTCATTTTCGCTTGGAGTTGTGCCGATAATTGCTTTCCATCTGCGTGAATTGGATATCGTATATTCACCCGAACAAATTGTTCTTTTCCTATTTCATAACGGTAAACCCCAACATTAACCGTCAATTTCCCAACAATATTGTCTTCTGTGACCATACCCAGTTTTTCACCAAAAATACCATCGACAAAGTATCCATTGATCATTTGCACATAACGGTTTCCTTGATGATCAAGGTTTAATGTTGATAAAAATCTCGCTAATTCTAATGCTGCACTCAAGCCTTTTTGTGGTTCAGATCCATGATGCGCTCTCCCATGAAGCACCAATTTTAGATGTTCGTCAGCTTCTTCTGCAAATCCATCAATACGGCGTGCCATCAAGAAATCTTGGTATGCTTCTTTGAGTTCAAAGACATCACCAGAACCTCCTAATATTGCTGTCGCGTATTCCGGCACCATATTTACCCGTTGTCCGGATTGAAAGGATTGCAAGATCCATTCTCTATTTTCCTCACTATCCACTTCTTGTAAAGGCATGGAAAACTGTGCATCTAAAAATCCTTTTTCTGCTGTAATAATAGGAAATTCTGCATCAGGGGTAAAACCAACCGTTGGCATTTCTTCCAGTTTGAGATAATGATCCATACATCTCCAATACGTTTCCTCATCGGTACCTAAAATTAAACGAATCCTTTTGGTGAGTGGTAAACCCAAATCTTTGATAATCTTAAAGGCAAAGTAGGATGCCATCGCAGGGCCTTTATCATCGGTAGCACCTCTGGCATAAAGTTTACCATTTCGTATTTCTGGGGAAAATGGTGGTGAAGTCCATCCTTCTGTTGCTGGAACAACATCAATATGGGATAGGATACCAACAATTTCTTCCCCACTGCCATATTCGATATGTCCTGCATATCCATCTACATTTTTCACCTTAAAACCATCTGATTCCCCTAACTCCATCATGAATTCCAATGCTTCTTGAATGGACTTTCCAAAAGGTGCACCTTCGGACGCTGTCGACTCGTCAAGAACACTTGGTATTTTTAAAAAATCTATTAATTTATTTAAAAAAACATCTCTACGTGATTCTGCCTCTTGGATCCAGTTCATTATGAATTCCTCCTGTCATACTACACCATATGTTTGAAATGCCAATTTTTAACGTTGTCACATAAAAATAGGCTCTTTGTGATTCCATTTGAAAATGATCTTATGTTTGTATATTTTTGCCCTAATGCAAAAGTGTCTTAAAAATACATTATGCCCTATATAACATAAAAATTTCCACTCCACAGTAAAGAACAAAAAACTACCCATGAGGGTAGTCACAAGCATATTATGCATGTACACTTTGCGATAAGAAATTTCCTTCTATCCAGAGGAAAAGCAAATTCAAATCGCAAATGCAGCTTGAGATCTCATTCATTTTTTCCATTACATCATAAAACTCTGCATCGTCTACTTCATCCAATTGATCGAAATAATGCATGTAAGTATGTTCAAATGATTTTATCGCTTCTGGAATAGCCGCTGCTACCTGTTGACATAGCAATTCAAATTCCGCTTGTTCTTCCATACTCAGCATCTCGTACGAAACAAATAAAACAGGCTTTTCAATACCTAAACGGGTATCCTGTTTTAATCCGTATTTCATTTTAGACTTTACTCCTCTGAAATGCTTGTTTGCGGATTTATTGGGCTTTCAATAACTTTTTTCGCTTGTTCCAATAAGTTCTTTTTCTGCTTTTCGTACGGCTTAAGATTTACTTTGTTTTTATTCCATTTTTTATCCATCTCTTTTACTGCATCAGAAAAGGATTGTTCTAATTCCGCTTCTTTTGCATGCCATTTTTGTTCTGTGAAACCTTGAACCCCTTCATAGCGACTGTCAATCCAGCCTTTAATTTTTTTGTACTCTGTCTCATTGATTTTCTTTTGATTTTTGACGAGTAGATTGGCATTTGATAATCGTTGGTGTTCATTGTTTAAGTTTTTCACGATTTCTTGGTATTTACGATCCAATCTTTCATTTGTCACTTGGTAACCTTTTACCATCTTTTGAATAGATCTCAGTTCCCATGGTTCATTCATTTGTTTTATTTCGTTTGCATGCACACGGGCTATTTGTTCCAAATCAACAACATCTTCCATCGTTTGATACTCTCCACCCGTTGCTTCTGCTAAATGTGTAAGTTCATTTTCATCTTTCGTTGGAACATCAATGCCGATTACATTTACCATTACACCGAGCTTGGATGCCTGCAACGCTTGAATTTGTTGCTCTAAATCTGCTCCACACGTATCCGAACTATCTGCAACCACATAAATGATGTTTTCATTATTTGCTCTTTGTTTCTTGGACAAATCGATCATAGATGCATGTAATGCCTCAACCAGAGGACTCCAACCAGTTGGTTTTTGTTTTGAAAAGTTTTCATCTAACTTCGATACAAGTGATGGTCCAGCTTGATAGATAGGTTGTGTCTTACTACAAGATTCTTGTTTATCCTTTTTACGCGGCCCACCTTTATGCCCAAATAATCTCACAGACACATACGTCTCTTTTGGAAGTAACTTTATGTAATTTGTCGTATACTGTTTTGCCCATTCAAATCGCGATTTACCTTTGAATTCATCAGCCATCGTAGAACTGGCATCTACTAACAGCACAACATTACTCGGTTTTAATGTTTTTTGATCCGCAGGACTATGTGATGTATTTGTCTGATCATGTTCCATTACTCGCATTTTTGCTTGATAGTTTGGACCAAGCATGTTAGATAAACTCTCTAAATCATATTTGTAATTTTGACCAACCAGTCCAAGTAAATAAGCATATATCGCATCCTCAGCCAATCCCTCTGGCATGACTTGCAGTGCCTCATTTACGCTTTTTGCTTGATACGGATCAGTAGCATACCTGCCTTGCCCTTTGTCCTCAAGAATATTCCGCAAAACAGGTGAAGGAGATGGTGGAGTAAATCCTTGCTCGTATAATTGTTTTTCTTCATTTGCATTATCTCGAATATCCGTTTTCTTTTCACTCACATTTTCTACTTGATTCCCTGTAACCTGCTGAATCTTTTCAATCACTACAGAACATCCAGTAGTCATTAACACAAGCGAAAACAAAAGGAATAAATTAACAATTTGTCGCATATTACCTCCTACCGCCCAACGGTGCTGTATTAAGCTTACTGGATCGAACTATGTTTGACAACCATCGGCACGATGATTACCATTGATAGTCACATTTTGCGAGAATGTAAGTCTTGCCGTATAATAAGAAAAAAACAAAATAGAAGTGTGATAACAGATGGACAAAAGTAAAATTCGCGTAGTAGTCGGAATGTCTGGAGGAGTAGACTCCTCTGTCACTGCTTACCTGCTCAAAAAAGAAGGTTATGATGTAGTAGGTTTGTTCATGAAAAACTGGGATGACACCGACGAGTTCGGACACTGTACTGCTACAGAAGACTTCGAAGATGTACGGCGTGTTGCAACGCAGATCGGCATTCCATATTATGCAGTTAATTTCGAGAAAGAATATGCAGATAAAGTTTTTCAATACTTTCTCGATGAATATAAAGCTGGTAGAACTCCCAATCCCGATGTAATGTGTAATCGGGAAATTAAGTTCGGTGATTTTCAGGAAAAAGCTATGCAATTAGGGGCTGATTATATTGCTACTGGTCATTACGCCCGAGTCGAGCATGGTAATAACGGCTCCACTTTGTTAAGAGGTTTAGACCCTAGCAAAGATCAAACTTATTTTCTGTATGCTGTACATCATGCTCAACTAGACCGTGTATTGTTCCCTATTGGACACCTGCAAAAACAAGAAGTGCGAAAAATAGCGGAAGAAGCGGGACTATCCACAGCAAAGAAAAAAGACAGTACAGGTATATGTTTTATTGGAGAAAAAAATTTCCGTCAATTTTTGAGTCAATATCTCCCTGCAAAACCTGGAGAAATCCATACGCTAGAAGGAAAAAAAATCGGGACACACGATGGTTTGATGTACTATACCCTCGGCCAGCGACAAGGTCTGCGGATCGGTGGATTTGAAAATGGATCAGGAGAACCGTGGTTTGTAGCCAAAAAGGATATGAAACATAATATTTTATATGTTGTCCAAGGAGCAAAACATGAGGCTTTATATTCTCGAGGTCTTCATGCTAGTAACCTAAATTGGCTGCTGCCAACAATGCCTGCCAAACCATTTGATTGCACAGCAAAATTTCGTTATCGGCAAAAAGATGTACCTGTTACCGTTATCCCACAAAGCGATGGTACTGCAATTGTAAAATATGCTGAAAAAGAAAAAGCTGTGACCCCCGGGCAATCCGTTGTTTTTTATGATAACCAAACATGTCTTGGAGGCGGAATTATAGAAAACACCTATTAAAGAGGCGCTGCCTCTTTTTTTTGTGTCATTTTGCTGAATTTTGAAATTTATGGTAATATATTGTTATCAATCGAATAGGAGTGATGGCATGAAATACAGTTCGACCAATAACTCCTTTGTGTTATCAACTTTTTATTCAAAAATGGAGCATTTTCGAATACACTGGTTTACTGCAACTTTTGTATGCTTCCTTATCCTTTTCACTTCATTTTTTTATCTATACCAATACCTCTCGAAATTTTATCTATTTCCAGAAGAATGGCCGTTTGCCTCCTATGAAATGACAGCAAAAGCTCAATTTCCACTTATTTCAAGCCATCCACTTAAAAACAAGTATACTTACTATAATACCAAGCATAGGGAGGCTGATCGAAAACAAGACAAGCCTAACAATGGGAAACAAGTAGAACAATGGGAAAACCCGACAAAGAAGAAATACATAAATCCTCCCCTATCTACAAAACAAACAAAGTATAGTTCGTCCACTTGGACTGAGCGAAAACGCTACAAAAAATCTTTTCAAGCTGCCATCTTATTTACTTATGAAAAACAAAAAAGATGAAAGCATAATTATGCTTTCATCTTTTTTGTTATGTATGATGGCGAGCCCTAGAGGAGTTGAACCCCTAACCTTCTGATCCGTAGTCAGACACTCTATCCAGTTGAGCTAAGGGCTCATAAAAGTAATTCATTGTTAAAAATGGCGGGCCCTAGAGGAGTCGAACCCCTAACCTTCTGATCCGTAGTCAGACACTCTATCCAGTTGAGCTAAGGGCCCATATTTGATTTTCAACAACGAAATACATCATAACTCTTTTTTTTGAAAAAGTCAATACTTTATTTGGTGCGGATGAGAGGACTTGAACCTCCACAGTCATAATGACCACAAGAACCTGAATCTTGCGCGTCTGCCAATTCCGCCACACCCGCATAATAACGGATAGCAAAAGAAAGACACTTAAATGATTTTAGCACAATTTTAATAAATGTCAATAGATTTTTTCTAAAAACAGTCAAAAAGCCAAACCTTATATACAAGGTTTGGCTTTGGAACGATTCAATTTTGAAGATTTTCTTGCATTTTCTTTGTATCTTCTGCTATTCTTTGTTCCATTATTTTTCTTAGATTCGTAAACTGTGTTTCTTTCTTATCTCTTGTATCATTTATTTTGGCAGATATCATTTCATAACGTTTGTTTACTAAATCTGTGGCAGCACTATATGCTTTATCCGAAATTTTCTTTTGGTTCATCAAATATAGCAATGCCTTTGCTTGACGATCATGCTCACGAATAATTTTTTTGAGCGAAGCTTCGCTCGTCGTCACTAGTTCCATATATTTTTCCGACCACTGGTTGCGTATATCTACTTGGCTGATGGCACCCCAGTTTTTCCACTTCAACCATAGCTCTGCATTTGCTTCTTGCAATTGTCGTTCTAGATCATCTGCTGTCTGCACTTCTAAATACTTCCCGCCGCCTGCTTGCGCAATTTGTTCAAGTGCATTTTTCTCTGAAGTCTTCAAATCCAAACCAATAATATTTACAACTGCTTTCACATTGGATTGATGGAGCTCTTCTGCGGCTTTTTGAGGATCTCCTCCACACGATTCCAAACCATCACTGACAATATAGAGAACATTTTCATCTTCAGCAGAAACATTTTTTTGCAAATCTTTTTTTGCATCTATCATCGCTTTCGCTAATGGAGTCCAGCCAGTAGGCTGAACCTTGCCGATCGCACTCTTAAACTTGTTCGCATCATAAGCAGGTGCCGAATAAACTACTTCCGATGTATTACAAGATATTGTTTTATCTTGCTTACTATTGCTCCCCTTGTGTCCATATACGCGCAGCGATAAATCTACATCGGCTCCCAGATCTGCAGCGAAACGAACTACCGATTCTTTTGCTAGATTCATTTTGCTTTTTCCATCGATTTTGCCGGCCATACTCCCACTTGCATCCAGCAATATTTGTACATGTAATTTTTTCCTCGTATCTGCATTTGTATTACTATTTCCTGTCGATGGAGCATTGTGCTGCAACATATAAGTAGGGTCGACCGCATTCATCTTATCAATATCTGCTGTATAACCCTCTGCTAAATAACGCACCAGTTGATTATAGACTTCATTTCCATCCATTGCATTCGTAAATGCAGACAATACTTTTTCTTCAAACACTTTCTGATCATATGTATCTGCTGCATAGGAACCCGGCCCTTGTTTTAACATCGTGTTTAAGTCGGTTATCGCCTGTGTTGTTTTTTGTTGAGTTGTCTTTTCGGTTTCTTTATCTTCTTGTTTTGCATTTCCACACCCAGCTACCAATAAACAAATAACAAAAGACAATAATATTTTTTTAATCATTTTTCATCCTTCCACGTCCTAAACGTCTTGACCAATTTACTGTAAGAAAAGGAGAAAATCACCCCAGTTATTATAGCATTGCGAGCGAGAAAACCCACGGTTTTAATCGTGGGATGAAAGCAAGCGTTGGACGAGGGAAAGGAGTTTTCCTTCACCAGTCCAACTTTTGAAAAAGCAACTTTACAAACAAGTATTCGTATGGTGATATATGTATAGACGAAATAACGAAAACCAAGTTGTTCACGGCGAAGATGAAATTAACATTCGTAAACCGCGGGGCACACGGGGTTAGCTTGGTAATGAAATAGTCATGAGGCTATCGTCCCAAGAATCCCACGGCTTTAGCCGTGTGGAGTGTCAATGCAATAATCTATTTCTATGAAGTAGAAGTAAAGGGAAAATTATTTCCAACTTTTACGATAAAATATCAACTATAAAACCATCATCTAGTCAGTATTTTGCAAAGGTAGCAGAGTTAGATTACCCAAGGACAACACCTTTTGATATTGGTTCCGACAGTCATATTTTTTCAAACGGAAGCAAAAGTATGAAAATAGGATTGAAGGATTAAAGTGGGGAACATATGATTTTCATATGATTGTTGGTGAAACGCTAAAAAAACCGAGGAGTTTACATGCCCCTCGGTTCTACTTATTTTATTGACCTGATTTTGCATTTTTTAAAACATTTGCTGGAATAGAAATAGGTGTATTATATGGAGTTAGCTTCATTTCGACATCTCGTTTTACATCGCTTCTACTTTGCGTATGATCTTCGAATTTTTTTGGTTCAAATGTATTGGAATCAATGGTTATCACTTGTTTACTGGACAGGTTTCTTTTCTTGAATTCAGTAAATTCTTTTTCAGTCATAGCAGGTTGTTTTACGATCAATAAATCGGTTGTAATGACATAATCATTGCCGATTTTTTGAAGCGTTATCCCAGGAGCTTGCTCTTTCGTTCCAAGGTATTTAACAAGATTATTGACTAAATCCGGGAAGACATTAGTAACGAAAACACTTCCATTTGAATTTTGTTTTTTGTACCACTGACCATCTTGTTTCGTATAAACATATTGTTCATCATAATAATATTCCTTATTTAATGTGTTTGTAAAATGGGAAATTCCAGGATTGAAATGCTCCTCTCCAATTTCCGTATAATTGGTGCTGCCATCAACTGTTACTTCTTTCGTTGTGCTAGTGTATTTCAGGCCTTTTATTGTATTCATCACTTTTTGGTTTTCTTTTAAAATCATAAGAGGTGTCTCTTTTTTGATGCTTTTTGTTACTTTTGTTTTTGAATTAGTATCACTGCTTGATTTTGCAGGAGAACACCCAGAGACTATTAGAAAAACAAGTGCGAATGATGTTAAAATAATACCAAACTTTTTCATTGTATCACCTTGTCCGTTTAACAATTAATGTGACCATAATATTAAAAACGAATAAAAAATACAATAATATTTTATAAATCAAAGCAAATTACATAAAAATTTCCAATTAGTGTTTTTGCCCAACTCCTCAAGGTTACGTCAAATTCCCTAAAATCAAATATTTTGTTAGATCAGGGTACTTTCGTATATCCGATATATACATTGTACGTTATTTAGTCACTCTATTCCTTGTGGCGTTTGGGCAGAAGCCTGTATTATGAATATTATGACGAATGGCAAATACGACATTAAAAAATCCATAAACGACTCGTTTCCTCTTGCGGCGGTTCACTGTTCATGCACATCAAGCTAAAAACAATGTCCCCTCCAAAATTTGGGCAAATTATGTTTCTTGAAACGGATGCTGGTTCTAGGCCTAACAGTAAGTTTTTTTCTTTTATTTTCAAACACAAAGAAACACGACCTTTCCCATTTAAAGCAGATGGTTAAGGTACGTGTTTTTTGTGGTCTACGTTAAATTCACGTTATTTTCTGTGTTTAAAAAATCGAATAAAGTTGCTTCAATACTCATTTGGAGGCGGCACCCGGATTTGAACCGGGGATAAAGGTTTTGCAGACCTCTGCCTTACCACTTGGCTATGCCGCCATATACATTTATGTATTTTCAAATTAATTAAGTGGGTGGAATCTCGACAAAAGGATTTCCATCAGACACTTGAATAGTTTACCATAGTCCTCATAAAAGTCAATACAAAATTATATTAGCAATCCCATATGACATACTATTTTGCAAAGTAAGAATATGTTACATTTACTTTAACATCGGACTTACTCTCAGGGAGTCATAATGGAAGTAAACAACAAACTGCAAACCGTACATGGCGAGATTTCCATCACCATTTCTGCTTATTATATCCTTGAGCGTGAGGAGTTGATCGGCACAACTGGCAAGACTCATGTAACGCTTGGATACAAACAGCGAGAGGTGCGTTTTACTGCTGGACGCATCACGTTTCATCGGACAGATATGATCCAACCTCCTTACGCGGATACAAGTCATGTAAAGAAGGCTTGCTTGGTGCAGTATTTTCACCCGGGAATGTGTATCGAAGATGTGAAGGGGAAGTTCGAAATCCCATGTACCCTGTTTGATGAAGAAGGGCAGTTTATGCCTCCTCACATGGTACAAGCATTTTCATTGTTTACTGACGACCTAGAGAGTAGTCTTATTCACCCCTGACTTTCGCGTTGGGAAGTGCCTCTAATGTAAAATTAGAGGCACAACACATTATTCCCCAATTGCAATCCTCCTCTTTTCGATAGATCACTATCTCATTCATACATAATTTGATAAACTATGATCGTAAGCGGACAACGACTTTGGAGAAACAGATGAAAAAGACATTCACTCTTCCAACTGCTCATGGAGACATTTCGGTTCAAATTTCTGCTAACAAAATCGAGGAGAGAATCGAATACTACCACACAATGGGCACAACTCAGGTGACACTCACCCACAAAAACCGGAAGATCAGCTTTACAGTTGGTTACTTCTCTATGTTCCGCACTGACATGATCCGCTATCCTTTCGCGGATATCCATAAGGTCGGCGAACAGTACCTCCATCAGTTCTTTTATCCGCAAATCAGGATCAAGCATCCTGAGAAAGATCAGAGCACGACATTTCCTCTGTTCGATGCAAAGGGAGAATTCTTCTCTAAGAAAGAAGTAACAACATTTGAAAAGCATTGGGCAACAAATGTGTCGTAGTTTCTTAAAGATTTGTCTATCCAAACCATAACTTCCGGGTTTGGACTGCCTCTAATCACTTGATTAGAGGCAGAAAAATATCCCCCACCATTAATCATGTATGAGAAAACGCAATCTACAAACACTAGATGAAAAAGGAGCTTTTCTCATATGATCCCAATTGACTCCCCTCTCGAAGGAAAAATAGAGAAATTTTATGTGATTTCAGATAAACTAGAACCGGAAGATTTCCATCTAGGCGGCGGATTTACATATGAACATGGATATTTTGATAAAGCATTAGACTGGGAAGAAGAGCACGGCAACCGGTACTATTTGCGTATACCTGTCTTCCAAGTGACTGGTGATATTGGTGATCCTGACACTGTTATTCGACTCGGCAAGCCCTTTGTTATCAAACATGAATTTCGCACCGACGATTCAAACGACCCTGCAGCAGATACAGGAGTATTCAGCGGGATGGTTGATCAATTCACCGCTCCTATCCCTGTAGAAGATCATCCCATTGACCAAAAATGGATCACAAGAGCAGAAGACATCTTACAACAAGTAGAACATATTTTACTCCATACATAAAAAAAGCTACTCAAAATGAGTAGCTTTTTTTATGTATGGCAGGGGCGGTAGGAATTGAACCCACACTGGAGGTTTTGGAGACCTCTGTTCTACCATTAAACTACGCCCCTATAATAGAAGCCACCAAGCCTAATAATTGGTGGCTAGAAGAAGATATGGTGCTGGCAGCAGGAGTCGAACCCGCGACCTACTGATTACAAGTCAGTTGCTCTACCAGCTGAGCTATGCCAGCATATATAAAAAGTGTTTTAAATGGTGGCTCGAGACGGAATCGAACCGCCGACACGAGGATTTTCAGTCCTCTGCTCTACCGACTGAGCTATCGAGCCATCTATGTAAGAATGGCGGAGAGGGAGGGATTCGAACCCTCGAGACAGGTTTTGCCCGCCTACACGATTTCCAATCGTGCTCCTTCGGCCAGCTCGGACACCTCTCCAAAACACTTTGTTTTTGTCAGGAACGTTTTCTATCTTAACCTGTTGGGCAACCTATTGTCAACTACTTTTTTCATTTTATTTTTTGTTTGTAGAGAAAACATTGATATTCCTGCAAAAATAACCTTTAACATAATGATATACATCGCTTCTTCCAATTATACCAAACCACTCCACTTTGTAATATACCAAAAGCAACAACCGAACTCTCTGTCAGAAGGAAGTCCCATGAGCGTTACGCCCCTGCCTGCCGGTACCACCCTCGACGAGTTCAGTGTGGAGGCGATCGGCGACCTGCCTCTCTCCTCCCAGGACTGGGAGGAGATCAAGGAAAACTGGCTGGAAGAGACAGCCAAAAACCCCACTCTCACAATCGGCGGGGTACACATCGTCGCCGAGGAGTCGGAGGATGGCCGTCACTACCATGTCTACCGTTCGAGCTACGATGTCTTCAAGTGGATCCGGAGTACTGGGCAGCCTGGAGCCTTGGTCAACGTCGTCTCGATCGTCGAATGCGGAGGGCATCCTTGTCTTCGCGAAGAGCGGAGCAAACACACACCACGCTGGAAAAATCGTTGGTGTCGGCGGCATGTTGGACGACGACGACATGGACGCGCCGAACCCCCTCATCTCCAACGGCAAGAGGGAGATGAAGGAAGAGATGAACCTGGATGCAAACAGTCCTGCGGACATCTCCTCCTACTCCGTTGCCTTTCTCGGGCGGCGGAAGAACGGCAGCATCGAGCTGCTCTTTGCGCAGACTCCTTTGTGCAAAGAGCAGCTGATGGCTCGCCAGAAGGGATCGGATCAGGAGTTCTCTGAGCTCTACTTCATGGAAAAGACGACGGCCGGGGCCAAGAGGCTTCTGGAAACGTTTCCTCGAAAGGACCGTTGGGAGAACCTGGAGCCGCTTCTGGAAGCGATGTTCCAGCTCTAGCCTTTACGGTAAGAGCAACTGTACCGCATAGCAATACATCCCGACACCACCTCGGGTGCAAAACGATTGACGGGACAGCCCTCGCCCTCCTTTCCACCAAAGAATAGGGGGGCGCAACTGCATTTCCCTTGTATTCTATCCCCCTGTCTTCTTACATTTATTTACATAAAATTTTCATTTGCAAAAATATATGTTCTATGTTAAATTGTGATTGTAGTTTGAAAAGTGTACATAAACTTTAA
Organism: Shimazuella sp. NTD247; assembly: GCF_059510415.1. Taxonomy (NCBI): domain Bacteria; kingdom Bacillati; phylum Bacillota; class Bacilli; order Caryophanales; family Thermoactinomycetaceae; genus Shimazuella; species Shimazuella sp. NTD247. The sequence goes on along the minus strand of NZ_JCAJZU010000005.1, from coordinate 14,575 downwards.
AGTTATCTAGCTTCTTAGTGTATGGCGTTACGCCATATCAGCGCGCAAGACTCTCATACATCATCTGGCCCCGCGTTACTATACTAGCCCTACCGTATAGGGGGGTGATTGTGAACCGCCTAAGTAGGCATAGCCGCGATCACAATCGACCCCCCTATACGGGGTCTAGCTCAGTGGCGTTACCAGATCATAGTGTTTTCGTAGATAACTTTTGCAAAAACCTAGTTACTAAACTTGTAACTAGGTTTTTTTATCTTTTAATTGCGAATATATTTTCGGTTCTTTCTTGACGCAATTCTCTTAAATCATATATATTTATTGAAAATACGTCTAAAAAATTTATAAACCTTACGTTTTTCTCAATATTTATAAATATTATTGTACTATTCACTTCAAAGACAAGTCCTTTGTATTTTAAAGGACCATAATGCGAATTCAAACTATGCTCCCATTTATTTTTCACAAACACGATGCAAGAACGAGAGGAGTCAACTTGTGCTAAAAGATGAGATAAAAGAAAAAAGTGCCCTTACGTTAAAACAAGAATGGCATGAATTAGAAAACCATATTTCTTGGTGGGAATCCAAACAGCCGTTAAGCCCTTTACCAAAAGAATTACAAGCACTGTTGGATCGAAATGATCCAGCTTTTGTTGAACAGTTATTACAATTTGTCATGTTACTAGAGAGTTCTTATGTATGGAATGACAAAAGAGATCGATATACATATACCAGTCCACAAAAACTCGCTGCACGAGACCGCTCATGGATTTGGACTCTTTACTTACAAGACAAACCTTTAGCCAAAGAAGGATTAAAACAATTACTTACATTCCACTCATCCCAAAAATTTAACCAACTGGCATCAAGTGCAGGTGTATACGCTACCTACTACAACTTTTACAGCTATCGCAACAGAAATTACTTTTATCATTTAACCAATAAACTTTATACACGGTATTTAAAAGCAATCTATAAACTTGCAGAAAAAAAGCAAGATGTCGAGATCTGGAGCATGCTAACATATCGTTTTGAAGTGGATCGCAATTATTACACTTACGTTCAAAATCCGGATAACCGTTCCGACCGAAAAACGGGGTCTACCCCAGGTACTAGGAGATATCTGACCAAACGAAGCTGGCGTACCTTGCGGAAATTAGGTAAAAAGAGATCACAAGAATATATCAATATGGCGTATGATTTTCTTTTTCAATTTAAAAACATCGATGCAAAACCTACTATGATAACCACTGCAAACAACCAAAAAAAATCTGTTCGATCTTTCAAGGAGTTCTGGGTTTTCAATCATATTCTTTATCATCATAGTCAGCGGTTTACATATGGAAGCTCAACATGGCAAGAAAAAACCGATGCTTACTCCAATGATTGCCCAAACGACAGAGAAGAAGCCTTTCCACATCTATGGGATCAGCATCCAGATAAACTACTGCAATTGCTATTAAAGGCAGAAGCATCACCTGTCGTGCACTTTGCAGGACGAGCTTTGCGTCTTGGCAATAAAGATTTTGTCTCCAATCTGTCTGACGAAATCATTCATGAACTACTGCAATCGACTGAACCATATCGACAAGACTTTGCAGTACGAGAACTTTTAAATCGTTTGGATAAATCGAATCCGGATATAAATCGCTGGATTATGCTTTCTACACATACAAACCCTCGTATCCGTCAATTAGCAAATGATTTCTTGCGAGATAATTTTACATATTGGTCCAAAGAAACTCAGCAAAAACTGATCAAACAATGTTTTCATAAAATAGGCAAATCCCAAACATCTGTGTTTTTAGAAGAATGGTATTTATTATTTGAAAAAGAACTTAAGCCAGTGCTTGCAGAGATCATCACTATACCAATGTTAACCCCTCTTTTAGCACAGACGAATACAACTGTCCATCGTTTTATTGCTTTGCTTATTTCTATTGTACAGTTGCCGCTTCATCCATTTTGTGCAGACGATTTATTAGTCTTTTTAGAGCATGAAGCAGAAACAATACGTGAATCTGCTCGTAATGTTTTCCATAAAGACTATATGTCACTCGCTTGTACACCGGAGTTCTTAGCAAAATGGTGTGCAATACCTTATGAAGATAACCAAGTTTTCCTTACACCATTTTTTGCAGATCGTATGCATTGGCTTATACCGATTTTACCGAAGTTTTTGGACGAACTATGGGCACAGATGATGTTGCCCGCTATTGCCGAACAAAGCCGTAACTACATTCAAAATGATTTGCTCGGGACAATGTTTTTGTCTGCATTAGCAGACACATCATTAGATCAAATTTTAGGATTACTGGAGCATCATGATACAAATTTCCAAACATTAGGGGCAAGGATTTTCGCTGCGAAAAAACCAACAGCAGAACAATTTACCCTTGAGCAATTGGTGCAATTGTCTCACAACCAAATAGCACTATGCCGCTTAGAAGCTAGAAATTTATTAATCCAAAGAATATACGATCTCTCAGATGAGCAATTAGTACAACTGGTGGAGACAGAATGGGATGACACAAGAAGCTGGGCTTTTAGTTATATGAGAAGCTTATCAGCTGATCAATTCACACCTACCCTTATTTATGGACTTATTGATAGTGCCCGCCAAGATGTACAAGCATTTGGCATGGAACTGGTAGACATTCATTTTGAAGACATCGATATTAGCACATTGCTGTTACGCGCAAGTGAGAGCACAGACATATTCGTCCAAGAATATGCGCTTTCGCTGGCAGAAAAAATCACATGGAATGTTGCAAAGGTTCAAACTTTAGAACTATTTTTCCGAACGATCCTGTTTAAAGTGCATCAAGCAAGAAAAGCAAAACAAATGACATTTCAGTTATTGCATCGTTTAGCAAAACAAGACCAACAAATAGCAGAAGTGATTATACCTGTATTTCAAGATATCGCTCATACGGGCGGAAAACATGATTTCGAACGTATTTTGTCGATTTTAACAGACATACAAACACGCTATCCGAATTTAGAAACACCTATCACGATTCAATAAGGAGGTCTTTTGGTGCTATTTCAACAAACTTATGCTTCTTCGAGCGGAGTCAGCCATACAGGGGGTAACACTCTGGTCAACTTCGCTCCTGATTTAGGAAGAGAGCCGACCTTTTTTCGGGGAAAAATTGCTGATCCAATCCGTTACCGTGATGCAATGATCGCTTTACGAGATGTAGTTGTCTCTGATTTAAACTATAAATCAAAAGATAACTCTGCTTACCAGGAATGGGTGAAACAGCAATATTTATTAGATATCGCTAATATTTTAGGAGAAAAAGAAGATCTATCTATTCAAATTTACCAATTACAAAGCCGGTTAAAAGAACTAAATAAGCTTCGAAGCGAGCGGATGGGCGATTACTATAAATCCCAACGAAAATACTTTGATTGGTTATACAAAAACGATAAAGATGCTTGGTTTGTTTTAGATCCTGTAATCACCGTCGCGCCTGACCAAGTATTTTTTGAAGCATTTTCTCTTGATGAATCTTCCTACGGAAGGTTAGCGGTGCATGAAGCACTCTTTGCTGACATAAAAGATTTTCAATACGGCACTACCAACATTGATTTTTCGGATAATTTACTTGCAGAATTAAAACGTATTCGCACTTATCGACCAACAGAATTTCAAGTAGATCCCACTGGTTTTGAAGTAGCCACACAAGGAAGAGAAGTATACAAAGAGAAAAAAATTGACGTACCCACCAGCTGGATTCGCGGATTTTTACAAGTACAATCTGCCATGAGCATGCCTACTTCTTCTTTTGAATTAAAACCAATAGATCTTTATAACATCTGTAATTTTTTACGTAAACACAAGGAGAAAAATAGTCCTCGTTCTTTAAAATACAAGCTAAAACCAGGAGAACCTGTCGAGTTGGTAATAGAACCTTGGAACGAAACAATAACTTTTCCAGGATCTATCTATCTAGGCGACAGTGCCCAAGAGATACGTACATGGGGACGCAGGCGCCTATTTTTATTAGAAAGACTGCTGCCACTTGCAGATCGAATAACAGTACACTTGCTGGGAACAGGAATGCCGAGTTTTTATGTTGTTGATATGGGAAAACTCAGTTTTACACTTGGGCTGTCTGGTTGGACTCGCAATGACTGGGCAAGTGCGGGAAATTTTGATCTAATGGTCGGAACGGGAACAAAAGCGACTCCCAATCAATCAGCACTTGTTTTTGCCCAGTTGAAAGGGAGGAAAACTGCGACAGATTCGGAATTAGCAAGTTGGACTCACTTGTCTACAAACACGGTACAAGCTGCTCTTCGCCAGCTATGCAGTGCAGGAAGAGTGATGTTTGACTTAGAAATCGGAAAATATCGCTTACGTGAACTAACTCGTGATCCACTTCCAATGGATCAATTAAAATACACTAATCCAAGAGAAGAACTAGCACAGCGGTTAGTAACAGATAACAAAATCAAACTTACCAAACGGCAAGCAGTTTCGAACGGCTGGAATCTAGAAGGAACAACGGAAAAGCAAAAGACAAGTCTTTCGCTAGATGCAGACGGCCGTATCACTTCTGGGCAATGCTCCTGCTATTTTTATAAACAAAATCGTTTGATGCAAGGTCCATGTGAACACATGCTAGCTCTACTGCACGCCCATCAAAAATCATAGGAAAGGAGGACATACCCTTATTATGGAAGAAGAAAACAAAATGTTAACCCGGGAAGAATGGATTAGTAAAATTCGAGCAGAAGGAAAAGTAGAAACCATTCGCGCCGAAATGATTCGACTAGGCTTTTGGGAAGCCCCAAATCTAAGTGAAGAGGAAAAACAACAGCAAGCAAAAGAAGATGATGAATACCATGAAGTAAAAAAACAATTACAACAGTTGCAAAAGCGTTCCAAAGAACTAAAAAATATCGACTTTTTGCTAAAAGAAGCGAGAAAGAAACGGATAGAAGAAAGCAAGCAAAGACGTGCTGAACGGAAAGCAGAACGAGAAAAAATACAAGCAGCAAAAAAAGCGAAGTGGGAGAAACACAAAGAATCGCATGTTATTCATGCAGGAGAAGGGATATCTTCAGGACTAGTTTCTACAGATACAGATGAAGCAAAATTAATGGGTTTTCGCTTACCGCTGATTCGATCAGCAATGCAACTAGCAGAAGAAATCGGTATAACCCTCTCACAATTAAAATGGTTAACTTATCATCGTAATACAGCGACCATTAATCATTACTCCCGATTCACGATACCAAAAAAGAGCGGCGGAAAACGAGAAATCTCTTCACCGAAATCGACATTGCGCAAAGCACAATCTTGGATTAAACAACATATACTCGATCTGCTCCCGATCCACGAAGCAGCGCATGGTTTTGTGATCGGAAAGAGTACAGTAGATAATGCCAAGCAGCACGTTCAAAAAGATGTTGTCATCAAATTTGATTTGAAGGACTTCTTTCCTTCCATTTCTTTTGTGCGGGTAAGAGGACTGTTTGAATCATTTGGATACAGCAAAGCCATCAGTACTTTGTTTGCATTGCTCTGTACAGAAGCCCCGCGTAAAGAAGTACGATTTGACAATAACATATATTTTATAGCGATGAAAGAACGCCAATTACCGCAAGGCGCCTGTACCAGCCCAGCCATTACCAATCTTTTATGCAGAAGATTAGACGACAAATTAATTCACACAGCATTAGATAGAGGATTTACGTACACACGCTATGCGGATGACTTAACATTCTCTGGAAGAAAAAACACAGAAAAATATATTGGTTCCATCATGAATCATGTGCGCAGTGTTGTTGCATACGAAGGTTTTACCATCAACGAAGAAAAAACGCGTGTACTTCGCACCTCCCGCCGCCAACGTGTAACTGGAATTGTTGTAAATGAAAAAGTCAATCTCACTCGAAAAGATATGCGAAGTTTCCGGGCTCTCTTACACAATGTAGAGAAAAACGGATTAGAAACAGAAAATAAACAGAATCACCCACATTTTTGGGAATATATCAACGGCTATGTCAGTTATATTCAAATGGTCAGACCTGACATGGGGGAAAAATATGCGGAGCAAATATCACGCATTGCTAAAAAATATGATTTACCAAGACTTGTAAATGTGTCAAACTAGGGTAATTTATCCTAGTTTTTCTTTTTTACATCCCTTCGGCCGCTTTACTCATTTATAGATTCATCGTCTCTTTTGGACAATACTAAGACAGAGCCATTTCCCACTTTTGGAGGATTCATGTCTAGTCACCTGGAAACTCTTCGTGCCATCGATGCTATTAGTGAGCGCATCACATATTTTGTAAACAATCCAGATCTTATCAACGAGCTCTCTGCCAAGAAAAAGAAGGATGCTCTTCATTCGATTCGAGAGAAGGCATCGAAGATTGAGGCAGAAAGGGATCCAGATCTGCCCGAAGGCTTTGGATTTGCGGTTCCTCTAGCAGCACGTTGGGCAAATAGGAGCAATACGCTGTCTGATATCATTGAGGAAATGATCAAGAAGGCTAATACTCCTGAGTTTCTGTGGATGCGTAATGCACTGAAGAATGTAAAGTGATCGAATAGGTTCATCTTCCCGCAGTGAACATTTGGAAACAGGCTGTTCACTGCGGGCCCCTGTCTACCTCATTCCGCCCATTACCATCCTTACAACATAGGAAGTCATCTCTTCCATGTTGTATGATTCTCTTCCCTTACTCCAATCGGAAGATGTTCCAAAAATCAACCAGCTCATCATTCTTGCTGATGTTTTCATTGGTATCGTACTTACCTCTTTTCCTATGTGCTCCTTAGTAGATCTAGTTATTGACACAGTTGGTGGAAAAGAAGGCTGGCGTTGCTTATCTGTTCTAAAAACAAACGGTACTTTGGCCCCTACTACTTGGGGAAAATATGATTCCCCTCTCATTCAAAGCAGAGATCTCACTGTAAAAAATTTGAACATGATAGATTCTGACCCTACTATACTGAAAAGATTAGCTTCTTTACTGGATGAAAATCGCATAAAAGTTCATATTGAACACATTTTTTCATTGTCTGATGTTGCCAAAGCACATGAACACAGCGAAACAAAGCATGTTCACGGTAAAATAGCTTTGCAAATCACCTCATAAAATATAAGAATGCTATTTAAATAATTAAACTCACATTGTTAAATTCATTGTAAATTTTCCATTGAAATTTAATTGTATAACTAGCTTTTTTGAAAACAGCTACTACTTTGCCGTTTCAGAGAGTTAAAGCGATTACAATAGACTGATTTCTCATAAAAATATTATTTTACTTTTTAAGTACTATTTCTTATTTTTTAAGTTATAATATTTTTGGGAGACGTCAATAAAAAGGAGTTCCCGTGGCTGATAAAGTAATCGAGATTAAGAACAAAAAGGGTGAGATCGAAAAGATAACTTTCATAGGGGGAAGAACAGAGATACAAAGCATCTTTTCCTATGACGGCTACGCGATCAAAACACCTGGGTGCCCCCATCTCATTTTGACACTGGATGGTAACGGCATCAATGTTTTCGAGAATACGCTTTCTAATCTTATCGATACGATTCCATTTGCCCCTAATGATCGAATACCGTCCGAGAAACGAATCACAAAGTTCGGTGTGACGATTGTTCATCAGATTTTTCCTGATCGTGTTCGACCTGTAGATATGAAACGCTAGTTGATCTTTATTAAAAAAATCTGCACAGAGACGATTTGTCTCTGTGCAGCACAACACACACATATGAAAATATTTTTCCATATAAGCCCTCGATAGTCCACAACTATTTAGGGCTATTTAAATTTAGATCTTTCGATCAATTTCAGTTATACTTATTTTGGGAAACTAGTTATAAAGAGAAAGGATTCCCATGACTAAATCTAAAGTAATTGTCGTAGATAAACAAACTATGACCATCACTTTTGATGGCACATTGAAAGAAATTTACGAAGAATTGGATAAGAGACATTTGTTCGACACACTAGTCAACGGAAAAATTTCCATTCGTTTGATTGCAAGAGAAACAAATCCCGGCAAATATGTAAATGGCATTCTAATCCACTCTACTGATGGAATCTTTGAAGATGTTTTTGTACCACTAGGAAGTAGTGAAGTAGTTGGCGGTGTAACAATCATCACGAAGAAGAAGTAAATAAAATGATCTGCGTGAATATAATACTATCTCACGCAGATCACCCAAATCACACTCCTTTTATTACTGCCAACGGTTTGCATTCTGCTACTACAGATGCGAGTCCAGCCCCTTCGATCGAATCGATAATTTGATCCACATCTTTGTATGCCTGAGGGCATTCATCTAGTATGCTTTGCAAAGTACGTTGATTGACCAAAACTTCTTCATCTGTGCCCACTTTCATTGATTCAGCAAATTCATCAATGGTAATTAACTCTTTGGTAGCACGGCGTGAACGAACACGTCCTGCACCATGACAGATCGAGTAAAAGTTTTTCTCTCCGCCAGCAGAACCTACCATAATATAGGAAGAAGTCCCCATCGATCCTGGTATTAATGCAGGATGACCCGTTTCTTTATAGGCTTCTGCATTTAAAAAGTGACCTGCTGGGAGTGCTCTTGTCGTTCCTTTGCGGTGTACCAACATCGGTTGATTGCGATGGAATTCTTTTAATGCATAATTGTGCATTAAATCATAAAGTACTGGCGCTTCAATATCAGCTCCAAAAACTTCTTTGAACCCTTCACGCACACCATATGCTAACATATGACGATTTACAACAGCAAAATTAAGAGCAGACTGCATCAAGTTAATATATTGCTGCCCTTGATCGGAATCAATCGGAGCAAAGACAAGATTCGGATCTGGTGTTCCAACACCCCATTTGCTCATCGCTTCTTTAAAATCTTTGCTATATTTAGGCCCCATCATTCCGCCCCAAGCACGTGAACCGGAGTGGATCATGATGACTACTTGTCCATCTTGCAGTCCCCATTTTTCTGCAATTTCCCGATTTTCTTCCCGAATGCTGATCGCTTGAATTTCGATAAAGTGATTTCCGCCTCCGAGTGTTCCCACTTGCTGCCAAGCACGACTCCACATTTTATCAGGAATATAATCTAAAAAATCGGTATTAAACTCAAATTTCGCATGTTCTACATGGGTCAACGACTTGCGTTGCTTAGGGGTATAACGATCTGGGATATACTCTGGCGGTAAACCATGTAAACCTTCAGAGACAATCTTCTCTACCCGAATATTTTTATAGTGTGAAGCTGCACGTTCATTTGCTGGTACAAACTTTTCTATTGATTTTATTAACTCTCTTCGTAGTTTTTTATCTTGAATATCTTCTTTTTTCAAAGGGGTCAAATGAACACGCATTCCACAGCCGATATCCGAGCCCACGATGGATGGAGAAACAAATCCATCTCGCATATTCCACACAGCTGTTGTTCCGATACATGTCCCGATTCCCACGTGGGCATCCGGCGTGTAACTCATATGAACATTTCGCGGGATTTGTAAATTATTATCCGCCATATGATACACCTTATCTTCTAACGATGCGAAAACTTCATCATTGGCAAATACATGAAGTTTTCCATGTGTCAAATCTACTTCTCTGTGATTTTTGCCATGATTTTTTAACATATTGTATAACTCCTTTTTAGGAAAAGAACTAACATTTCATATTTTACTACTATCCATACAATCAAACCATTATTTCTAATATTTTTAATAAAAAAGAACCAACTTATTAGGAAGCTGGTTCTTCTTGTTTTCTCTCGTTATGTTTATTTCCCCAATCACACATCATTTCAATCATTGGCAGCATTGTTTTTCCATATTCACTCAGCGAATATTCCACTTTTGGAGGAACAGTAGGAAAAACTTTTCTCTCCACGATCCCTTCATTCTCTAAATGACGCAGATGTTGGATGAGCATTTTTTGTGAAACATTTGGTATCTGTTTCTCTAGATCGTTAAATCGCTTGGGAGAATCCAGCAAATTCCATAAAATAAGAGGCTTCCATTTACCACCTAATACATGGATTACTGCCTCAATCGGACATTCATTTTGATGAATCATCAACTGTAATCGCACTCCCCTATAAAACCTTACTTTTAAGTCTGTAACTAACTAAAAAGTGCGTTCTTAACAGAATATTATATGTAATTTACAATAAAAGCAACAATATTGGAATTAGTTTAATGAAAGTTACCAGAGGACGTTCATCGTTAAAAAAAGAGATAAAGGCTGTCCAGAAAGGTACCCTTTTTATTCACTGAACAGCTTTTAAATACAATTTTAACTCCTCAGCAATCTCCATTAAAGGCTGTGAGCTTTGCTTTGCACGGCACAAAACAATTGCTCCCTCCATTGAACTAGTGATCAATGTAGCAATGCGGCTTGCTTGCTCTTCCGAAAAATGATTGGAAAGCAGCATGCCTTGGTAAGCATTCCTGCAAGATTCATATAATTGGTCACAAGCATTGCGAAGTTTTTCACTATTATTTGCCGTTTCCAACACAATAGCAGCAAACGAACCTGATCTCGTACATCCCATTTCATCTAATTTTTTTGCAAAGTTAGCAAATATCGTATAAACAATTTCAGCCGGATCTGTTGCATCTGCTAACACGCCCCGGATACGTTTTACTAGGGAATCACCATATGCCTTCACTGCCTCTGCTACTAATTCTTCTTTTCCTCCTGGAAAGTAGTAATACAAAGAACCTTTTGGAGCACCACTTTCTTTTACAATTTGATTTAGTCCTGTCCCATGATAACCTTGCTGCTCAATCAAATGGAAAGTAGCTTCCATTAGTCGAATTCGTGGTGAGTCAGACTTATTTTTCACTGCATACACCTCCTTTTATAATGATCGGTCTATATATTTTATTCGTCTTATACAGTTATTGTCAATCTTCTCAAATAAATCCCCCCAACTTCCTGAATGTATTGACAAATGATATTTAATGATTTATCTTTTATATAGACCAATCGTTATAAATTGGTTTCCATTTTACATTAATTATATAGACCGGTCTAATTATAAAAAAGAGGATAGAACATCATGGATTATGGTTTAAAAAATAAATCAGTGTTGGTAACAGGCGGTTCAAGAGGAATTGGAAAAGCAACAGCTAAAATTTTTGCAGCAGAAGGTGCAAATGTATTTATCACTTATGCTCATAACTCCTCTTTAGCAAAAGAAACAGCAAAGGAAATCACAAACAATGGAGGTTCTTGCAAAACTCTTTACCTTCATCTGAAAGATCCAACTAGTATCTCTCAAGCTGTTGAACATATAAAAAAGCAAACAAATAAAATCGATGTACTTGTCAATAATGCCGTTTTTTGGGGGGGAGGAATCAGCTATCGAAAACTCCAAAGAAGATAAATGGTATTCTGTTATCGATCAAACCATCAAAGGAACGTATCTACTTACTAAAGCAGTGGTTCCGTTAATGAAAAAAACAATTGGGGTCGTTTAGTACATGTATCATCTAGCCTAGTTCAAGATGGCAAAGCTTTTAATACAGCAAATATAGCGAGCAAATCTGCTCTTCATGGTTTTAGTAAATCATTAGCGATGGAATTAGCGGAATTCGGAATCTATTCCAATATTGTAATGCCTGAACTCACGCAGACGGAATGGGTTGACCAAGCATTTCCAAAAGAAATCATCCAAACCTATGCATAATCCTTCCCAACAAAAAGACTTGGTGCTCCAGAAGATGTTGCTAGTTTAATAGCTTATTTAGGATCAGAGGAAAATCGATTTGTAAATGGAGAAGAGATACGCGTATCGGGAGGCAAATAGTTAGAGAAGTATGTTCATCATTTGAGAGACATTTAATAACTTATATTCACTCGTAGAAACATAAAAAAATAGAAAAGGGAGAGCGATTCACGTGGAATTAAAAAAAGAACAAGAGGCAATCAGAAATTTATTTAACAAATTAACAACTGCTTGGGATACGGCAGATGGAGAAGCATATGGTGCTTGTTTTACGGAAGATGCTGACTATGTAACTTTCCAAGGAGAACATCTAAGAGGGCGTAAGGCAATCACAGATGTTCATCAAGAACTGTGGAATGGTGTATTGAGAGACTCTATTTTACTGGGAGAAATAAAACAATTTCGATTTTTAACACCGGATGTAGCAGTTTTCCATGGACTTGGGGTAGTGAAACTAAGATTTCAAAAAAAAGCTCCTTCTAAACGTGATTCAATCAATACCAATGTAGTGGTAAAAGAAAACAGTGAATGGAAAATAGCCGCTTTTCAAAACAGCAGAATCACCAAACCTGGTCTAATGCAGAAAATTTTTATGAAATTTAGTTAGATTGACCAAGTATTTGTAGGGAACACGGATACTAAGCTCCTTCTTAATACATTCAATTTGGGTATAAACAGTACAACAAAAAAAGAAACCACCTAAACTCAGTAGTTTCTTTTTTGATTTACGAATTAAACTCTACAGTCTGAATCTATAACAAACCTCGGAATCATCGTTTTGACTACTTATGAGATTCTATGCAGTAATTTTGGTTGGTTTGAAGAAAATTATCAAAACCTCAAGCAATAGACCTATTCCCTAACTTCCATTAGGATCTGTAAAGACAGAGGCTGCCCACAAAGTATAAACTGCATTAAACCTTATACACCAAATTATGCTAAAACAAAAAACCAAATCCATTGGTCGAAGATCATTGATCATTTATTCCATATATTGTTCTTCTGGTTCATTTATAGCTGCCGCCAAGATTCTCTCTGCAACAAATTCAGGAGTATCAGGCGGATTGGAAGAGCTCTGTGGCCGCTGCGGGCGAACAGAGCGGACAGGACGGACACCTAGAGCATTCTTGCCAAAACCTGTTGCGGTTACACGTGGATAGACCGAAATCACCCGGATTTTCTCTGAGGCCAATTCGCTTCGTGCTGTATCGGAAAGCATGTTCAAAGCGGATTTAGTAGCCGCATAGGCTCCGATTCCAGGAATATTCATCTTGGTGACCACCGAACTTACATTGATGATCAAGCCACCTCCTTGCTTCCGCATGATAGGAATCACAGCTTGCATGGCTGTTAATGGACCAATCACATTGAGATTAAAGATCTTATGGAAGTCATCAAGATTAAGGTCGGCGATTCTGCCAAATGCAGATTGTCCTACATTATTGATAACCACATCCAGACGACCAAAGTGACGTTCTGTCTCCTCAATTACCTGTCGAACTTGCTTCGAATCGCTCAAGTCAGCAGGCAGAGCTACAGCGTCACTGCCCTGACTTTTCAATTCCTCAGCGAGATGATGGAGTACATCCGCAGATCGAGCTACCAATGCTAATTTGGCACCAGCTACAGCAAAGCGGCGTGCTGTGGCTAGTCCGATACCAGCGGATGATCCAGTAATAAGAACGACCTTGTCGTGAATTTCCATAATAAATGCTCCTTTCTCTCCATGAAATGATTGTGGCTGTTTTTCTTGCTTGTATTCGTGGGATTAATGCAGTATTTCAGGCTGCGGGCAAAAATACTACTCATTATTATTTATCAAACCAGGGACAGACACTCTTGCCATTTCTATACGTGCAGTTCCACCATACAAATTTTCTATAGTAGCATCCGCAGTAGCGATGTATAAATTGCGGCCATCCTCTCCTCCTAGTGTACAAGAAACAACTATATGCCCATCCGTTGCAGTCTTTACAATATCAGTTGTATTTCCATCCAGCGTAATCCGACGAACTTCACTGCGGTAAGGCATAGTAACCCATATAGCACCCTCTGCATCTAAAACAAGACCATCTAATACATCCAATTCATCTTCAAATTGTACAATGGTTCTACGATTCGATAATCTTCCATCTCCATCGACATCAAAAGCATTTATTCGAAATCCAAACAGCTCAGACACGATCAATGTCTTTCCATCTGCTGTGAGTTGGACACCATTTGGAAAGATTAAATCTTCTTTATCTGCTTCTACGGTTCCATCTGGATGTACAATTATCAAATGAGAAGCAACGGGAGGACCACCTGCAAATAGGTCGTATCCAAACTGAGTTATGTATGCCCTTCCTTCCGGATTTACCCACATATCATTTGCTTCATAAGCTTTATCTAGAAAACTAGCTACAATCTCGGTAGTACCATCTGCTTTTATACGACGTAATGAACTATCGTCCATTCCTACTACTAACGGATCACTGTTAAGAGGGAATCCTAGTCCAGATGGTTTCACGTCTAATGATGCAGATATTTGCAATGCATGGCCATCAGAACTCATACGATAAACTTTTTTAGCCGCAAAATCAGAAAACCAGATTTCATTGTTATGCCAGCGTAATCCTTCCAAGTACCCGAATCCTTCACGAACAATATCCGCTTTTTTTTCCATTAATATATAGTCTCCCTGAAATTTTATTTTTATAAATATTAATAGTATTGTACAACGATAATCAGACGAAAAACAATAAATATATACCAAGAAGCTAAAGGTCTTCATCTATTTATTAAAATTTTTTTCGCTTCCAATATGAAACTCCTACAATAAATAAAAGACTCCTTTACAAGGAGCC